>NZ_JBSHCT010000001.1:168117-532699 GCF_053615935.1 Nocardiopsis sp. NPDC055879
CCGGCTCCCCGGGGACCCAACCCCTCCCCCGCCCCCCCCCCCCCGCCCCCCCCGCGTCACTCCCGTGGGCCCGGGGGCACCCCTAAGGGCCCCCCCCACGGCCCATCGCTCTCCGAGTCCGAAGAACCGCCGGGAGGGGAAGGCAGATCTCGGTCTGGAGGGGGAACAGGGCCGTCGCTGAGGGAGGGGGAGACAGCGAAACCGACCCTGTCGGGTGGTATGGAGTTGTCGCGGCGCACTCGACCGTATCGTCCGGGAGCGCACCCCGCACAAGGTCTAGATAAGCAGCGACCGGTCGATTTGGCAAGAGGTTGGATCAAGGCATGCATGGTGGTGCAACGGTGCCCTAAGTCCCATCCCGTTCAATCGTGTGCGAATTCCGTACGCTTTCGTCTGCCTTGGATGTCGGGGGTGATCTCCGGGTCGGGGCGGAGCCGCCCCGACCACCTCCGACCAGGCGATCAACGCCCGGCGGCGTACCCCTGGCCCCCTCGGGCGTCGGCGGCGGCGCGCAGTTCACCGGTCTCCGGGTCGCGGGCCACGGCCGCGAGCCGACCCAGCGACCACGGCTCCACGACCCGCACCGTGTGGCCGCGTCGACGCAGCTCCGCGATGGTCTCCTCGCCCACACCCGGCTCGACCACCAGGTCGCCGGACAGCGTCTCCCTCGGGTGGAAGGAGCTGGGGAAGGCGTTGGTGTGGAACATCGGGGTGTCCAGGGCCTCCTGCAGGTCGGTGGCCCCGTTGAGGATCCGCATCAGTGCGGTGGTCGTCCACTGGTCCTGCTGGTCGCCGCCGGGCGTGCCGATGGCCAGCACCGCCTGCCCGTCGTCCCTGGTGACCAGGGTGGGCGACAGGGTGGTGCGGGGGCGCCTGCGCGGGGCCGCCGCGTTGGGCGAGGCCGGGTCGAGCCAGAACATCTGCGCGCGGGTGCCCAAGGGGAAGCCGAGGTCGGGGATGACGGGGGAGCTGCTCAGCCAGCCACCGCTCGGCGTCGCCGAGACCATGTTCCCGTCGGCGTCCACCACGTCGAGGTGGCAGGTGTCCCCGCGCTGGTCGGAGGGGGCGATGCCGGGGGTGTCGCGTACGGTCGGCTCCCCGGTGGTGCGGTCGCCGGGGGTGTCGTCGGCCAGGAACAGCGGTGGGACGAAGGGGGAACGACCACCGGGTGAGCCGGGGCGCAGGTCCATGGCGACACGTGCGTCGTCGACGATTCGGGCGCGTTCGGCGGCGTAGGCCGGGCTCAGGAGCTCCTTGAGGGGCACGTCGGTGTGGTCGGGATCGCCGTACCAGGCCTCGCGGTCGGCGAAGGCGAGCTTGGCGATCTCGGTGACCCGGTGCACGAAGTCGGCGTCGACACCGGCGTCCGCGCCGAAGACCCCGTCCCGGCGCAGGTCGGCGTCCACACCGAGCGCCTCGGCCAGCCGGAGCTGCTGCAACATGGCGGGTCCCTGGCCCCAGGGTCCGGTCTTGTGCACCGTGTGGGCGCCGTGGGTGACGGTGGAGGTGTCCTCGTAGTGGGCGCTCCAGTCGGCCATGTCGGCGGCGGTCAGCAGTCCCTGCTCGGGCTCTCCGTGGCCGTTGGGGACGGGAGCGGCCAAGAAGGCGCCCACGGCCTCGGCGACGAACCCCTGGGCCCAGGAACGGCGGGCCGTCTCGATCTGCGCCTCGCGGTCACCGCCTCCCCGCTCGGCGTCCTCGACGATCCGCCGATAGGTGGCGGCCAGAGCCGGGTTGCGCAGCCGGGAACCGGCGGCGGGGGCGACGCCGTGCGGCAGGTACACGCCGGCCGAACCCGCCCAGTGCTCGGCGAAGACCGGCCTCAGGTTCTCGATCACGGACGCGATGCGCGGCAGGACGGGGTAGCCGCGTTCGGCCAGGCCGACGGCGTGTTCGAGGACCTGGCGGACCGACATCGTGCCGTGGTCGCGCAGCAGCAGCATCCAGGCGTCGAAGGCCCCGGGGACGGTGGCGGCCAGGACACCGCTGCCGGGGATGCGATCCATTCCGGCGAACGCCTCGATGCTCGTGGCGGCGGGGGAGACGCCTTGGCCGCACAGCACCCGCGGCGCGCTGCCCACGGCCTGGAAGATCACCGGGACCTCGCCGCCCGGGCCGTTCAGGTGGGGCTCGACGACCTGCAGGGTGAAGCCGGTGGCCACCGCCGCGTCGAAGGCGTTGCCCCCGCGTTCGAGGACGGACATGCCGGCGGCGCTGGCCAGCCAGTGCGTGGAGGCGACCATGCCGAAGTCGCCGCGCAGCTGAGGTCGTGTGGTGAATCCGGGCATGCGTTCGTCCTCCTGCGGATGGGAAGGCGGGGTGGGGCCGGGCCGGGATGGGGCACGGCGGGGGTCACACCGCGACGGGGGTCGTGCCATCGGGTGGAGACGTCGTCGAACGTGGGTGACGGTACAGCATGGCAGGCCGCGAATGTCGGGGGTTCAGGTGATTCGGGCCCAATGGCCTCAGTTTCGGGTTTCCTTCCCCTCTCTCCCGAAAGGCGACGAGGAAGGTGGTCCCAGGGTGTCCGGTGCGATACGCACGGTGTCGGGGGATGGATTCCGGGTGGGGTTGCGGGGGTGCACGCACGGGGCCGAGGGGGTGTGAGCCGGCGCGGTGGGGTCGCGAGGGGCGGAAAGGGGTCGCCCGGATTTCGCTCCGAGGCCGTTCGTGATATGTGCGGGCCGAAAAAGAACCCGGGGCCGGTGGATGCGGGCACCGGCCCCGGGTCGTATCCGTGGCGGGGAGCCTGGGCTCCGCTCGCCGCGCGCCGCCCCGCTTAAGGGGCGCGCTCCGTCAGGAGTTCTCGGCGGGGATGCTCCAGGGCAGGGAGTTCCACAGCTCTTCCCACTCCTCGGCGTCGACCGGGTCCTCGACGTCGACGGAGGCGGCGTCGGCCTCGGCCGCCTCGGGTGCGTCGGAGGAGGCCTTCTCGGCCTCGTCGATCGCGCCGGCCATGGCCTTGTTGGCCTCCTCGACCAGCTCGCCGATCAGGTCCGAGACCTCGGAGAGGCCGTCCTCGACCTCGTCGCGTTCCAGGCCGAGGCTCTCGGCGCAGGCGTCGGTCGAGGCGACCTTGTCGTCCTCGTCGCCGTAGTACCAGACGGTGGCCAGGAGACGGTCGAGTTCGGCGTCGTCGAGGTCGCCCCCGCTCACGGCCTGCTCGACGAACTCCTGACTGCCCGGGGCCATCTGCTCTTGGTCCAGCCCGGTGGAGGCGGACTCGAAGTCCACGAAGTGCTCGACCAGGCAGGTCTTGACCTCACGGGAGGTGGGGGCCGCGGGCTGGTCGGCCTCCTGGGCCTCTTCCGCGTCCTCGACCGGGGTCTCGTCGGAGACCTGGTCGACCGGGGCCGCTTCGGTGGCCCCTTCCTCCTCGGCGCCCTCTTCCTGGGCGGGCTCCTCGTCGGTGGCGCCTTCCTCGGGCGCCTCGTTCTCGGGCGTCTGCGGGGTCACGTCGTCCGCGGGGGCCTCTTCCTCCGGAGTGTCCTCTTCCGGCGCCTCGTCCTCGGGGGCGTCCTCTTCCGGCGCCTCGTCCTCGGGAGCTTCCTCTTCCGGGGTCTCGTCCGCGGGGGCCTCGTCTGTGGGGGCCTCATCCTCAGGGGCCTCGTCCTGGGGAACCTCCTCGGCCTCTTCCTCCACCGCCTCCGGGTCCGACACCGCGGAGACCGACTCGGCCATCCGGATCAGCTCGTCGCTCTCCCAACGGTCGGGCTGGAGGTGCGTGGTGACCGCGACACCAGGACTCGCCAGCCAGAACAGGTCGCCGGTCTCCTCGGACAGGTAGGCGCCGTGCTCGAACCCCTCGCTCTCGGGGAGTTCCTCCAGGCTCGAATCCGCGAGGTGGCTGTACCGACTGCCCCTGAGATCGTCCAGTTCCTGGAGATCCTCTGAGCGCAGCACCGAGACCCGGCCGTAGAGCTGGTCGGGTCCCCGGACCCATGAGAGCTGCGAGCGGCTGTTGCCCTGGCGGTCGGTCGTGGAGGCGGCGTTGATCCCGTACCGGTCCAGGCCCGGCGGCAGGTAGGCGATCCGGTGTCCGTCGAGGCTGTAGGAGGAGACCCCTTGACTGACCACGGGCCAGCTGAGCGCCTCGGTTTCCTTGTCGTCCGCCGCGGCCGGGCCGGCGAGGCCCACCAGACCCGACGTGGAGATGGCGGCGGCACTGAACAGCGCGACCCACCTCGTGTGGTGCTTGCGCATGGGAGTTCCTTCCCGTCGACTACTACGTGTGATGATTTCAGGACTCTCGGTAGTTATCGAGAGTATTCGTGGTCAAAAATCAGACATGAAGTAGCCAAATGCATACATAGAGCGAGATTCGTCGGTCCGCTGGTGCAGTCCACCAGAAAATGGGCCGCGGATCACCGACTGCTCCGCGTACGGTCACCGACCGGTCACCAAGCGCGCTCACTCTGAGTGGGCAGTCGGCCAATCCACGCGTACATGGGAGGCCCGGTGCATCAGCGCATCGGTTTCGTTGTCGGAGCAGTCACGTTCTCGATGTCCGTCCTCGCGAGCCCGGCGCTCGCGGCCCCGTCCGCGCTCGTGGGAAGCGATCACGAGCCGATCGAAGTACAGCGCGTCCAGCAGGGCACGGCCACCCCACCACAGCAGACGGCGCCGACGCGCCCGCTCATCGCCGTCTCCCACCGAGGAGCCGCCGGCACCGCGCCGGAGAACACCCTCGCCGCCATCGACGAGGGGCACCGGCTCGGCGCGGAGACCGTGGAGATCGACGTCCAGCTCACCTCGGACGAGGAGATCGTGCTCATGCACGACACCACGTTGGAGCGCACCACCGACGTCACCGAGGTGTTCCCCGACCGGGCGCCCTACGACGTCGGCGACTTCACCCTGGAGGAGATCGAGCGCCTCGACGCCGGTTCCTCCTTCGACGAGGAGTTCGCCGGTGAACCCGTCCCGACCCTGCGCGAGGCCCTCGACCGACTCCAAGAGCACGGGATGAACCTGCTCCTGGAGGTCAAGGAACCCTCCCTGTACCCGGGAATCGAGCACCAGATCTCCGTCGAACTGGCGCGCGGCCCGCACTGGCTGGTGCCCAACGCGCCCGGCGAACCCCACCGACTCGTCGTCCAGAGCTTCGACTGGGAGTCCACCGAACACTCCAAGAGCCTGCTGCCGTCCGTGCCGCACGGCCTGCTCGGACAGGTCCCCAAGGATCGAATCGCCGACTACGACTGGGCGCAGATGATCAACCCCAACCACAACTCCATCGACGCCGACTACGTCGCGGCCGTCCAGGACGCCGGGTTGGAGATCATGCCGTACACGATCAACGAGGCCGACGGGATGCGGCGCGTCCTGGAGATGGGTGTGGACGGTTTCATCACCGACTTCCCCGAGACCGGGCAGCGGGCCATCGCGGAGTTCCTGCAGGGCCGCGCCGACCTGGCCGTCGACGAGGGGCCCCAAGACTCCGAAGAGTCCGTGGAGCTCGCGTCCTGAACCTTCCTGGGAAGGTTCGCCGATGGGATGATCGGTGACGAACCCGCCGGTGTCGGACGGTGCTCGCCGTCCGACACCGGGCCCGGCCACGGAGCGGAGACCACGTGAGTGAACGGCCGACCATCCCCACCGAGTACGTCGACTGGCGCACCAAGGGCCTGTGGTGGCCGGGGGAACCCGTCACCCTCGACGAGTTCGTCGCCCGCAAGGACCATCTCTTCGACGGCCCGTTCACCTGGCCGCTGATGGTGTTGCGCGCCTCGGCCCTGGACCGCAACGTCGCCGCGCTCGCCGACTTCACCCGCGATCGCGGGTTGCTGTTCGCCCCGCACGGCAAGACCGCCATGTCACCCCTGATCACCCGGCGCCAGCTCGACGCGGGCGCTTGGGGGATCACCGCGGCCACCGCGAACCAGGTACTGGACTTCCGCCGGTTCGGGGTCCGCCGGATCCTGCTCGCCAACGAACTGCTCGACCCGAAGGCGTTGCGCTGGGTGGCCGCCGAACTCGACTCCGACCCCGACTTCGAGTTCCTCCTCTACGTCGATTCACCGGAGGGCGTCGCCGTCGCCTCCCAGGCCGTCGCTCCCCACGCCACGCCGCGCGAGGGGGCACGACCGCTCCAGGTGTTGATCGAGCGTGGTGTCCCGGGCGGTCGTACCGGTTGCCGGACCCGAGAGGAGGTACTGGCCGTCGCCCGTGAGGTGGCGAGCGCCCCGGGTCTGGACGTGGCCGGAATCGCCGGTTACGAGGGGCCACTGGGCGACGCCGCGGGCGTACGAGGTTTCCTCGACGACCTCCTCGGTGACGCCGCCGCGCTGGCCGACGCACACGGCCCGACGCGCCCGGTGCTCTCGGTGGGCGGCAGCGCCTGGTTCGACCTGGTCGCGGAAACGCTGGGCGGGCGCGAGGACGTCCTACCGATCCTGCGTAGCGGCGCCTACGTCGCCCACGACGACGGCCTGTACCTGCGCACCACGCCCTACAACCGACTTCCCGAGGGGCCCGAGAGCCTCTCGGGCGCCCTCGAACTGTGGGCGCAGGTCACCTCGACCCCGGAAGAAGGGCTGGCGATCGCCGGCATGGGCCGCCGGGAGGCCAATCACGACCAGGGGTTCCCGATCCCTCGGGTGCTGCGCCGCGCCGATGGCACCGAGGTCCCGGCCGAGGGGGTGGAGGTGTTCGACCTCAACGATCACCACGCCTACCTGAGGGTTCCGAGCGGGTTGGGGGTGCGCCCGGGCGACCTGTTCTCCTTCGGTATCTCCCACCCCTGCACGGCCTTCGACCGGTGGCAGGTGATCCCGGTGGTCGATGACGACGACCGGGTGGTCGACGCGACCGCCACCTACTTCTAGGGCGTGTTCCGTGGATGCTTTCGGTTGGTTCGGCGCTTGCGCCGATCGACGCGAGCGGCCTCCAGGCAATCTCTCGCAAGACGAGGAGCGAAGGTCAGCCCGGGTTTGGCTGTCCGAGCGAAGTCGGCGCAGCGAGAGGCAGCCTGGTGGTCGCGAGCCCGGAATGATCCGCGGAACACGCCCTAGGGGCCTCCGCTCCTCCCCGTGGCGCGGCGGCGCCGGACGGAGGATCGGTGGCTTGGGAAGCAGCGTCCGGTGAGCCGGGATGAGGCTCTCGCGCCGACGATGGCGCGAGAGCCCAAGGATCCTTCAGCCCCAGCCCTGGACGCCGGGGCGGCCGTGCCAGGGGCGGGGGCCGTCCATCGGGCGGTACTCCACGCCCGCAGCGTCCAAGCGGCCGAGGTGATGCAGCAGCCGCGGCTCGAACTCGGCGTAGTCGCGCTCGTTGGTCGACCACACCTTCTCGGCGAACGCCGACAGGCGGGGGAAGACCATGTAGTCCAGACGCCGGGGCGTGTCGATGTGCTCGGTCCACAGGTTCACCTGGGCGCCCAGGACGTGCTCGGCCTCCTTCTCGGTGAGGTCGGCCGGCACGGGGTCGCCGGCGTACACGTCCTCCACCCGCAGCAGGGTGCCCACCGGCACCGGCTCGTCCGGGCTCTCGGACTGCTTGTAGTCCAGGTAGGAGGTGGCGGTGGGGGCCATGATGACGTCGTGTCCGGAGCGGGCGGCGTCGATCCCGCCCTCCTCGCCCCGCCAGGAGAGCACGGTCGCGCCCGGCGCCAGTCCTCCTTCGAGGATCTCGTCCCAGCCCAGCAGACGACGGCCGCGCTTGGTGAGGTGGGCGTCGAGTCGCCGGATGAACCAGCTCTGCAACTCGTCCTCGTCGGCCAGCCCCTCCTCGCGGATGCGCTGTTGGGCGGACTCGCTGTTCTTCCACTGGGTCTTGGGGCACTCGTCCCCGCCCACGTGGATGTAGGGGCTCGGGAACAGTTCGATGAGCTCGTCGAAGACGTTCTCGTAGAACTCGATCACGTGGTCGGTGACGGCCAGCACCTCGTCGAAGATGCCCCATCGGGTCCCCACCGGGATCTCGCCGACCTCGCCCAGCTCGGGGTAGGCGTGGATGGCGGCCTGGGAGTGGCCGGGCACGTCGATCTCCGGGACCACCGTGATGTGTCGCGCGGCGGCGTAGGCGACGATCTCGCGGATGTCGTCCTGGGTGAGGAAACCACCGTGCGGGCGCCCGTCGAACACCGGCGGCTTGGTCATGCCGACCTGGCTCTCGGTGCGCCAGGAACCCTTCTCGGTCAGCTTCGGGTAGCGGCGGATCTCGACCCGCCAGCCCTGGTCGTCGGTCAGGTGCAGGTGCAGCACGTTGAGTTTGTGCATCGCGAGGAGGTCGACGAACCGGAGGATCTCGCGTTTGGGCACGAAGTGTCGGGCGATGTCGAGCATGGCCCCGCGCCAGCGGAAGCGGGGGGAGTCGGTGACGCGCACGCAGGGCAGCCTCCACCTGCCGGTGGCCTCGCCCACGGGCGCGTCGCGGTAGGCGTCGACGGGCAGGAGTTGGCGCAGGGTCTGCGCCCCGTAGAAGACACCGGCGGGGTCGTGGCCGACGACGATGGCGCCCGCGGCGTCCACGATCAAGCGGTAGCCCTCCTCGCCCAGCCCGGCGGTGGGGTCCACGCTCAGTCGGATCCGCGCGTCCTGCTCGTGACCGACGGACAGGAAAAGCCCGGTCGCGGTGCCGAGTTCACGCCGCAGCCAGGTCAAGGTCGGGCCGGCGGCCTGGTCCGCGGAGATGTGGGTGTCGGTGTCGAGTACCAGGCCCTCCGGTCCGTCGGTGGTGACCTCGACGGGGCGGGGGAGGAGGGAGACGGGGGAGTTGCGGGGGTTGTCAGGCACGAGGCACTGCTCCTATCCGGTCTAGACCACTATCGGACATCCTGTCACGAATCCTCGCCGTGCCCCAAGGGTTCGGCGCCGAAAGGTCCCATAAATGATGCGGTGACGGATCCCCATACCGACTTTTGACCCGTGCGGACTCTTAGGGCACGGGCGATTGCGGCAGACGTAGGGACGAGGGGGCCGATGAACGCATCGCCGGAACGACAAGGCCCGCGGTCTACGGAAGGTGGGGGGCGCACCTATGGGGAGGGAGGGCCTGTACCACCTCCAAGACGGGGGTCGTCCTTATCGCCTGGCCACGACCCGGTCCGTACCCTCGTGAACGTATCCGGTTCCCGGAGTGGGAACGGATGGAGGACACAGTGCCGGAGGAGACGGGGATGCCGCCGATGACACCAGGGGCGCACGATGACGTCGCGCACCGACCGGGCCGGAGCCGCTGATGCTCTGGTCCGTGTTGATCGCGGTGGCGGGGGCCTTCAGCCTGGCGTTCGGTTCGGCGATGCAGGAGCGCGACGCCGTTCGGGCCCCTGGAGGGAGGGTCGCCCGAGCGGGTTTCCTCCTGCATCTGCTGCGCCAGCCCCGTTGGCTACTGGGCAGCGGTGCGGCCGTGTTGGGCGCGACGCTGCACCTGGTCGCCCTCAGTGGGGCGCCCCTGACCATCATCCAGCCCATCGGTGTGACGGGCCTGTTGTTCGCCATCGTGCTGTCGGCGTTGTTCAACCGACAACGGGTGCCCCTCTCGCAGATCCTGGCCGGGGCCGCCGTCATGGTGGGTCTGGTCGGTGTCCTGTGGTTGTTCCCGCACGGTGCTCAGAGCCCCGTGATGTCGACCGGGACCGCGCTGTGGCTGTCCGGGATCGTCATCGGCTCGGGCACCATCGTGTACGTCACCGCCCAGTGGATGCCCAGCAACGCACGCGCGCTCGCGCTCGCCCTGGCCGGCGGGGCGGCGCTGGGCACCACCTCCGGGTTGGCCCGGGTGGTGTCCGCCAACACCATGGCCGACCCGATCCACCTGTTCGGTTGGCTGACGGTGTTGGCCATCGTCACCGCGGTGTTCGGAGCCCTGCTGTTGCAGAACGCCTACCGCACCGGTCACTTCGCCGCCGCCTACGCCACCCTGCTCATCGCCGACCCGGTGGTCGGGGTGGGCATCGGCGTCCTCCTCCTGGGAGAAGGTGTGCCCGACACCCCGCTGACGGCCACCGCGGCCGCGCTCTTCGCCGTCCTGGCGGTCCTGGGCACGGTGATCCTGGCCCGTTCCCGCCACCGAAACCCGGAGGCCGTCCCCAACGCTCCCACGACCACCACCGCCCACGGCCGCTCCCACTGAGGCATCGGCGACCGCCGCGAGCACCGCCACGTCGAACGAAGGAGTTCCCACCATGTTCCACCCCGAGAGTCCACTGAACGTGCTCATCGCGTCGGACACCTACCCGCCGGACGTCAACGGCGCCGGGTACTTCACCCATCGCCTGGCGGAGGGGCTGGCCGAGCGGGGGCATCGCGTGCACGTGGTGTGCCCCTCGGCGGAGGGCGAGCCGTACGTGACGGTGAACGGAAGGGTCACCGAACACAGACTCAGGTCGGTCCCGATCCCCTTCCAATCGGACATGCGGGCGGCCCTGCCACTGGGGATGGGAGGACACATATCCCGGATCCTGCGGCGCCTGGACCCCGACGTCGTCCACATCCAGAGTCATTTCACGCTGAGCCGTTCGACGCTGCGGCGGGCACGTTCGGTGGCCGTGCCGGTGGTGCTCACCAACCACTTCATGCCGGACAACCTGTACGCGCACGCCCGGGTGCCGCGGTCGATGCGGCGGGCCGCCGGCGCCGCCGCCTGGCGGGACATGGTGCGGGTGGCGATGGAGGCCGACCACGTGACCACGCCGACCCCGCGCGCCGCGGCGCTGCTGCGGGAGAAGGGGTTCGCCCGCGACATCGAGGCGATCTCCTGCGGGATCGACCTGGAACGTTTCCACCCGTGCTCGGATCGGTCCGGGCCGCGTGCCCGGTTCGGGTTGCCCGACCGCGACACGGTGGTGTTCGTGGGGCGTCTGGACGAGGAGAAGCGGATCGACGAGACGATCCGGGCCCTGGCCAGGATCGTGCCGGAGCGGGACGTGCAGTTGGCGCTGGCCGGGACCGGGCAGCGTGAGGGCGAGCTGAGGGAACTGGCGGCCCGCCTCGGCGTGGCCGACCGCGTGTTCTTCCTGGGGTTCGTACCGGACGAGGACCTGCCGTCGGTGTACGCGGCGGGTGACGCCTTCGCGATCGCGGGCGTGGCCGAGCTGCAGAGCATCGCGACGTTGGAGGCGATGGCGACGGGGCTGCCGGTGGTGGCGGCCGACGCGATGGCCCTGCCACACCTGGTGTCGGAAGGGCACAACGGGTACCTGTTCCCGCCGGGGGACGACGCGGTGCTGGCCGAACGTCTGCTCGCGGTGCTCGGTCCGGACCGGGAGAAGCTGGGGGAGGCGAGCCGTGAGGTCGCCCTGGAACACGACCACCACCGGTCGCTGGAGCGGTTCGAGCAGGTGTACCGGAGACTCCGAGAATGGGGGGCGGCCGTCCTACCGGGGGAGCGTTCCCTGGTCGCCTGAACGACCGGTGCCCGGAGAACATCGGCCAGCAAAAGCGACATAAGCGGCTAATGCCACTTTCCGCATTCTTTGCGTAGCCAACAGTGATGTTCGGGCGATACGGGAAACACAAGTGGTTGTGTGGTTCGAAGGCATCAGTGGACAGACAGGCCTCGGCCGGACCGCCAAGGGCGGTAACACGACCGAGGGCCTCAGCGATCGACTGCTCAGCGCCGAGCGGGAGGCGGGGTTCCATGAGCGAGACATGTCGGCGTTCGAACGTGAACGGATCGACCTGGAGCACCGGGTGAACCGGATGGAGGCGGAGCTGGATTCCCTGCGCAAGAGAAGGCTGGAAGCCTACGCGCGCTGGTGGAACGCTCGCGACGACCGTGACCGGGCCCGACACGTCTGTCGTCGGATCCGACGCAAGATCGACAAGACGCGCCGAAGAGGGGACGGCGAGTGAGACCACGGAACCGATACCCGACCGATGAACGCGACACGTTCGCCACGTGTCGCGTTCGACGTGTGAGGCCCCCTGGGATCCGCCCTCCCGCCACGGCCCCACGTCACATGGTGGGCTCGTCGTCGGTGGTGAGCGGGTCGATGTCGTCCTCCACACCGCGCGCCGCCTGCCGCAGGGCGTCCAGGGTCACCCGCACCGCCGGCCTGCGCAGCGACGCCGGCCGCAGCACCGCGTACACGTGCCGGACCGGGGGCGAGGGCAGTTTCCGGTAGACCAGCCCCGCCGGAGCGCCCACCATCGCCAGCGCCGGGACCGCGGCGATTCCGATCCCCCTCGACACCAGGCTCAAGATCGTGCCCAGACCCTCGAACTCCCAGGTGGCGGCGGGCAGGCCGCCGGCTTCCTCGAAGAGCTTGTCCGTGCCGTAACGCGAACGCTCGCCCTCGGGCGCCACGATCCACGACTCGTTGAGCAACCGGTCCAACACCAGCGGGAACGACGGCTCCGCCAACCGGTGGTCCTCCGGGACGGCCAACACCATCGGGTCCCGCAGCAGGTGGACGTGGCGCAGTGCGCTGTCCGCCCCCCGCCCCGGGTGCTTGCCGGTCCAGTCGTCGACGATCGCGACGTCGACCTCGCGGGAACGCACCTTCTGCGTTCCGGTGGCCAGCAACGTCTGCCGCAACACCAGCTGCATGCCCTGGTGCCGGCGCAACGGCGGCGCCAACTCGGGCGCGAACGCCACCGCGGCGGTCGGGAAGGCCGTGACGGTGACCACGCCCAAGGCCACGTCCGCCTGTTCGGCCAGGACCGACTCGGCCGCCTCGACCATCGCCAGGATCTCCTCGGCCTGGACCACGAGCAGCCGACCGGCATCGGTCAGCTCCGCCCCGCGAGGAGAGCGATCCAGCAAGGCCACGCCCGTCTCCCGTTCGAGCGTGGTCAGTTGCTGTGACACCGCCGAAGGGGTGTAACCGAGGGCGTTCGCGGTGGCGACGATGGTGCCCCGAACGCTGAACTCACGGAGCAACTGCAGACGATGGAGATCAAGCATAAGGACATCTTACGCTCAGCATCAAAAAGACGCGCTTGTGCTGATGGCGATCGATGGGCAGGCTGGAACACAGAAGAGGTCAGACGAAGAGCGGAACACCGGCTCGGGGTCTGGCCCCGCGCCTAACGCCATCTCGGAGATGAGTCGTCCATGACCGTCACTGTGTCCGCCACTCTCGCCGTCAACGAAGCACTCAACGAGAAGCGTCGCCAAGGGGTACGCGTGCTTCCACTCGGCTTCGGTGAGGCCGGCCTTCCGGTACACCCCGTCATGCGCGACCACCTCTCCGCGGGAAACGGCGCCAACGCCTACGGGCCGGTCGCCGGATCGGCGGCGCTCCGCGAGGCGGCCGCCGGCTACTGGAACCGCCGAGGACTGGACACCGACCCGGACCTGGTCATCGCGGGCCCCGGCAGCAAGCCCCTGCTCTACAGCCTTCTCCTGGAGATCGGCGGTGACACCGCCATCGCCGCGCCCAGCTGGGTCAGCTACGCGGCACAGAGCCGCCTGGTCGGCCAGAGCCCCATCATGGTGCCGACCGCCACCGGACAGGGCGGCGTACCCCAGCCCGACCTACTGCACGCCGCCGTCACCGACGCCCGCGAGCAGGGTCGCACCGTCAACGCCGTCGTCGTCACCCTCCCGGACAACCCGACCGGGACCGTCGCCGACGTCGAGACCGTCCGACGGCTCGCCGACGTCGCCCGCGAACTCGACCTCATCATCATCTCCGACGAGATCTACCGGGACCTCGTCCACCTCGACTCCGACGGCGAGGACCGCGTCGTCGTGCACAGCCCCGCCGAGTTCGCGCCCGAACGCACCGTCATCTCCACCGGCCTGAGCAAGAACCTGGCCCTGGGCGGCTGGCGGATCGGCGTCCTGCGCCTGCCCGACTCCGAGATCGGTCACCGGCTGCGCGGCGGACTCCTGGGCGTGGCCAGCGAGATCTGGTCCAGCCCGGCCGCACCGGTCCAGCAGGCCGCCTCGCACGCCTTCGCCGAACCCGCCGAGCTCGTCGACCACATCGACCGCAGCCGCCGTCTGCACGGCATCGTCGCCCGAGCCGTCACCGACGTCTTCGTCGCGGCCGGGGCGAACGTCGCCGCGCCCAGCGCCGCCTTCTACCTGTACCCGGACTTCGAGCCCGTCCGGGAGCGCCTGCGGGCCCTGCACGGGGTCACGACCGGGCCCGAGCTGACCGGACTGCTGCTGGACGGGTACGGCATGGGCGTCCTGCCGGCCGTGGAGTTCGGGGAGAGCCCCCACACCCTGCGCATGCGGGTGGCCACCAGCCTGCTCTACGGCGACTCCGAGGAGCGTCGTTACGCGGCCCTTTCCGCACATGACCCCCTGGTGCTGCCGTGGATCCGCGCCCACCTGGACCGACTCACCGAGGTGCTCGGCGGCCTGCTGGACAAGGGCCCGACCCACGCCGCCACGGTCGTCCCGGTGCGACGCGAGGTCGCGCGGTCGGTGAACTGACCCGGCCCCCACAGCTTGTGGCCGCCTCGTTTTAAGGGGGCGCGGCGGACACAACCGACGGGTCCCTCCCCACATCTCTCTCGGGGAGGGGCCCGTTCGTCTTGTCGGGGGTCGGTGGCACGGCGGGGTCACGGCCGCTGTGGGTCAGGCGCCCTGCGTCTGCGCCGACCGCTCGGCCAGCTCCCGACTGGGGGCGATCACCGACCGGTAGTGCGAGACGAGGTCGGAGTTGACCGCGGCCCAGGTGCGGTGCTCCACCGAGGGCCGGGCCGCGGCCCGCATCGGCTCGCGCACCCGGTGGTTGTGCGCCAGCCGGCCCACCGCCACCTTCAGCTCACGCGACGAGTCGGGCGCGAACAGCAACCCGTTGTGCTCGTCGGTGATCAGGTCCAGCGGGCCACCCGCGGCGGGGGCCACCACCGGCACCCCGGAGGCCAGCGACTCCTGGACGGTCTGGCAGAAGGTCTCGTCGGCCCCGGTGTGCACGAACACGTCCAACGCCGCGTACAGCCGGGACAGGTCCTGGCCGGTGCGCTGACCGGTGAAGACCGCGTCGGGCAGCATCCGGCGCAGCCGGGCCCGGTCGGGGCCGTCACCGACCACCACGATCCGGATGTTGCGCAGGCGCGCCAGGTGACCCAGCAGCTCCACGCGCTTGTCCTTGGACAGCCGGCCCACGTATCCGACGAGCGTCTCGCCGTTCGGGGCCAGACGGCGCCGCAACCCCTCGGAACGGTGGTCGGGGTGGAACCGGTCGGTGTCCACCCCGCGACGCCACAGGGCCAACCGGGGGAATCCGCGGTCCGACAACGCCTCCATCGTGGCGGAGGAGGGCACCAGGGTGCGGTCCACGGCGGAGTGGATCCGGTGCAGCAACGACCAGAGCGCCTCGCTTCCGGGCAGACCGTACCGACCGGCGAAACCGGCCAGGTCGGTCTGGAACACGCCCACGGTCGGCAGCGCCCAACGTCGCGCCACGTCCACGGCGGCGGCACCGAAGAGGGTGGGGGAGGCCAGGTGGACCACGTCGGGGGCGAAGGCGCGCAGGGCGGCGGTCATCGCCCGCCGCAGGGGCAGGCCGACCGCGAAGTCCCGGTACACGGGCAGGGGGACGGCGGGCAGTCGTACCACCGGGAACCCGGCGTACGAAGTGGGTCCGCGACCGGGCGCCAGCACCACGGCCTGGTGGCCCTCGGCGGCCAGGTGCTCCAGCACCCGACACACGGAATTGGTGACTCCGTTGACCTGGGGCAGGAACGACTCGGTCACGACGGCCACCCGAAGAGGGCGGCCCGGTGGGGTGTTCGGGAAGGTGTCGACGAGCGGGGTCATGGGGGACATGCGAACGGGCTCCCAACGCCGGAATATCGCTGCTCCCGACGCTAGGCTCGGAGTGTGAACCGGGGTCGCAGCCCGAGCGAACCCGCCCCGTCGGAAGGGGGAGGGTTGGAGGATCGGGCGGTGACCAGGCGTGTACGGTCGTCTGGCCGTCGCGTGACCCCAGGATGGCATGATCACCGAAAACGTTGCAGGACACACCTTTGAGGAGTCGAGCGGTGACCCTGGTGGAATGGTCGAAGCTGGTGTTCGAGGAGCTCGAACTGTCCGGGAGCGAGCCGCTCCAGAAGGCCGACGTCGACAGGATCCTCGATCTGGCCCGAGACGCCGCGCACTCCGTCGCCCGCCCCGCGGCGCCGCTCACCACCTATCTGTTGGGTGTGGCGGTCGGTAGGGGAGCGGACCCGGAGGAGGCCGCGGCCGCGCTCAGCAGGCTCGCGCTGGCCCACGCCGAGGACGACGACAAGGCGGACTGAGGGTGCGCCCCGTCGCGCACCCGAGGTGACACCGGCGCGGCGCAACGTTCATGTCGAACACATGTGATTCGTTCGTTACGCGTCAGTGTCATTCTTTGCCGATATCGAAATGCACCCACCTGTGCCGATGTGACTCCGCGAACAACGGTCCCTCTGTTCCACCCTCGGATCTCTCGGCCCCACGCACTCACCGAAAGGGAGATCCCCTGTGGACCAACTCCTTGAGATGGCCGGCATCATCAGCGACGTCATCTGGGGACCCTTCGTCCTCATTCCGTTGTTGTTGGGTGTCGGTGTCTTCCTCACCATCCGGCTGCGCCTCCTTCAGCTGCTCAGGCTCCCGCACGCCCTTTGGCTCGCCCTCGTCCGTCGCAAGGAGGACTCCTCCGTCGAGGGCGACATCTCCCACTACCAGGCACTGAGCACCGCGCTCGCCGCCACCGTCGGCGTCGGTAACATCGCGGGCGCCGCGCTGGCCATCGGTGTCGGTGGCCCGGGCGCGCTGTTCTGGATGTGGTTCATCGGCATCTTCGGTATGGCCACCAAGTACAGCGAGGCCCTCCTGGGGGTGAAGTACCGCCGCACCGACGCCAAGGGTGAGCAGAGCGGCGGCCCGATGTACTACCTCAAGTACGGGATCAAGGGTGGGCTCGGCACCTTCCTCGGTGTCGCCTTCGCGGTCTTCGGCGCCATCGCGGCCTTCGGTATCGGTAACGGCACCCAGGCCAACACCGTGGCCCAACAGGTCAGCAGCGTCACCCCGCTGGAGCCGTGGGTCATCGGCCTCGCTCTGATGATCCTGTCCGGCGGAGTGATCCTCGGTGGCATCAAGAGCATCGGTCGTGTCGCCTCCGGCCTCGTGCCGATCATGATCATCGGTTACGTCGGCATCTGCCTCGTCGTGCTCATCGCCAACTGGCAGTCGCTCCTGCCCGCCTTCCAGCTGGTGTTCACCGACGCCTTCACCGGGACCTCCGCCGTCGGCGGTTTCGCGGGCGCCGGTGTCATGCTCGCCATCCAGATGGGCTTCGCCCGCGGCATCTTCTCCAACGAGTCCGGGCTGGGCACCGGTGGTATCGCCGCCGCCGCGGCCAAGACCAAGGAGCCGGTCCGTCAGGCCATGGTCTCCATGACCCAGACCTTCATCGACACCATCATCGTGGTGAGCATGACCTGCCTGGTCATCATCGTGACCGGTGTGTGGCAGGGAGACGAGGCCGAGGACGGTTCGCTGCTGACGTCGCAGGCCATGACCGAGGGGCTGGGTGCCATCAGCCCCACCTTCGGTACCGCGGGCGCCTACGTCGTCGCGGCCTCCGTGGCCGTCTTCGCCTTCAGCACCCTGCTCGGCTGGGCCTACTACGGTGAGCGGTGCGTGGAGTTCCTGGGCGGACGCAAGCTGGTCCTGCCCTACCGACTCATCTTCATCGTCATCATCTTCATCGGTTCGGTCGCCAGCCTCGACTCCGTCTGGCTGTTCAGCGACATCGCCAACGGCCTGATGGCGCTGCCGAACCTGGTGGGGTTGCTCCTGCTGTCCCCGGTCATCGTGGCGGAGAGCAAGAGGTTCTTCGGTCACCCCGATTGGCGTAACCCGGACGCGGTGATGGACGACGTCCAGCGCTAGCCGACTCGCACGCCCCACGGGGAGAATATGAAGGGGGGACCGGTCCGCACGGGCCGGTCCCCCCTTCGTGTGATCACCACCAGGCGTGGAAATGGTGCACGGGGCCCTGGCCGCCGCCGGCGTCGATCTCGTCGGCGTGGCGCAGCGCCTCGGTCAGCCAGGTCTTGGCGTCGGCCACGGCGGTGGCCACGTCCGGGCGTTGGGGGATCAGCGCGGCGATCGCGGAGGACAGGGTGCAGCCGGTGCCGTGGGTGTTGCGGGTCGCCACGCGCGTGGCGCTCAGCTCGACCGGGGCGGACTCCCCGTCGACCAGCAGGTCGACGCTGTCGGTCCCCGCCAGGTGCCCGCCCTTGAGCAGGATCCGACGCGGCCCCAGCTTCAAAAGCCTCTCGGCCTGGGAGCGCATCGTGGCCAGGTCCGTGGCCTCCTCCTCGTCGAGCAGGTCGGCGGCCTCCGGCAGGTTCGGTGTGAGGAGGTCGGCGCGCGGCAGCAGTTCACCGCGCAGCGCCTCCATGGCCGAACGCTCCAACAACCGGTCGCCGCTCTTGGCGACCATCACCGGGTCCACCACCACGTTCGACAGCCCGTGCCGGTCGATCGCGGCGGCCACGGCCTCGGTGACCTCGGCGGTGCCCAGCATGCCCACCTTGACCGCGTGGACCGTCGCGTCCTCGAACAGCGTCTCCATCTGGTCGACGACGAATGAAGCGGGGACACCGTGAACCCCGGTGACCCCGCGCGTGGACTGGGCGGTCAACGCCGTCACCACGCTCATCCCGAAGACCCCGTGGGCGGAGAACGATTTCAGGTCCGCCTGGATGCCGGCGCCCCCACTGGGGTCGCTTCCGGCGATGGACACGACGTTGTACACGCTCATCGGCGTTCCTTCGCTAGTACGAACTAGGGCAGGTTCGACGGGTGTGCTCTCAGCCGGGTCGTTTCCCCGGCACCCCGCGCCGTCGGGGTCGAAGCGCGGTGAAGCGCTCGCTCGACCCCGACTCGGTATGTGGTTGTGGGTACGACTCTAAGGGTCAGACGGAGACGCTCTCGTGGCCGGCCTCGACCTCACGCTGGAGCCGCTTGCGGCGCTCCCACAGGATGGACACCACGATGATGGCGAAACCGGCCACCATCAGGGCGACCGTCAACGGGACCTCGGTGGGAGCGAGGATCTCTCGGTCCTCGCTCTGCCAGGGCCACAGGGCACGCAGCGAACCCGCCATCAGGCCGGTCAGGACCACCAGGGTCAAGTGGTGGAAGTTCTCCAGGAAGTACTGGAGGACCTTGACGAAGAGCGCCAGGCCGGTGAGCGCGCCGAGGGCGAAGGCACCGATGTAGACGAAGTCGAGGTTCTCCAACGCGTCCTTGCTCGGAGTGTACAGACCGACGGCCAACAGGATGAAGGAACCGGAGACGCCCGGCAGGACCAGCGCGCAGATCGCTACCGAGGCGACGAGGAAGACCACCACCGGGTGCGGGGGCAGGTTGGCGCCGGGGAGACTGGTCAGGAAGAACGACAGTACGGCGAAGACCAGGGCCAGGAGGTAGTGTCCGGCCTTCCATGACTTGCCCGCGCCGGTGTAGGGGATCCACAGACAGGCGAGCACCAGACCGAAGAAGATCGCGTATGCGTACTGGGTGTACTCCTCCACCAGCGGGGCGATGAGCAGCAACGCTCCCACCAGGGCCACCGCCATGCCGATCAGGGCGGGGACGAGGACGGACCAGTCCACCTGACGGAACTGTTCCATGGCGCGGTCCTTGCCGCGGCCACGGGGCACGTCGGTGACGTAGCGCTTGATCCCGCTGACCATGTGGCCCGCGCCACCGATCAACTGGTCGTAGAGGCCGACGATGAGCGCGACGGTGCCGCCGCTGATACCGGGAAGTGCTTCGGAGGTGCCCACGGCCCCGCCGCGCACCGCGTTGAAGATGTAGGAGCCTACTGAGTTGGCCATGAATGCTCGGGCGCGTCTTCCGGGGAGCCGGGAAGGGGGCGCCGTCCTCCGTCCTGATGGTGCCGCCGGTCCCGTATCCACGGTGGACCGGACGGTCAAAGGGGTGCTTGGGTCGGCACGGACCTCGATGAACCCGCCGATGGTACGGTCCCGGGCCCAACATCGAGGTTCGTCACTCCGGCCACACGATGGGGGAGGGGGACCGCGAGCCCCGGGCCGGCTGTGGCCATTCTAGTGCCGTCGGCGAGGGCGGAAGGCGTCCCGGAGCTGTCCTGGAGGCATCGAAAGGACGCCGAAACCACGTTTCGGCTGCTTGGTGGCGTACCGACTCGGAGACCGAAATGAGAGGTACCACAGAGGGAGGATGAGGAGACCTCCCGGAGCCCCCGTGGGTCACCGCGATTGAGGGCTGGGGGTACCTTCCCCGGCCACCGAAGCGGCCCAACGGTAGTCCTGTTTGCCCACGGCGGTGCGCCGGACCCGGTCCACGAAGTGCACCGTCCGGGGCACCTTGAACCCGGCCAACCGAACCCGGCAGTGGGCGCGCAGCGCCTTCTCGTCCGGGCTGCCGCCGGGGGCCAACGAGACCAGGGCCGTGACCCGCTGACCGAGGTTCTCGTCCGGAGCGGGCACCACGATCACGTCGTCCACCGACGGGTGGGCCTTGAGCACGGCCTCCACCTCCTCGGGATACACCTTCTCCCCGGCGGTGTTGATGACCACGCTGCCCCGACCCAACAGGACGATCGAACCGTCCGTGGCCCGGGTCCCGTAGTCGCCCGACAACGCCCAACGTCGCCCCTCGGCGTCGGTGGGAAAGGTGCGAGCGGTGGCGATGGGATCGTTGTAGTAGCCCAAGGGGATCCGTCCGGTCCGCGCGATCCGTCCGACCCGCGGCGACCCCGGCCGCAACGGACGCAACGCCTCGTCGAGCACCGAGATGCTGCCACCCATGGTGAAGCTGCGACGGTCGGTGGTGTCGGCGACGGTGGCCGCCTCGTCGGGTGCGGTCGCCGAACCGCACACACCCGTCTCCGAACCCCCGTAGGAGTCGGCCAGGGCCACGTCCTCGCGCCAGGCCTTCCACAGGTTGCGCACCGCCGGGGTCAACGGGGTACCACCGGAACGCACCGAGGTCAGGTCCGGGCACAGCTCGGGTTCGGTGAGCAGGTGCCGCGCCAGTGGCCGCGCCATCGCGTCACCCACCAGTTGGAGCGCGTGTACGCCCTCGCGGTGCGCCAGTTCCAGCACACGGTCCGGCCTGAAGCTGCGGTCGGTGGACAGCACCACGCGCTTGCCGCACAACAACATGCTCAACGCGTGCCACTGCCCGGCCGCGTGCATGACCGGACCCAGGACCAGCATGCGCTGCGGGAAACAGCGCAGGGCGCGTTCGGCCACTTCCTCGGGGGTGCGTGCGCGCGGGGTGCCGGGGGAGCGACGCTCCACGGCGGCGCGAAAGACGTCGGCCTGGCGCCACAGCACACCCTTGGGGTAACCCGTGGTGCCGCCGGTGTAGAGCAGGTAGTGGTCGTCGCCGCTCGTGCCGGGGAGCGCGCTCCGGGGGGTTCCGACGTCCTCGCCCTGCGCGGTCAGGGCGGACTCGTAGTCCGTCCCCTCGGCGGTTCGCTCGGTGCCGTCGGCCAACAGCAGCACGTGGCGCAGTCGTGGCAGATCCGGTCGGATGGCCGTGACCGTGGCGGCCAGGGAGTCCTCGGCGATCAGCGCCGCCGCGTGCGAGTCGGACAGTACGTGTCGCAGTTCACCGGCCACGTACCGGTAGTTGACGTTGACCGGCACCGCTCCGGCGCGCAGCACACCGAGGAACGACTCCATCCACTCGGCCCGGTTGAACGACAGGATCGCCACGTTCTCACCAGGGCGCACACCCGCGCCGACCAGGTGTCGGGCCAATCGGGTGGCCCGTTCGTCCAAGGCGCGGTAGGTGAGCCGACGTGGGCCCGCGACGAGGGCGATCCGCTCCGGTACGGCCTCGGCCACCGCCGCCATCAGCGCAGGGAGGGAGAAAGGGGTATCCGAAGACGTGTGTGGCACGGCAGATCCTCCCTGGCGTTCGTGTGACGGCCGTCCCCGGCGAAGACGCTCGCGGCGGCTGTGACTGTACGGCGACCGTACCCGTCAGAAACCGGGCTGATCGTGGTGAGGGCTGTGTACCGCGTCACCTGCGCGACCATGCCCGTGACCCCCTTGTGACCGGGGTTCGGAAGAGCCCCGCTCAGGCGGTGTACCGGCATGGAGCGCACATGGGTTTCGGGCGTCGGTCGCGCGCGGTGATGTCGGCCACCTCTTGTGTGCTCACCGGATGATCTGCTCAACTCTTGGGGATCCCGCCGCGGAGGCTCTACCCGGCCCCACGGTGGGTATCTACTGTCTGACATCGGTCAATGGTGATCGGAGCGGCTAGATGACCACCCAGAACCTGGGACAGCAGGACTCCGCCGGAAACCCCGCCGGACACGCACTTTCCAGCTCGGACCACATCGAACTCGCGCAGGCCAGATCGGCGCACAACTACTCACCCCTTCCCGTCGTGATCTCCGAGGGCCGTGGCGCTTGGGTGACGGACGTCGAGGGAAAGCGGTACCTCGATTGCCTGGCCGGGTACTCGGCCATGAACTTCGGCCACCACAACCCCGACCTCCTGGCGGCGGCGCACGCCCAGCTCGACCGGGTGACGTTGACCAGCCGGGCCTTCTACAACGACCGGTTCGGACCATGGGTGAGAGACCTGGCCGACATGGTCGGCAAGCAGAAGGTCCTGCCGATGAACACCGGTGCCGAGGCGGTGGAGACCGGCATCAAGGTGGCCCGTAAATGGGGCTACGAGGTCAAGGGCGTTCCCGAGAACCAGGCGACCATCGTCGTGGCGGGCGCCAACTTCCACGGACGCACCACCACCATCATCTCCTTCTCCTCGGATCCGGAGGCGAAGACGGGTTTCGGCCCCTATACGCCGGGCTTCCGCTCCGTGGCCTACGGGGACGCCAAGGCCATCGAGGACGCCGTCGACGACACCACGGTCGCGGTGCTCATCGAGCCGGTACAGGGCGAGGCGGGCGTGATCGTGCCGCCCGCGGACTACCTGCCCCGGGTCCGGGAGATCTGCGACGACAACCGCGTGCTGTTCATCGCCGACGAGGTACAGGCCGGACTGGGTCGCACCGGCACCATCCGGGCCTGTGAGCACAGCGGGGTGGTCCCGGACGCCTACCTGTTCGGCAAGGCGCTGGGCGGCGGCATCCTGCCGGTTTCGGCCATGGTCGCCGACGAGGACGTGTTGGGTGTCATCCAGCCCGGCCAGCACGGGAGCACCTTTGGCGGCAACCCGCTCGCCGGGGCCGTCGGAGAGACGGTCGTGCGCATGCTGAGTGAGGGCCCCTACCTGGAGAACGCCCGCAAACTGGGCGAGGTCCTCAAACGCCGGCTGGACGAGTTCGTTGGCGACGGGGTGGTCTCGGCGCGCAGCATCGGCCTGTGGGCCGGCGTGGACGTCGACCCCGAACTGGCCTCCGGCAAGGAGCTGTGCAAGCGGCTCGCCGAGCACGGGGTCCTGGTCAAGGACACGCACGGTTCCACCGTGCGGATGTCGCCGCCCCTGGTGATCACCGAAGAGGACCTCAACTGGGGTCTGGACCGCTTCGCCGAGGTCATCGCCGAACTCAAGGCGGAGAAGAAGTAGCGACGGGGGAGCGGGGGCCGTTCGCGGCCCCCGCCTCCACCGGCCGTCCGAGCGTCGATCGAGAACCGGGTCAGGAGTCGGTGTCGGAGTCCGCCTCGGCGGCCTCCTCCGCACCCTCGTCGGCGGCGGGTTCGTCCTCGGGCTCGCCGTTCACCGGGTCCAGCGGACCACCGAGTTCACGGGACAGTTTCTCCGGGGACACGCTCTCCAACCGGTCGCGGGACTGGTACAGCACCCGTTCGGGACCCTCCAGGATCTGTAGGCGCACCCGCTCGGCGACCGAGCGCTGCCCCTCGGCGGTCGGATGGAAGCTCGCGCGGTCCACCTTCAGCCCCTCGCCCAGTTCGCCCAGAACGATGCCGTTGAGCCAGGCGTCGTCCGCGCTGACCTCGTGGCCGGTCAACGAACTGAACACGTTCACGTACTCCACGCTGCCGACCTGGCGCGAACCGTAGACCTCGCCGTCCACCCGGTAGGCGGTGTCGCGGATGCGGTCGTTGAACCGCTGGGCGACGGTGTTCAGCCAGAGTTGGTCACCGTTGGAGAGCGTGTAGTACATGCCGGGCGGCTCCTCCGGGAAGAGCCTCGGGTAGCCCAGGACCAGGACACGGGCGTCGGGGGCGCGGTCGCGGATCTCACCGAGCACCTCGGTGAGGGTCTCCTCGAACGTGTCCATCTTCTCCTCGACCTCGGCCTCCTGGTCGGTGCAACCGGTCCGCTCCAAGAGGGGCATGCGCACGATGCAGGTGCGCAGCACCGAGATGAACCCGAGGTCGTTGCCGCCGATGCCCACGGTCACCAGCGAGGTGTTCTCGGTGACGCGTTCGAGCTGGGACTCGGAGGTGCCGACCTGTTCGAGCATCTCCGAGCCGCGGTGTCCACTGCACGCGTAGAACCCCAGGGAGCCCACGAAGTCGAACTCCTGCTCGATGAGCTTGGGGTAGGCGTTCTCCGAGCGCCAGCACTCGCCGGGTTCGGCGGTCTCGGGGTCGTATTCGCCGGCGCCGTCACCGGAGGAGTAGGAGTCGCCCAGGGACACGTAGTTGCCCCACAGCGCGGCCTCCTCGGGTTCCACGCGCACCCGCCAGTCGATCTCCTCGTCCTCGGTGATCGGTGGCAGCGCCTCGCCGGGGCAGACCCCGCCGGTGACGTCGCACCACAGGGCCAGGATCCCGTCGCGGCTGACGGGGACGGCCATCACGACGACCATGACCAGGACCAGGGCGGTCGCGACGATCACGGTGACCTTGGATCGGCGGCGTCGCCTGGGCGGCTCGGCGTCCTCGATGTCGAAGGCGTTCGCGCCGGCGCCCGGCACCTCGGGCGGGTGGTGAACCTCTGAGGGGGTGTTCTCCTCGGCGGCACCGTCGTCATCGGGACCGGGGGTCCCCTCGGGCACGTCCGGCCCACCCTCGCGTGATGACACGGCCGCTAGCCTCCCGCGTTACTCGGGCCTGTGGTCCAGCAGCCAGACTACCCGTGGTGATTCGTGCGGATTACGTCCGGAACCGGCCGTGTGAGGGGTTCTCCGGGGTGTGGGGGCCGACCCGTGGGCATGGAGATGACGAGGCGCCCCAGCGGCGGCCAAGCCCGCTGGGACGCCCCGAACCCGTGCCAGGGAGGCGCGCTTACGACTCTGCCCGCATCACACCCCCGCGGTCACCCGTGGAAGACCACAAAGAATCGGTGTGGATTCCTGGCTCACTCGTACGGACCGGGGCTCCGCCGGTGTGCCCGCGCCCCGGTTCCACCGGTGTGGGCCGCGTGACCAAAGAGGGGGCTGGAATCTTTGTCGGCTTCCACGACTGATGAATCGTGGATCCGCCGATACGTTTCCACTGCAAGTCGCCGAATCGTCAAGGGGACCTCTTGAACCTGCTCATCACCGGTATCACCACCCAGTCCTCCATCGCCTACGCGATCGCGGAGGAGGCCATGAACCAGGGCCACGACGTCATCCTGACGAACCCGCCCGGACGCGCCTTCTCCATCTGCGAGCGCATCGCCAAGCGGCTGCCCAAGGAACCGGTCGCGGTGCTGCCGATGGACGTCACCGACCCTGAGCAGATCAAGGCCACCGTCGAGGCGATCGGTGAGCACTGGGACCACTTGGACGGGGTGCTGCACGCCATCGCCTACGCCCCCGAGTCCGCGCTGGGCGGCAACTTCCTCAACACCGACTGGGAGGACGTCTCCAAGGCGATCCACATCTCCGGTTACTCCCTGGCCGCCCTGACCGTGGGCATGCGCGACCTGCTCGCCAAGGCCCCCGAGGGCGCCGGCGTGGTGTCGCTGACCTTCG
Source organism: Nocardiopsis sp. NPDC055879 (assembly GCF_053615935.1). Taxonomy (NCBI): domain Bacteria; kingdom Bacillati; phylum Actinomycetota; class Actinomycetes; order Streptosporangiales; family Nocardiopsidaceae; genus Nocardiopsis; species Nocardiopsis sp. NPDC055879. The sequence goes on from NZ_JBSHCT010000001.1 coordinate 193,853, forward strand.
ACGCCAGCGTCGCCTGGCCGGTCTACGACTGGATGGGGTCGGCCAAGGCCGTCCTGGAGAACTCGGCCCGCTACCTGGCCCGTGACCTGGGCCCGGACCGCATCCGCGTGAACACGATCTCCGCCGGCCCGATCAAGTCCCTCGCGGGTGGGTCCATCCCCGGTTTCTCCCAGATCGCCGACTCCTGGGGCGACCACTCCCCGCTGGGCTGGGACACCAAGGACACGTCGGTGGTCGCCGGTCCGGCCCTGTTCCTGATGTCGCCCGCCGCCCGCGCCATCACGGGCACGGTCATGCACGTCGACGGCGGCTACCACGCCATGGGTGCCCCCCTGGCCCCCGCAGAGCCCGAGAACGACTAGGGACCGGGCGGTGGAGGCGGCGGGGTTCGAGGAGGGCGAGACCTCCGAACGCTAAGCTGTGGGATCCCCCCATCCCCCAGATGGCAAGGCGGACGCTCTTGCTCGAATCCCCCGAACCACTGCGGGTCAGTATCGATCCCGGGTTGCCGGAACACCATGCTCGCGGTGTCCGGCGTGCGTTGAACCAGGCACCTGAGGCGGTGGGCCGGCTCAGGGCCGAGGACCGGCCGGAGAGCCGGCGGGTCGGTCATGCCATGGGGCTGCTCGGGCTGTGCGGGCTGGGAGTCCTGGAGTGGCTGTTCTGGGACTCGGCACAGACCATCGGCGCGGTGCTCGGCTTCGGGATCTTCCTCCTCCACCTTCGACATCGATACCGGCGCAAGGCGGACGAGGCGGAGGCCTCGATCGATCCTCGGGTGACGATCGCGTTCTTCGAGGACTCGTTCGTGGTGGACACGATGCTCGATGACGTGGATCGGGCCCGACTGGGGCGGATCCAACGTGTGTCCGAAGTGCTCCTGGAACAGGGCCACGACCTGAGGTGGGTGGCCGAACGGGAGTGGGGTCTGGCGGTGAGGCTCCCGGCCCTCACGCTCGATCGGGTGAGGGCCGAACGTTGCTCGCGCAAAGGTGAGCGGGAGCGGCGCGGGGCGGAGACGTCGACGCACGAGGCCTTCGTGGACGGATGGATCCGCTACCTGGAGGACGCCGCCGGGGTCAGGCCGGGACCGGGGAGGCCAGGCTGAAGGCGCGCGGCCCGGGGCCGTGGCCGCGCAGGTGCGAGGACCGCTCGATCGCTTCCGCCAGGGTGACGTTCGCGCCCGCGTCGGACCACCACAGGGTGCGCTCCACGGTGGGAAAGGCTCCGCTGTCCTCGCGGTAGGCGAGCAGGTCGGGGTGGGCCTCCTCCACGAAGGTGCGCAGTTCGATGGGCCCCCGCCACAACCGAACCAGATGCACGCGGTCCATTTCGTGGTGGAAATGGACCTCTCCCAGGTGGCCCGAGTGGTCCTTGACCCGGTTCCGGAGCGCGCGGGCGAGGGTGGCCAGGTGAGTGTGGTCGCCCTGGATCACGTGGTGTTCGACCAACGTCGTTTGCGGACGCGGAACTTGCGGCCTGGGGCCTCGGGAGGCGGCGGCGTGGCGACGACGAAGCAGGGTGCTCATGAGGATTCTCCTTCAAGTGGACCCTGTGATCGAGGCCACTTTGGCTCTGGTGGATCCACGAACTTGATGCCATTCTCGGAAGGGCAGGCCATGATGGCGAGATCCAATGGAGCGAAAAATGGACCTTGTTCGGCGGACCGATGAGCTCGTGGGTCTTCTCGGCTCCTGGACGAGCGGCTCCGGCGCCCTCTACAAACGCCTGTCCGAAGCCCTGAAAGACCTGGTCGAGCAGGGTTCGCTCGCCCCCGGGGAACGCCTGCCGTCCGAACGGGCGTTGGCCGGCGCGCTCCGAGTGAGTCGCACCACAGTGGTGGCCGCCTACGACCACCTGCGCGAGGAGGGGACCCTGGAGAGCCGCCAAGGCAGCGGAACCCGGGTCAACAGCGCCCTGCCCCCGGTGATCTCGGACGGGTGGACCGCCGGCGGCAACGGCAACCCCGTCTACGGCACGTTGCTGCGCACCGATGACTCGCTCATCTCCGCCTCCTGCCTGCGCACCCCCGCCCTGGAAGGGGTCGAACGCGCCGTCCGCGAGGTCGTGGCCCAGGACCTGCCCTCACTGATGGCGGAGAGCACCTACCACCCGCGCGGCCTGCCCGCCCTGCGCGAGGCGATCTGTCGTTACTACGAACGCCAGGGGTTGCCCACCCACCCCGACCAGATCGTCGTCACCACCGGCGCCCACCAGGCGGTGTCCCTGGTCGCCCAGCTCTACCTGCGGCGGGGGACCAAGGTGGTGGCGGAGGACCCGAGCTTCGCCGGGTGTCTGGACCTCATGCGCGACCGCGAGGCCGAGATCATCCCGGTGCCCCTCGATGACCAGGGCATCGATCCGAACGGGGTGCGCCGCGCGATCGCCGAGCACCGCCCGCACCTGATGTACCTCATGCCCTCGTACCACAACCCGACCGGCGTGATGATGTCCGCGGTCCGCCGCAGGGAGCTGGGGGAGCTGTCCGCGCGTTCGGGGGTGCCGATCCTGGAGGACAGCGCCTACACCGGCATCCGCGCCGAGGACGAACCCCCACCGCTGGCGGCCTTCGCCCCGCGCGGAGCGGAGGTCATCACCGTCGACTCGCTCTCCAAGGTGGCCTGGGCCGGGCTGCGGGTGGGGTGGCTGCGCGCACCGGCCGAGATGGCGTTGCGGTTGAGCCGCCGCAAGATCCTCGCCGACCTGGCGGGCCCGCTGCTGGACCAAGCGGTCGGGGTGCGCTTGATGGACGACTACGAAGCGCTGGCCCACGACCGTTCGGAGACCCTGCGCGAGGCCATGGCCCACATGGAGGAGATGCTGCGGCGGGACCTGCCCGGCTGGGAGTGGCGCACCCCTGATGGTGGGGCTGCGCTGTGGGTGCGGCTGCCGGGTGTCGCCGCCCGGGCCTTCGCGCAGGTGGCGCTCTCGCACGAGGTCGACCTGGTGCCCGGTCCGGTGATGTCGGCGTCGGGCGGCGGGTGCCACGAGGAGTACTTCCGGCTTCCGGTGTCCTACGACCGCGCCACCCGGGAGGAGATGGTGTGGCGGCTGACCCGTGCCTGGCGCGAACTGGACCGGCACGGTCCGATGGTCGGCCACCCGGACACCCTGGTCGTCTGAGGGCGAGGACCCCGAAGACGACCCCCGGACGAGGGGGAGGGCGGCACCGATCGGTGCCGCCCTCCCCCGTTCGAACGCACGAGAACGTTCGTTCGAGGTGCTAGCCCAGCCGGGTCTTGCGGGCCTCGGTGAAACGCTGCTGGACGTCGGCCCAGTTGACGACGTTCCAGAACGCCTTGACGTAGTCCGCCTTCACGTTCTTGTACTGGAGGTAGAAGGCGTGCTCCCACATGTCCAGCATGAGCAGCGGCTGCGTGCCGATGGCGATGTTGCCCTGCTGGTCGAACAGCTGCTCGATGATCAGGCGCTGACCCAGGGCGTCCCAGGCCAGGATGGCCCAGCCCGAACCCTGGATGCCCAGAGCCGCGGCGTTGAAGTGCCCGCGGAAGGCGTCGAAGGACCCGAACTGGTCGTCGATGGCCGCGCCCAGCTCACCCTCGGGCTTGTCGCCACCGTCCGGGGACAGGTTCTTCCAGAACACGGAGTGGTTGACGTGGCCGCCCAGGTTGAACGCGAGGTTCTTCTGGAGCTGGTTCACGGTCCCGAAGTCGCCGGCCTCGCGGGCCTCGGCCATCTTCTCCAGGGTCGTGTTGGCGCCCGCGACGTAGTTGGCGTGGTGCTTGTCGTGGTGCAGCTCCATGATCTGACCGGAGATCCACGGCTCAAGGGCCGCGTAGTCGTAGGGCAGCTCGGGAAGCGTGTACGGCGCAGACATACTCTGACGCACCTTTCCAGGACGATATTCGTCGTGTTCTTACCAGCGATGGGATCGCTAACCAGCAAGCTATCAGCAGCGGAAGCGAGTCCCCGATGTCAGCTCGTGGACACGGGCGGCCGGGAATAAAATCGGGCCGGACCGTCGTTGCCGTGCCGGTCCGAAGGCGACCCCATGCTCCTCATCCCCCCTGCCCGCCACAGAGGTCCCGTGAACCCCGGGAGCCCGACGAATCCTCCCGTCGGATCCGTCGGGGCGCCCCTTAAGACAGGAACCCTCCGTATTCTCGATCTCGGGTGATTCGGTCCGGTCCCGCTACCCTGACCCGCGTGCCCCCGAATCGCGATTGAACGTTGACCGCGTGTTCGTCCGACATTCACCGTGGTGGCATCGGCCCGGGGGAGAATTCATCGTCGAATTCGAATGGCCATGCCCACGAAGCCTCGTTCGGTGAAACACGCTTCCTAATCTTCCGAGGCCGTCTGCGCATATGAGTGAAACCACGACCGGGGTTCCCACCCCCGGCGACCCCCGCATCCCCTCGGTCACCGACACTCGGCGGACCGTCCGGACCGGAGGCGGTTTTCGCCCCGAGATCGAGGGGCTGCGCGCCATCGCCGTGGTCCTGGTCGCGGTCTACCACATCTGGTTCGGACGGGTCTCCGGTGGCGTGGACGTGTTCCTGCTGCTCACCGGCTTCCTCATCACGGGTTCCCTGGTGCGCGCCGTCGAACGCGACGGTCGGGTCCGGTTCGTCGCCTTCTGGGCCCGGTTGGCCAAACGTCTGGTGCCCTTGGTCGCGGTGGTCCTGCTCGCCATCATGGCCGCCATGTACGTGTGGCTGCCCAGTTCACGCTGGGAGGGCCTCCTGGAGGAGGTACGGGCCGCCGCGTTCTACCACGAGAACTGGACCCTGGCCGGTAACGCGGTCGACTACCTGGCCCGCGAGACGGCCGCCGGCCCCCTCCAGCACTTCTGGTCGCTGTCCATCCAGGGGCAGTTCTACCTGCTGTGGCCGGTGCTGGTCACCGTCGCCGCGTTCATGGCCACCAGGATGGGGTTGCCGCTGCGCCGGAGCCTGCTCGTGCTGGTCACGGCGTTGTTCGCCCTCTCCCTGAGCTACTCGGTGTACATCACCGCCCACGACCAGGCCTGGGCCTACTTCGACACCGGCGCCCGGCTGTGGGAGCTGTCCCTGGGCGCGATCCTCGCCCTGGTCATCACGGAGCTGCGCGTGCCCACGCGGGTCAGGATCTTCCTCGGCTGGTTCGGGTTGGTGGCGCTGGTCTCCTGCGGGTTGCTCCTCCAGGTCTCCACGCTCTTTCCCGGGTACGTCGCGCTGTGGCCGACCGGCGCGGCCCTGCTGGTCATCGTGGCCGGTGGCACAGGCAGCAGGTTCGGGGCCGATCGGCTGCTCACCTGGAAGCCGCTGATGTCGGTGGGCCGCTTCTCCTACGGGCTGTACCTGTGGCACTGGCCGATCCTGGTCTGCTATCTGGAGGTGACCGGGAGACAGACGGCCACGCTGATGGGAGGGGCCGCGATCCTGGGCGCCTCGTTCGTGCTGGCCTGGATCACCCATCAGGTGGTGGACGGGGGCGTCGATCGCCTCACCCGACCGGAACACCGTCGCGGGCCCGGATGGTCGGTCATGATCGCCGTGCTCTTCCTGGTTCCGGTCCTGATCGTCGCGCAGTCGTGGTCGCAGCGGTTGGAGGGGGAACGCGTGGAACGGGTGCAGGAGGTCATCGAACCCGAGACGTACCCGGGCGCGCGGGTGGTCGCCGAGCCCGACCTGCTGACGGTACTGCCCGACGTGCCGGTACGCCCGGCCCCGGAGGACGCCCAGGGGGACCTGTCCTCCCACCATCAGGAGGGCTGCCACGTCAACCTCGTCGTCGAGGAACTGGTGGTCTGCGATCGGGGGCCGGCGGACGCGGAGCACACGTTGGCGCTGGTGGGAGCGTCGCGCACCGCCCACTGGTATCCGGCGGTGGAGAAGGTCGCGGCCGAGCACGGGTGGCGGCTGGTGTCGTTCACCAAGAGCGGCTGTCCGTTCGGTCTGGCCACGTCGACCCGGGATGGGGAGGTGTTCCAGGAATGCGAGGTGTGGAAGGCCGATGCGTTGGCGGAGTTGGAGGAACTGAACCCCGACGCGGTGTTGCTGTCCTCAACGAGGGCGTTCGCCGATCGTGAGGTGGTCCAAGAGGGCTACACGGAGATGTGGTGGCACCTGAACGACCTGGGCATCGACGTGATCGGCCTGCGTGACCTGCCCCGACTGCCCTACCGTGGCGCGGAGTGCCTGGAGTCCACCGAAGCGGTGGAGTGCACCAGCCCCGTTTCGCGCAGCCTGCGGGAGGTCGACCCGGCCGCGCAGCTGGAGGAGCTGCCGCCCAACGTCACCCTGCTGGACCTGACCGAACACGTGTGTCCGGACGGCGCCTGTGACGCGGTGGTGGGCAACGTACTGGTCTACTGGGACCACTCGCACATCACCGCCACCTACGCGGCCACCCTCACCCCGGTGGTGGAGAGCGCGCTGTTGGAGGCCACGGATTGGTGACCCGGGCCCCGTCGCGACGACCTCGCCCGGATGACGTCCGAGGGTGTTCCGGGCTGGCTTCATGCCGATCCGACGGTTTTCCGTGGCACTTCGGAATCCCTTTCCAGAAATTCCGGACACGCTTTGGTGATATCGGAGTGATCGTCCGGTGAACGATGCGGTAATTGACGCTCTCCTGGGTTTCGGATGCGCATACTCGGCACCCCCGGGCTCTTTCAAGGCGTTAATGTCGAAGACGCACAGTGGCCTTCCCCGCTGATGCGGTTCCGAACGGTTCCGCGTGCTGATCCGCGCGTCGGTCGCCGCACCCCTTTCGCGGAGGTAACCCCCATGAGCTCCCTCAAGAAGAAAATTCGCCGATCGCTGCCCGTGGTCGGACTCCTCGGTCTGGCGGCCGTCGCGACCCCGATCGCCCTGGGCGTCCTGGGGCTGGTGACCTGGGGCGAGGCCGTCCTGGCCGTCACGGTCCTGTTCCTGGGCGTGGCGATGCTCGGCCTCGCCGTGGGGTTGTCACGACTGCGCCGATCGGTGCTGGAACTGTCCACGTCGGTCCGCACGCAGACCGGCCAGGTCACCGAACTCTTCGGGCAGGACCGGCTGGAGCTGGCCCGCTCCCTCGACGGGGTGCGCGCCGAGGTCAAGGAACTGCGCGACGTCGCCCTGCCCCGGGCGATCCACAAGATCACCCGCGCCGGTGTGCGGAGCGGACGCGACGACTACGAGCAGCAGGTCGCCTGGACCGAGCTGCGCGAGTACCTGGACGTGGCCCCGTTCATGCCGCCGCTGCGCGGTTGGGCCGCCTCCCCCGACGTGCTACGGGTGTTGGTCCGCGTCATCGACCGGGACCGTCCCGAACTCGTGGTGGAGTGCGGCAGCGGTTCCTCCAGCGTGTGGATCGGCTACGCGCTGCGCAAGGCGGGGGCCGGTCGTCTGGTCGCGATCGAACACGACGCGCGCTACGCCGAGCTCAGCCGCGCCCTGGTCGCCACCCACGCCCTGGAGGACATCGTCGAGGTCCGGCACGCGCCGCTCACCCCGGTACCCGCGGAACTGGCCGACGGGGTGTCCGCCGAGGTGCCCTGGTACGACACCGAGGCCCTGAGCGACCTCAAGGGAGTCGGACTGGTCTTCGTCGACGGCCCGCCCGCGGCCACCGGACCGGAGGCCCGCCACCCGGCCGTTCCCGCGCTCCTGCCAGCCTGCACCGACTCCGCCGTGTTCGTCCTCGACGACGCCGACCGCGACGAGGAACGCGCCCTGGGCGACCGGTGGCTGGCCGCTCACCCCGAGCTGACCCGCGTCGAGGAGGCCACCGAGAAGGGGGCGCACGTCTTCACCCGTACACCCTGATCCTCCCTCCCCCGAGCGTCCCCCATTCTCCCGATCCGCAGCAGAACCGAGAAGGTCACCGATGATCACCACCGTCCTCCGGCAGGCCCTGCGCGCACGTGGCGAAGAGCCCGCCGTGCTCTGCCACAGTGGGGCCGACACACTCCGGGAGGTGTCCGGGGCGCCTCGGCGGCCCGGGGACCTGCTCGTGGATCTGGGCGCTCATCCTCTGGGCGAACCGCTCCGGATCGACTCCGTCGAAGGCGCGGAGGTGGAACCCGTCGCCGGGCTGGTGGCGTTGGTCGCCGCCACCCCCACCGACCTGAACCGGGCCCTGACCGCCGCCGTGCACCTGCCCCGGACCGTGCAGGTGGTGGTCGCGCTCCTGGACACCCCGGGCCACCAGGACCCGCCGGTGCCCGCGGGACCGGGCATGGGCCAATGGCGTGACCTGCAGGAACTGCGGGTGCGGCGGATGGGCAAGCGCGGTTGGGTTTGCGAACTGTTCTTCCCCAACGCGATCGATACCGCCCAGGTCCTCGACTCCGTCCTGCACGGCACCCGAGGCCGCCGACGCGGGCCGATGGTGGCACCCCTGACCGCGCTCAGCGGCCCCGAGTCCTCGCTGTGGCGGCCTGGCGACACCGGCGCGCACGGCATCGACGCGACCGGCCCCGTCCCGCTGCGTCGGGTCACCCCCGTCGCCGACCTGGCCCTGCGCGTGCACGACGACGCGGCCCCGGAGTGGAACGAGGAGACCGTCCCGGTGCTGGACCGCGCGGCCACCACGGCCGACGCCTGGGAGGCCCTCACCGGGACCGACGGTCGCGCTCGCGCCGAGCGGGTCGTCGCCGAGCAGAGCCCGGCCGCTCGGGTCACCGTCTCGCCCGCCCACCTGGTGGCGCCGATCGACGAGACCACCGTCAACCCGACCGGGTTCTCCAAGGCCGAGAAGGGGCCCCTGGGACACCTCACCGTGCACGGGGACCGCGCCGTCATCCGTGAGGGGAACAAGGACCTGGTCGCCGTGGCGGCCGACGGCACCGTCACCGACGTCGACCTGACCCACCTGCGTCACCTGCGCGGGGTGAGCGTCGACTGGTCCGGGCACACCGGCCCCACGGCGGCGGTCCGCGCGGTGGCCTCCCTGGCCGCCGGGGGCGTTCCCCTTGTCGCCGGCCCCGTGCCCTCCTGGGCCGCCGGTCTGGGCACGCCGCTGACCGAACTCCTGGCCGGGGCCACCGACGCCGACCTCACCGACCGATTGGCCCGCGAGGAGCACAGCATCCGGCTGCGCCGCGCCGCCCTTTACACACACGGTCTGCGCTCACGCTGGCGCGCGCTCGGCGCGCGGGCCGGGATCCCACTGCCACCCGCACCCCGGATCTCGGTCATCCTGTGCACCCGACGCCCCGAGATGGTCGGCTTCGCGCTCGCCCAGATCGCCCGACAGCGCGGGGTCGAGTTGGAGACGGTGCTGACGCTGCACGGGTTCGGCGCCGACCGGCCCGAGGTGCTCTCGGCGATCCAGGCCTACCGTGACACCGGTCTGGCGATCACCGTGCACGAGGCCTCCGCCGACCAGATCTTCGGGTCGGTGCTCAACGACTCCGTCGCCCGCGCCTCCGGTGACCTCATCGCCAAGTGGGACGACGACGACTGGTACGGGCCCGAACACCTGGCCGACCTCGTACTCGCCCGGACCTACTCCGGGGCCGAACTGGTCGGCACCGGACAGGACTTCGTCTACCTCCAAGAGGTGGACCTCATGGTGTGGCGCAGCCGCGAGTCCGAGACCGCCACCCGGTTCATCGCCGGTGGCACCATCCTCACCGACCGCGTGGTGTTGGAGGAGACCGGTGGTTTCCGGCCACTACCGCGCGCCATCGACACCCAACTGCTCATCGCCGTGTCCCGGGGCGGGGGACGTATCCACCGCACCCATGGGCTCGGGTACGTGCTGCGCCGCACCGGCGGCGGACACACCTGGTCCGAGGACATGGCCTACTTCCTGCACAACTACGCACGACAGTGGGCCGGCTGGCGTCCGAGCGTCCTGCTCGAAGGCGAACCTCGCCCGCTGGGTGGACCGACCGAGGTCCACGAGGAGCCGGTCATGGCCACGACGAACCCGGGGGAACAACCTTGACCAGTACCGAAGAGCACACGATCGCCTCGATCACCGAGCCGACCGTGACGACGACGGACATCGTGTCCGCGCTGCCGCGCGGGACCGTGGACCTGTCCGCCCAGCCTCGCGTCCATCGCAACGACTACTCGGTGGTGGACGTCCCCGAACTGGGGGAGTGGACGCCGACGTTGTCGGTGAGCGTGGTGATCCCGGCGTACGGCGGGGCGGACAAGCTCGCCCTGGTGCTGGCGTCGTTGGCCGCGCAGAGCTACCCGGCGCACCTCATGGAGGTGATCGTGGTGGACGACGGCAGCCCCGAACCGCTCACCCTGCCGTCGGTCCACCCGGAGAACACCCGCGTCATCCCTTCTGCCGAAGGTGGCTGGGGGTCGGCGCACGGCGTCAACACCGGTGTCGCCGCGTCCTCGGGCCAGGTGATCCTGCGGCTGGACTCGGACATGCTCGTCTACCGCGAGCACGTGGAGTCCCAGATGCGCTGGCACCACCGGATCGACTACGGTGCCGTCCTCGGGCACAAGCTGTTCGTCGACTTCGACCCCGCCGCCCTGACCGCCGAACACGTGCGAGAGGAGGTCGCGGCCGGCCGCGCGGACCGGCTTTTCGACAAGGAGACCGCCGACCCGCACTGGATCGAGCGGCAGATCGACCGACACGACCGGCTGCGAACCGCCGGACGGTTGGCCTACAAGGTGTTCATCGGCGCCTCCGGGTCGTTGCACCGGGAGCTGTTCGACGCCGCGGGCGGACTCGACGCCGAGCTCATCCTGGGCGGTGACACCGAGTTCGCCTACCGGCTCGCCCAGCGCGGAACGGTGTTCGTGCCCGACCTGGACACCAGCAGCTGGCACCTGGGGCGAACCCAGATGCAGACCCGTCGCGACGCCGGTACCCGCTACCGGATGCCGTACGTGTCCAACCGGGTGCCCGACTTCCACCTGCGCCGCAAGCGTCCGGACCGCCAATGGGACGTGCCGCTGGTGGACGTGGTCGTGGACACCACCGACAGCACCCTGGAGGAGGTCGACACGACCGTTTCCTCGTTGCTGTCCGGTTCCACCCCCGACCTGCGGTTGTGGCTGCTGGGTCCGTGGACGCGGCTGCACGACGACCGCCGCGCCCCGTTGGACGAAGAGCTCCTCGACGTCCGTCTGGTCCACGAGACCTTCCGCGGCGACCCCCGGGTGAAGTTCGTGGGGACGCCGCCGCGGACCGATCCGCGCGTGCCGCACCGCCTGTACCTGGCGGCCGGGCCCACCCTGACCGAGACGGCCGTGGCAGACCTGATCAAGGAGATCGACAAGTTGGGCTGCGGGCTGCTGTGCGCGCCCCTGCCCGGTGCCACCAAGGCCAGTGACGGGGTGTTGCGCCTGGAGCGCGCCTCCTCGTTCGCTCGGGCGCTCCACTTGGAGCCCGAGGCCACCGGCAAGGAACTGGACCAGACGGTCGAGCGGACCCATGGCACCCACTGGATGCCGGGGGAGCGCTTCGTCGCCGTGGTGGAGGAGGAGACCGAGGAGGCCTCGAAGCCCAGCGTGGAGGTCCTCGAACAGCGTCTGGAGAAGGCGTTGGTCGACGCCGACCGGCAGCGGGCGCGCGCCCAGCGGGCCGAACGCAAGCTGCGCTGGTTCACTCCGGGGGTGGGACGGCGGCTGCTGCGCCGTATCGCGCGCTGAGAACGGATCGGGGTGGGCACGTCGGTCGTGTCCGCCCCGATCGGGTGCCGTGTTCGCTCCGGCGACACACCGCCTGCGATAATCACATACGGTGACAATTATGGCACGCTGGGTTCGGTCCGTCTTCAAGGGCCTCACCTGCCCGCTACGCCCAAGGTTGCCCGATGATCACATCAGTCGTCCGTCAGGCCCTACGCATCCGCGGTGAAGAACCCGCCGTTCTCTGCCACACCGGTGACCCGACGACGACCAGGCGTGAACTGGCCACGCTTCGACTGCGCCCGGGCGACCGCCTGATCGACCTGGACGCCCACCGCATGGGCGACCTGGTGCCCGTCTCCGACATCGAGAACGAGGGGGGTGGGCCGGAGGAGGGCGCCGGGACCGCCGGGCTGGTCGCGGTCGTGGCCGCCAGTCTGACCGACCTGCGCCGCGTCCTGACGGCGGCCACCGCGCTGCCGCGCACCGTGCACCTGCTCGTTTCCGTGATCGACACCCCCGGTCACCAGGGCCCGCTCCTGCCCTCGCCGCCCGGCATCGACGAGTGGAACGACCTCCTCGAAGCCCGCGTGCGCCGGATGGGCAAGCGCGGGTGGGTGTGCGAACTGTTCTTCCCCAACTCCGTCGAGACGGCCCTGGCCATGGACTGCGTCGTGCACGGCGTCCGAGGGGGACGACGTGGCCGGCGCACCGTGCCCCTGGCAGGCCTCCACGGAAACGAGGGGTCCCTGTGGCGGCCCGGCGACATCGCCGCCACCGGGGTCAGCGCCACCGGCCCGGTTCCGCTGCGTCGGGTCTCGCCCAAGTCCGACCTGGTCCTGCGCACCGACGAGGTGGGACTGCCCGAGTGGGAGGACCCCGTCGTCCCCCACCTGGACATCCCGGCGACCACGGGCCGTACCTGGTCCGCCATCGTCAGGGCCGTTCCACCGGGGGCCGGGGAGGCCGATCCACACCGGGTCCCACCCGTCGACGAGTACACCGTCAACCCCATCGGCTTCACCAAGAAGGCCGGCGGCCCCATGGGCGACCTCACCGCCCACGGCGACCGTGCCGTCATCCTCGAAGACAAGAAGGTGTTGTGCGTCCTGCCGGAGGACGGCACCGTCACCGACCTCGACATCGGCAGGCTCCGGTACCTGCGCGGCATCCGGATCGACTGGACCGGACACTCCGGCCCGCTCGCCGCGGTGCGCACGGTGGCCTCCCTGGCCGCCGCCGGTGTACCCCTGATCGGTCGGCCCGTCCCGGTATGGGCGGCCGACCTCGGAGACCCGCTCGTCGAACTGCTCACCGCGGTGGAGGAGAGGGAACTCGCCGACCCCCTCACCCGCGAGGAGCACAGCGTCCGGCTGCGCCGCGCGGCCCTGGGCACCCACTCGCAATCGGTCCGCTGGCGTGCGCTGGCCGCACGTGCCGGTGTCCCGCTGCCACCCGAACCCCTGGTCACGGTGCTGCTCTGCACCCGTAGACCGGAACTGGTGGGCTTCGCGCTGGCCCAGATCGCCCGCCAACGGGGTGTCCGCTTCGAGCTGGTACTGGCCATGCACGGGTTCACCGCCGACGTGCCCGTGGTGCGGTCGGCGCTACGCGAGTTCGAGGCCACCGGAATCCCGCTCACCGTCCACGAGGCCCCCGCCGACCAGGTGTTCGGCGCCGTCCTCAACGACGCCGCCGACCGTGCCTCGGGGACGGTCATCGCCAAGTGGGACGACGACGACTGGTACGGCCCCGAACACCTCGGCGACATGCTCATGGCCCGCCGGTACTCCGGCGCCGACCTCGTCGGCATCACCCAGGACCTGGTCTACCTGCAGGAACTGGACATCACGGTGTGGCGCAGCTACCAGACGGAGAAGCCCTCTCCGGACGTGGTGGGCAGCACGATCGTCATCGACCGCTCCGTGCTCGACGCCGTCGGCGGGTTCCGGCCGCTGCCCCGAGCGATCGACAGCCAGCTGTTGCTGGCCGTGCGCCGCAACGGCGGCCGTATCTTCCGTACCCACGGCCTGGGCTACCTACTGCGCCGCGCGGGGGAGGGGCACACCTGGTCCGCCGACATGGGCTACTTCCTGCGCCGCAACAGCAGACAGTGGTCCGGCTGGCGGCCCAGCGCCCTGTTGGAGGGCACACCCGAGCCCATGGGCGGCGGACAGGATCCCCTGCTCGGATCCCGGGCACCGGTCCAGGCCCGCATCGAGGGACCTGACGTGAACGGGACACCGGGCACGACGACACCGACCACCACGGGAGGCCACCGTTGACCACCGCAGACAACACCTCCGCGTACGACGAGACCGGACCGGCGCCGCTGCTCGGAGTCGTCCCACCGGACGGCGGGACGCCCGAACGGCCCCGGATCCACCGCAACGACTACACCGTGCTGGACGTCCCCGAATTGGGGGAGTGGACGCCGACGTTGTCGGTGAGCGTGGTGATCCCGGCGCATGAGGGGGCGGACAAGCTCGCCCTGGTGCTGGCGTCGTTGGCCGCGCAGAGCTACCCGGCGCACCTCATGGAGGTGATCGTGGTGGACGACGGCAGCCCCGAACCGCTCACCCCGCCGCGGATACGTCCCGAGAACACCCGCGTCATCCCTTCCGCCGAAGGTGGCTGGGGGTCGGCGCACGCCGTCAACACCGGTGTCGCCGCCGCGACGGGGCAGGTGATCCTGCGGCTGGACGCGGACATGCTGGTCCATCGCGAGCACGTGGAGTCCCAGCTGCGCTGGCACCACCTGGCCGACTACACGGTGGTGCTGGGCCACAAGCTGTTCGTCGACTTCGACCCCACCGCGATGGTCCCGGAATACGTGTACGAGGAGGTCGCGGCGGGTCGCGGCGACACGCTCTTCGACCGGGAGAGCGCCGACCCGCACTGGGTGGAACGGTTCATCGAACGGACCGACCGACTGCGTTCGGCGGGCCACGAGGGGTTCAAGGTCTACGTCGGCGCCACCGGGTCGCTGCACCGCGACCTGTACCTGAGGTCGGGGGGCATGGACCCCGAGATGGTCCTGGGCGGCGACAGCGAGTTCGGGCACCGGTTGGCCCAGCGCGGCGCGGTGTTCGTGCCCGACCTGGACAGCAGCAGTTGGCACCTGGGGCGTTCCCAGATGCAGGAGAAGCGTGACGCGGGCACCCGCTACCGGATGCCGTACGTGTCCAACCGGGTGCCCGACTTCCACCTGCGCCGCAAGCGTTCGGAACGCCAGTGGGAGGTGCCGCTGGTGGACGTGGTCCTCGACGTGGCCGAACGCACCCTGGAGGAGGTCGACGAGACCGCCGGGGCGTTGCTGTCCGGTTCCACCCCGGACCTGCGTCTGTGGATGGTGGGGCCGTGGTCGCGACTGCACAACGACCGCCGCCCGCCGTTGGAGGAGGAGTTCCTCGACCTGCGCCTGGCGCACGAGACCTTCCGAGGGGACCCGCGGGTGCGTTTCGTGGAGTCGCCGCCGGAGACCGACCCGCGCGTGCCGTTCCGGCTGTACCTGGAGGCGGGGCCGCCGCCGACCCCGGACGCCCTGGCGGAACTCGTCATGGCCTGCGACCGGTCCGGCGCCGGACTTCTGTGCTCCCCGATGCCGGGGGCGTTGCGCGCCGGTGAGGGTGTGCTGCGGCTGGAGCGGGTGGCCGCCTTCGAGCGCGCCCGTCACCTGGACCCGGAGGCCGAGGGCAAGGACCTGGACCACCTCGTGGAGGAGGTGTTCGGCATCCACTGGACCCCGGCGACCGGCGTCATCGCGTCCCTGGGCCCGGAGGAGGCCGAACTGGAGGAGAAGGCCCCCACCGGTCGCGAGAGCGAGTCGGTGGAGCGTCTGCGGGCCAAGTTGCGGCAGGCCACGGACCGGGGCGACCGGATGCGTCGACGGGCCGAACGCGCCGAACGCAAGCTGCGCTGGTTCACCCCGAGCCTGGTCCGCCGGGCCCTGAGCCGTATCGCCCGCTGAGACAGGGGGATCGGGGGTCAGGGCACCCACAGCCCCAAGGTCTCGGCGACCAGGGCCGGCCGTTCCCGACCCTCGATCTCCACGGTGTGCCGGCTGGAGACGAGGTAGCCCTTGGGCGTCTCCTTGACCTTGATGAGTTCCACGGCGTCGCGCACGCGTGAGCCCACGACGACGGGCTGGAGGAAGCGCACCTTGTCGAGCCCGTAGTTGATGGACATCTTGGGCTTCTCCGTGATCTGGAAGATCTGCTGGGAGAAGTGCGCCACGAGCGACAGCGACAGGAAGCCGTGCGCGATGGTGGCGCCGAAGGGGCCGTGGGCGGCGCGGGCGGCGTCGAGGTGGATCCACTGGTGGTCCTCGGTCGCGTCGGCGAATCCATCGATACGGCTCTGGTCGATGGTGACCCAGTCGGTGACGCCCAAGGACTCGCCTTGGGCGGAGATGACCTCGTTGATGTCGGCGAATACGCGCACGACGCCTCCACGTTCGGGTTGGGGGCCGGGCCTGCCTACCGAGGCCCGCTGTGGTGCGCGCCACTCTACCTAACGGTGTTCGGTTAATTGTGTTCGGGGCCGCCCGGGCGCCAGGTCGTGCCCGGATCGGAGGCCCGTGGGGAGTCCAACAGCAGCGTCCTGGCGGTGAAGGAGCGAAGGGTCGTCGGATCGAGTTCGTGTCCCAGACCGCTCGCGGTCAAGGGCACCGGGACCACCCCGTCGTGCGCGCGCACCGGTGGCACGACCAGATCGCGACCGCGAGAGCCCGCGCCGGGCATCTCCACCGGCAGGGTCGCCCCGGCCAGTGAGGCCAACGCGACCGTCGCCGCGCGGCCCACCCCGGTCCGCGCCGAGGAACCGCACCACACCGGCCAACCGGCGTCCACCGCCATGTCCACCGCCCGACGGGCCGCGGTCAACCCGCCCAGCCGGGCCGGATCCACGTTGACCGCGCCGCCGGCCTCGGCCCGGATCGCCTCGCCCAGGTCCTCCAACGAGGACAACGAACGGTTCAGGGCCACCGGTGTTCGCAGCTCGGTGGACAGCCGGGTGTGCGCGGCGAGGTCGTCGGCCGGGAAGGGGTCCTCGATGGCCACCAGCCCCAAGGCGTCCAGGGACCGCAGCGCGTCCAGGTCCTCGGGGGACTCGGTGTACCGGCCGCCCGCGTCCACCTGGAGCACCATGAACGGGAAGCTGGTCTGTACCGCGCGGACCACGTCGGTGTCCCAGCCCGGCTGGACCTCCAACCTGATCCGCCGGAAACCCGCCCCCACCTGACGGTTCACCTCGGTGATCACCGACTCCGACGTCACCTGCCGGGCCAGGGTCACCCCCGCGGTGAGCGCGGTGCGCGACCCGGCCAGGGCGTGCGCCAGCGGGGTCGAGCGCTGTCGACTCCACAGGTCCCAACAGGCGGTGTCCAACGCGCCCACCAGCGCGGGATCCCAGGGCAGGTCGGCGAAGGCCTCCACCACCTCGGTCGGCCGGCGCCAGGAGTGGTCGAGCAGGGCGGGTGCGAAGACCCGTGCCAGCGCGTCCCACTGCCCGGGGGTGGCACCGGGCACCTCGCCCCAACCGCTCACCTCGCCGTCGGAGACCCGGACCAGGACGGGGGCGGCGCTGCCCGCGCCTCGCCCCGCCAGAGACGGACGCAGCCGCACCAGTTCGAGTTCGACGATGCGGGTCACGGTCACCGCTCCGGCGTGCGTCACTACAGTCCACCTTTGCTCGGGCCTCGGGCAAGGGGCCCGCCACGGGGAAGGACCCACTTTCGACGGTACCGTTCCTAGAGACCGAGTATGAGTTGCACATGCTCGGCCGAGCACCCCGAACGGTCTTGGGCGCTCTGGTCCACCGCGTTCGGCCCGCGCCCGGCCCCATCGGATCGTGTCCGTGGTCCGGATGCGCGGGGGCGGTCTCCCTCACGCCCTGGGCCACGTGGCCCGGTCTGGACGGTCCGATGCCCCGCACCATCACTCCGGTGATGCGGGGGCGGTGCCATCCGACACCGGATCGCGTGCCCCAGAGCGCGCCTACCGATCGCCACCGCGGCGGCGGCGTGTCGGGAAGTCCTTCGTTTCCTACCGGTCAGCGGCCTCTGCCAATGCTGAGCACCCCACCTGGAGGTGTAAGCGGGATCAACGGCGATCACACCGATCCCGGCCTCAGCGCACATCGACAGCAGCCGAGTACGGAGCCTGCCGGTGGGCATCCCGGAGATGAGCTGCCGGAACCGTTTCCTACGGCCGTGCCTCTCCCGGGTCTTGGAGTCGGTGAAGTCCAGATCCTCCACCGCGATCGCTCGCACACCGCACTCCCGTGCCCAGCGCAACAACCGGGTCAAAGCGTGGCGGACCTGGGCGTCACGATGCGAGGCGCTGCCCGACAACCGGTAGTCGAACCGGCGCGGTGCGCCCACCGGGTTGCCATGGGTGTCCAAACGCCAGGCGGCCAGGTGGTCGGCGTTCATGTCCACCCCGATCACCCCTTGAGCCAGGGCGGACCGAAGGGGGATCTGCGATGGCTCCGCGATCTGCCATGAGGCGGTCAGGTACCAGCGCCCACGATCCACATCCAGGTGCACCCGGTAGGCCACCGACCGATTCGCCGCCACCCGGCTGGCCCACTCCCGGCCCCGGTGGACGAAAACGGCCGTCCCGGAGAGCCGGTACCGGCCGTGCGGGGCGTTCGCCCATTCCTTGAGCGGCGCCGGGAGTTTGATCGACACCTCACCGTCAGGGGTGACGCGGATCGTCTCGTTCCCGAACCGCTTGCCGGACTCCCCATCGGCCTGGAAGAACCAGCGGGCCGCTTGCCACCGCTCACGCCATGAGGGCTCGGTGAGCTGAACCGCATCGAGATGGTGGCGGTGACGGGCCACGTGCTTACCGCCACGCACCACGGAGACTTTCCCTGCCTCGAAGTCGGCCCGCACCGTGGCCAGCCGGTCTTGCAGGGTGGCCAGGCGTCGGGACTTGGCGTGCCACTCCTGCCGGGACCGGTAACCACCGGGCTTCTTCTTGATGCCCTTGGCCCCGACCGGCAAGGACAACCGGTGCCGGATCGTGGCGATCCCGGCTTCCAAAGAGCGCAGGTGCGCCACCTGGCCGCGCCGGGCCAGGGCCCACTGGTCGTGGGTGGCCTTGGTGATCGACCCCGCCCACCGCGAAGACGACTCCGGCGTCAACGCCCGCTTACGCTCCGCCCACGACGCACTGTCGTGATCCAGGCCATCGGCGCACCGGGCCTTGAGGTCGGCGGCGGCGAGCGAGCCCAGATGGGCGCCGACCAGACGCAACACCTTCTCATCCTGAGCAGTCAGGTGCTTGAGGCGGGTGCGCACGGCCACCCCGGTGGGCCCCGAAACCGGATAGGGGTCCGCGATCGACCGCACACCCCGCTGATCGGTGCCCACCACTGGCTTGCCACCCCTGCCCTTGATCGTGTTCGATCCCTGTGTTCGAATCCAACGCTAGCCACCTCCGGGAGCGGGGGTGGCACGAACCGGGAAACTCCTCTGCCCGGATCAGGGGGCGAAACGGTCCCTGACCCGGTGGCCGAGCCGTCGCGTTGGCGAAGTGGTTCGGGGGTGATTGATGAGTGTTCATGCAAACCCATGCGACCGCGCACACGAAGAGACAGTACCCCCGCCGGACCCGCCCGACCACCCCGTACGGCTCACCCTGTGGACGAAGGTTTCCCTGGTGGTACGGGCTTTGTGCGGGTCGGAGCGGGTTCGTCCCTCTCGGGTCGGGCCCACGTCGGGTGTCTCACCCCGGACACGGGAACAGGGATCAGTGGGCGAGGACCTCGTCCAGGGCACGGTGCTTGAGGCCGTGGGCCTCCGCCACCGGGGCGTAGACCACCTCTCCGCCGAAGGTGTTCAGACCGGCCGCCAAGGCCGGGTCCTCACGCAGGGCCCGTTTCCATCCCTTGTCCGCGAGTGCCACGACGTAGTGCAGGGTGTCCTTGGTGAGCGCGTGCGTGGAGGTGTTGGGGACCGCGCCCGGCATGTTCGCGACGCAGTAGAACACCGTGTCGTGCACGGTGAACGTGGGATCGTCGTGGGTGGTGGGACGCGAGTCCTCGAAACAGCCGCCCTGGTCGATCGCGATGTCCACCAGGACCGCGCCCGGGCGCATCCGGGCGACCAGTTCGTTGGAGATCAGCTTCGGTGCCCTGGCGCCGGGGACCAGCACCGCGCCGATCACCATGTCGGACTCCAGGGCCGACGACTCCACCTCGAAGCGGTTGGACGCCACCGTCTTGATCCGCCCCTGGTACAGGGAGTCCAGGTGCCGCAGCTTGTCGACGTTCAGGTCCAGCACCGTCACCTCGGCGCCCATCCCCACGGCGATCTGTGCGGCGTTCAACCCGGACACACCGGCGCCGATCACCGTGACCCGGGCCGGTCGCACCCCCGGGACCCCGCCCATGAGGACCCCACGACCACCGGCGGAACGCTGCAAGGTCACCGAGCCGACCTGTGTGGCCAGCCGGCCCGCCACCTCCGACATGGGCGCCAGCAGCGGCAGCGAACCGTCGGGCAACTGGACGGTCTCGTAGGCGATGCCGGTGACCCCGCGTTCGACCAGCGCGTCGGTGCACTCGTTCGAGGCCGCCAGGTGCAGGAAGGTGAAGAGGGTCTGGCCCTCGCGCATGCGGTGGTACTCGGCGGGGACGGGTTCCTTCACCTTGAGGACGAGGTCGGCGGTGGCCCACACCTCGTCGGCGGTGGCCAGGATGGTGGCGCCGGCCTCCCGGTACTCCTCGTCGGTGATGGAGGAACCCAGACCCGCGTCGTGTTCGACGAAGACCTCGTGCCCTCGGCCGGTCAGTTCATGGACCCCTGCCGGGGTGATGGCGACTCGGTACTCGTGGTTCTTGATCTCGCGGGGCACACCGATGAGCACGGTTCCTCCAACTGGTATCGCCATGGACACCTACCACTGTGAACGGCGAAGGCGCCCCGGCGCTATCGCCAATGTGCATAGCCCTGTAGGGCCATGTTGACAGGATGTAAGGACTCCGTGTGGCGTGTGACACGGGTCTAGGAGTGTGCTTCTCGGCCCCCCACCCACACCCTCGCGACCCTTCCGGCGAGCCGCATCCCCGCGTAGGGTCCCGGGTCGTCCTCGGGCACCAGGGTGGTCGCCTCGTCGTCGAAGGCGAGCAGGTCCGCCTCGAACCCGGGCTGGATCCGGCCACGGGCCAGCCCCAGGAGGTCGGCGGGGCCTTGGGCGGTCCAACGGGCCAGATGGCTCAGGGTGAGGTTGCGTCGACGCGCGGCGGTCCACAACGCGGACAGACTCCACCGCAGCGTGTACAACCCGATCGCCGGCAGATGGCCCGAACCGATGGTTCCCAGGGCCGACCCGGGTTCGAGGAGGGCACTCCACAGCGCCTTGCGGTTGGCGTCCGAGCGCAGCGGCGGACGGCAGCCGCGCACCGGGGAGTCCGGCCCGGGGAACTCCGCGGGCAGGCACAGGTAGTGCGGGCAGGTCTGTGCGCCCAGTTCCACCCCGGCCGCCTCCGCGGCCGACAACAGCGCCGCGCACTCGGCGGCGGTGAACGGGGCGATGTGGGTGCGCGCACCCACGACGCGGGCGGCGGAGATCACCCGTTCCAGCCCGCGTCGTTCGGCCCGGGGCGGGCGCTGTTCGGCACTGACCGGAGGGGTCCCGAGTTCGGCGGCGTCCTCGGCGTGCACGATCAGCAGCGAGTCCAGGGTGGCGATCTCCACCATGGCCTTGCGCAGCCCGGCGTCGCTCAGCGCCGCCATGTCGGGGGCGCCCCCGTCCGAGAGGGACGCTTGGAAGGCCACCACGCCACCGGCCTGGAGATCGGCCAGGTCCAGCGGGCCGGTGCCCTGGTTGACCCCGCCCAGGAACGCGATCGCCACCGGGGAACCGGCGGACGCGCGTTGGTGTACCTGGAGGGAGTCCGCGCAGGTGATGGCGGGACGTCCGGGCGCGGGGGCGACCACCATGCAGGTGACGCCGCCGCGCAGGGCGGCGGTACCGGCCCGGTGGTAGGAGTGGGCCAGATCCTCACCGGGGGCGTGCACCCCGGTACCCAGGTCGACCGCCCCGGGCAACAGGGGCCGATCCCCGAGGTCGACGATCCGTGGACCGGGCCCTTCGTGTCGTTCGGGTTCGGATCGTTCGACTCGATCTGGTCGATCCGATGAAGCGGGCGGATCGGTGATCGAGCGATATGGCAGCACCGCCTCGATGCGGCCTTCGCGGACGGCCACGTCCGCGGCTTCGATCCCCTCGGGGACCACCACTCGTGTCGAACGGATGACGGTATCGAAATCGGGCATCGCTCCCCCTTCGGGCGCAGGGCTCGGGTCAGGGTGAGAGGTGTCGAGGAGGGGAAGGAGCAGGGACTCGTCGGGGCGTCGAGCGTATCGCGTGGAGCCCCTTCATATGGGGGGAACATCACCAACAGGGCCGCTTTCACGTACTGGCCGGGGCCCTGGGGCGGTCTATCGTGTACCAAGTCCGACACCGCGTAGTAAACGGACTAACCTTGGTCGAGGTGTTCCTCCGTGCGGCCCCTGCCGGACCCCGATCTGCACAGCACAGCGGTGGCCATCACGGCCGAGAGCCCTGACCTGCTGTTGACCGCACTCGAAGACGGAGTGGCACGTGGCTCCTCCCGCACAGAACGACAATTCCCCGATCAAGGACCACCAGAACGACACCGACCAGCCGCCGGGCACCGGTGTCGTACCGATCTTCGCGATGATCGTCGCCCTGGTCTGCGCTATTTTCCTGGGCTTCACCCTGGTCATCGGCGGTTCGGTCTTCGCCAGGGTCATCCCGGGCCTACCCGACGCCGGTGAGGCCGTGCGCTGGGGCATGCCGATCACGAAGGCCTTCATGAACGTCGGGGCCGTCCTGACGATCGGCCTGCTGGTGATGGCGGTCCTGCTGCTGCCCTCCTACAAGGGACGCCTGTCCGACCAGGCCATCGGCTACGTACGCGCCGCCACCTGGGCCTCCCTCGGCTGGACCGTGGCCGCCGTGGCGACCCT
The DNA here is from genome assembly GCF_053615935.1 of Nocardiopsis sp. NPDC055879. Lineage (NCBI taxonomy): Bacteria > Bacillati > Actinomycetota > Actinomycetes > Streptosporangiales > Nocardiopsidaceae > Nocardiopsis > Nocardiopsis sp. NPDC055879. Next base: position 216,395 of record NZ_JBSHCT010000001.1, read on the forward strand.
GTACTTCCAGGCCTCCGAGTTCCTCGCCAAACCCATGGGCCAGGTCTCCATCGACGAGGTGACCGCCTTCGCGGGTTCGGTCTCCGGTGGCATCGCCCTGATGTTCGTCATCCTGATCACGACCGGAATCGCGCTGTTCGGTCGTACCTGCACCGGCGCCACCTCCGGCCTGTGGCTGCTCGTGGCCTCCCTGGTCGCGGTCACCCCGCCGGCCCTTACGGGACACTCGGCCTCCTCGGGTTCCCACGAACTCGCGGTCACCGGCCTGGCCCTGCACCTGATCTCCATCTGCGTGTGGGTGGGCGGCCTGGCCGCGGTCACCTACCACGCGGTACGAACCGATGGCGAGGCGCCGGCCACCGCCGCTCACCGGTTCAGTCGCATGGCGCTGTGGGCCTACGTCGGTGTCGCCGTCAGCGGTGCCGCCAGCGCCCTGGCCCGCCTCTACTCCCTGGAACACCTGTTCTTCACCGAGTACGGGCTCTTCATCGTCGCGAAGGTCGTGCTGTTCGTCGTCCTCGGCGGCTTCGGCTACGCGCACCGCAAATGGACGGTGAACCGGATCGCCGGGGCACCGGAGGGCGAGGACGGCCACGCCTTCCGACGCTGGAACTTCATCCGGCTGTCCGGGGTCGAGGTCGTCATCATGGCCGCGGTCATGGGGATCTCCGTGGGGCTGGGCCGTACCGCGCCGCCCCCGCCGCTGGAGAGCACCGTCGACCCGGCCGCCGCCATCCTGGGCTTCACCATCCCGTCCGCCATGAGCATGCAGAACCTGCTCACCCTGTGGCGCCCCGACCTGTTCTTCATCATGTTCGTGGTCGTCGCCGCGGGCCTGTACCTGGGTGGTGTGCGCCGGCTGGTCAAGCGGGGCGACAAGTGGCCGATCGGACGCCTCGTCGCCTTCCTCGCGGGGCTGCTGACCATCGTCCTGGTCCAACTCACCGGCTTCGCGACCTACGCGATGATCATGTTCTCGGCGCACATGATCCAGCACATGGTGTTGGCCATGGTCACCCCGATCCTGTTGGTGCTGGGCGCGCCGGCGACCCTGGCCCTGCGTGCCCTGAAACCGGCGGAGCGGCGGGGCGACCGGGGGCCGCGCGAATGGCTCAACGCCTTCCTCAACAGCCGCTACTCGAAGTTCTTCACCCACCCCGCGGTGGCCGCGCCGATCTTCGTGCTCAGCCTGTACGCCCTCTACTTCACGCCGCTGTTCGGCATGCTCATGAACGACCACCTCGGTCACCTGTTCATGGGTGTGCACTTCCTCGTCTCGGGTTTCCTCTTCTACTGGGTGATCATCGGTGTCGACCCGGCCCCGAGGAAGGTCCCGTTCCTGCTGCGCCTGCTGTTGCTGCTGGTGGTGATGGGGTTCCACGCCTTCTTCGGCATCGCCATCATGGAGCAGACCACGCCCATCGCCGCGGAGTACTACGGCCAGTTCGAGATCCCGTGGATGCAGGACCCGATGGCCGACCAGTACAAGGGCGGTGGCATCGCCTGGGCCCTGGGCGAGATCCCCACGCTCCTGGTGATGCTGGCGCTGGTGGTGCAGTGGTCGCGTGACGACGAACGTCAGGAACGTCGTCGGCAGCGGCACAGCAGCCGTGGCGATTCCGACGACTCCGACATGGACGCCTACAACGAGTACCTCGCCGAGCTCGACCGTCGTTCCCGTCAACAGCCGAACTGACACCGACCCTCGGTCGATCCCTCACGGGCCCCCTTCCAGGAGCGTGGAAAGGGGGCCCGACCCTTGTTCGCGACGATCACAGTTCAGGGGAGGCGGTGATGAGGCTCCGGGCGGTCTGGATCGCGGTCTCACAGGCGTCGTCCGCGCTGACCTGGACGAACAGGCTGTGTTCGTCGGAGGTGGCCAACTCCAGGTTGCAGGAGTCGGGGAAGGTCTCGGTGTAGCCGGGATAGCCCTCCACCGCCACGTACTCGTACGCCTCACCGCCCTCGAACGCCGCCGAGAGGGCGCGGGGGACCGGTGGCTCGTCCTCCCCGGCGTCGGGGTCGTGGGTCTCCACCCGCACGTCCACGCTGGAGTCGACCGCGTCGGTGAAGAAGCAGTTGTCGTCCGACTGCGGACTGCCGCTACCACCCTCGGCGAGCAGACCCAGGTCGATCGCGGTCTCGTCGGTCAGCAGGTCACAGGGGTGTCGGACGCTCGGATCCAGCGGGGGCACGTCGAACTGATCGATGGAGTCCCGCTCGGCCAGGTCGACCTCGCCACCGCAACCGCCGACCAGCATGGCCGCCACGGCCGCGACCGCCCACCTCCACCCGCGCATCCCGCCGCCCTCCGCACAACGAAGCCGGGGCTCCCCGATCAGGGGACCCCGGCACGAAGCTACAGAGCGTCGCCGCCCCCGGCGCCCTTGTGGCCGGAAACGGTCACGGGGGTGGACATCGGGTTCAGGAGATGAAGGCCGTCACACCGGTCACCAGGAGCGCCATGGCCAGACAGATCACCAGGCCGCCCACCAGCACCGAAGGGGTGGGTTTGATCCCCGCCAACCCGGTCTGGCCGCTCACCAGGGCCTGACGACGCGCCACCATCGGCAGCATGGCCGCGTTGACCGCGTACATCACGATCGCCACGACGCTCGCCCCGGCGAACCCCACCCAGAAGCCGGCTCCCGCCGACATCTCGTTCAGGGCGGTCAACGCCGGCAGCACCACCCACAGCACGATCGAGGCGACTCCGAAGGCGGTGAGCAACCGGGGAGAGGACCCCCGGGAACTCCCCGACACCACGAGCAGCAGGCCGAGCAGGGACGCCACCAGGATGGCGCCCCCGATTCCGAACACGACGATGTTGACCAGCGAATTCACGTTGGTCATTGTCCCACCGTCGGCCGGGCGCCCCGACCCGGGGTACCCGAGCGGCGATGGTCGGATCAGCCGTGGTGTTCCACGCTCGAACCGGCGGCGCTCTTGCGCACGGTCAAGCGTGTGGTCACCCGTCGGCGCAGGTCCGCCACGTGGCTCACCACGCCCACCGCCCGGCCGCCGTCGCGCAGCCGGTCCAACACGTCCAGGACCTCTTCCAAGGTGTCCTCGTCCAGGGTGCCGAACCCCTCATCGACGAACAGGGTGTCGATCTCGGTGCCGCCGGCCTCCGCGGTGGCCACGTCGCCCAGCCCCAGGGCCAGCGCCAACGAGCTGAAGAAGGTCTCTCCGCCCGACAGCGTCGCCGGGTCGCGTTCGAGTCCGGTCCAGGAGTCCAGCACGCGCATGCCCAGACCACCCGCGGAACGGGCCCGCCCGTCCCCGGCCGCCTTGTCGACGGTGTAGCGCAGTTCGTAACGGCCGTCCGACATGGTCAGCAGTCGGTCGTTGGCGGCCGCCACCACCTGCTCCAGCCGGGCCGCCAGGACGTAGGCGGACAACCGCACGCTGTCGGTGTTGTCCGGGGACGTGCCCGCGGCCAGGGTGCTCAGCCCCTGCGCGATCGCGTAGCGGCGCAGCACCGGCTCCGAACCCGCCATCCGATCGGCCAGCTCGGCGCGCAGATCACCCAACCGGCGCGCCCGATCGGCGAACATGCCCTGCCAGGTCAAGACACGTTCGGCGGCGTGCTCGGCGGTGGCGGCCACGGTCTCCAACGCGATCAGGTCCGGTGGCTCCTGCTCACCGGCGGCCACGAGTTCGGGATCGGCCAAGCGTTCCCGAACCGCCGCCCACTGATCGTCGAAGTCACGAGTGCGACGGCGCAGGTCCCGACGCTCCCGATCGTCCAGCGCGGCCTCCAGGACCTCGGCCTCGTCGGTGAACCCGGTCTCGGCCCGGGCCGCCTCGGCCTCGGCCCCGGCGGCGCGCAGCTCCTCGGCGGCCCGTGCGCGCTGGTCCATCGCCTCGGCGGTCCCGCGCAACAGGTCGGCCTCGCCGGTCAGGCGCGCGATGCGTTCGGGCAGTCCGGCGTCGGCGCCACGGGCCTCGTCCAGCAGCGCCGTGAGCCGTTCGTATTCGGCCTGTGCGCTCTCCCGACGGGCCAGGAACTCACCCTCCTGGCGGCTCAGCGCGCCCACACGCTCCTCGGCGTGCCGTAGCTCCTCGCGGAGCCGGACCAGCTCCTGTTCCAGGTTCTTACGCTCACCGACGGCGGCGCGGGCCTCGGCCAAGCGGGCACGTGCGGCCCCGACCTCCTCCTCCGCGCTCGTGACGGTGCGATCCTCCGCGACCCTGGCCTCGGCCTCCAACCGACCCCGGACCCGCTCCACCGCGCGCTCGGCCGTCGACCGGTCCGTGGCGGCCCGCTCCGCGGTGGCATGGGCCTCCTTCTCCCGGTCGGCGGAGACCAGGCCGCCCTCGCTCGGCGTCGCGGGGGAGGGGTGTTCGACCGATCCGCACACCGCGCACGCCGACCCCTCGGCCAGATCGGTGGCGAGCTCGGCCGCCATCTGTCCGATCCGCCGCTTCGATAGGTCCTGTGCGTGGTCCACGGCCCGCTGCGCGGTGTCCACGACCGTTCGCCGGGTCTCCTGCGCCCGCTCCAGTTCCACGGTGAGCCGCTCGTGCGCCACGGCCGCCGTGTGCCGCTTCTCCGCCAACGTCAACGCGTCCTGGGCCGTCTCCACCGACCCGGCGTGTTCGCGTACCCGTTCCAGTTCCCGCTCGACGGCGGTCACCTGGATCGGCAGTGTCTCCTTACGCTCCCCGGCCCGCTCCGACTCGGCGCGGACCCCGGTCAGCCGCCGGTCCAGGTCGGCCAGTTCCCCGCGCAGTGCCCGGCGGCGTTCGGCGTCACCACGCAGCAGCTCCAGTCGGGCCAGTTCGTCGCGGCGTCCCCGCTCGGCGGCACGCAACGACTCCGCGCCGGTCGAGGTGGTCACGTCCAGGTCGGGCAGGCCCGCCACCAACGACAATCGGTCGGTGACGGCCAACTCCGCCTTGTCCAGTTCGGTGCGGCGGTGGTCACGGGCGCGCAGGAACGGCAGCACGGCGTCGGTGCGCTCCGCGGCGGTCAGGCGTTCCTCGGAACGGGCGCGCCAGGGCCGGTGTTCCTCCAACACCGCGCTCCGCTCCCGGGCCTGGTCGAGCCGGGCACGCCGCTCCCCCAGCGAGCGCCCCTCGGTCAGCGCCCGCCGGGCCAGGTCCCGGGCGAACGTGAACTCATCCATGAGCGGTTCGGTGTCCCGAACGGTCGCGGCGGTGACCACGGCCAGCTCGGTGGCCCAAGCGCTCAACTCGGCCGGGTCCGACTCCTGTGGCGTGGTGGAGCGGCCCACCTCGGCGATCCGACCGGCGACCTCGCGCACTCGTTCCTCGGCCGAACGCACCTCGCGTTCGAGCCTGCGAGTGTGGCCGCCCAGCCATTCCTCCACGTCCCGGAACACCCGGGTGTTGAAGATCCGCTCCAAGGACTTGCGGCGGTCGTCCGACTTGGCCCGCAGGAACTGGGCGAAGTCGCCCTGGGGCAGCATGACGATCTGGCAGAACTGGGTGAGGGTGAGCCCCACCTGGTCACCGATGAACTGTCCGGCCTCGTCGGGGCGAGTGGTGACCGGCTGCCACGTTCCCTCCAGCAGCTCCTGGACCACCACCTTCTGGTTCTGGGTGACGGTGCCGGTGCCTCGCTTTTTGGGACGCTCCCAGCGGGGCTTGCGGTTGATCCGGATCCGGCGCCCTCGGATGGTGAACTCCAGGGTCACCTCCGGCTCCAGGTCCGGTGGCGCGTGGTCGCTCTTGGGGGAGCGGTCCTTGCTGCGGGCCCCGGGGACGCTTCCGTACAGCGCGAAGCAGACCGCGTCCAGCACGGAGGTCTTGCCCGCCCCGGTGGGGCCGTGGACGAGGAAGAGCCCGCCCTGGCCGAGCCGATCGAAGTCCACCCGTTCGGTACCGGCGAAGGGGCCGAACGCGGTCATGGTGAGATCGTGCAGGCGCATCAGTGGATCCCTTCCTGGAGCCGGACCTCTTCGACGGCCCGGTCCACGAGCGCGCGCTCGTCCGGGGTGGCGGGTGCGCCGCGGGCCCATTCGACGAAGTCGGCGACCACGTCGCGTTCGGGGCGTTCGGCGATCGCGCCGGTGACGGGTCGCCGGTCGGGCGCGCCGCCCTCGGGGGCGAACTCCAACAACAGGGCGTGGGGGAATCGTTCGCGCAGCCGCTCCATGGGCCGGGCCGGCCGACGCGGGTCGGTGAGGGTGACCTGTAGCCAGTGACCGGTGTAACGCTCCCAACCGGTGCCGGTGAGCAGGTCGTCGAGGCGCCCGCGGATCCGGGCGAGGGGACGCGGCACCGGGGCGTCCACGAACTCGGCCCCGGCGAACCCGTCGGCGTCCAACTCCACCACCCAGCAGCCCTTGCGGTGGCGTTCCTCGGAGAAGGAGTAGGCCAGCGGGCTGCCCGGGTAACGCACGGTGGGGGTGATGGTCTGTCGGCCGTGCAGGTGGCCCAGAGCGACGTAGTCGACCCCGTCGTAGATCGAGGCGGGCACGTGCGAGGCACCGCCCACGGAGATGTCGCGTTCGCTGTCGGAGCCCTCGCCGCCGGTGACGAAGGCGTGCGAGAGCACCACCGAACGGGTGCCGGGGCGCTCGTCCAGGTCGGCCCGGATCAGACCCATGGCGTGTCCGATCACCGCGGGGTGCCCACGTTCGGTCAGGTCCCAGTGGTGCCGGGCGATCTCCGGTTCCAGGTAGGGGATGCCGTAGAAGGCGACCGGTCCGTGCTCGTCGTCGATGACCACCGGTTCGCCCACCCCCTCCAGGGAGCTGCGCAGGTGGATCCCGGCGGCGTCGATGAGGTCGGTGGCGAAGGCCATGCGGGTGAGGGAGTCGTGGTTTCCACTGATCAGCACGGCGCGCGCCCCGGTCGCGCGGATCCGTCCCAACGCCCGGTCGAACAGGCGCACGGCGTCCACCGGTGGCAGGGCGCGGTCGTAGAGGTCCCCGGCGACCACGACCACGTCGATCCGTTCGGCGTGGATGGTGTCGACGAGGTGGTCCAGGAACGCGGCCTGGGCGTCGATGAGGTTCTCCCGGTGGAAGGAGCGACCCAGGTGCCAGTCCGATGTGTGCAGCAGGCGCATGGAAGTGGACATTACCCAAGTCGCGGGTGTTCCCGTCGGGAGAACCGGCGATCCTACAGCTTTCGGGCCAGGGTGAGCCCGTCGCCGAGGGGGAGCAGGACCTGGGAGACCCGGTCGTCGGCCACCAGACGGTCGTTGAAGTCGCGGATGCCCTGCACGTGGGGCGCGGTCTGCTCGGGGTCGATCACCCGCCCGTGGGAGAGGGTGTTGTCGGCCAGCAGCAGTCCGCCGGGACGGATCCGCGGGACGAGTTCCTCCCAGTAATCGAGGTAGCCGGTCTTGTCCGCGTCCAGGAACGCCAGGTCGAACCGGGTGTCCTCGGGCAGGGCGCGCAGGGACTCCAGGGCCGGTCCGATCCGCAGTTCGATCTTGTCGGAGACCCCGGCTCGCTCCCAGTAGCGGCGGGCCACCGACGTCCACTCCTCGCTGATGTCCAGCGCCAGGAGGGTGCCGTCGTCGGGAAGGCCGCGGGCGAAGCAGATGGAGGAGTAACCGGTGAACGTACCGACCTCCACCGCGTTCCGGGCCCCGGACAGCCGCGTGAGAAGGGTGGTGAACGCTCCCTGCTCGGGGCCGATCTGCATGCCCCGCTGCTGGGGGAAGAGCCGAGCGGTCTCCTCGGCCAGGTCGGCGAGGACGGGGTCGACCGGTTCGCTGTGGGCGACGACGTAGGCGTGCAGTTCCGGGGTGAGGCCTTCTGAGGTTCGAGTCACCCGCACAACCCTAGGACCCCGGCCCGGCCCAGGCCAGGACCGCGACCGGGGAGGATCAGTGCTGGGGGAGCAGGGTGGGCCAGTCGAAGAGGTAGATCGACCCGACGACGACACCGATGGTGAGCAGCGGGGTGACGACCTTCTTCTCCACGGGACCGTCGGTGACGAAGCCCCGACCCTGCCCGATGCGCTTCTTCCAGAACGGCCAGAAGATCGGGACGCCCATCTTGGTGATCATGTCGCCGAAGAAGTGCAGGATCACGCCGAAGGCGACCGCCAGGCCGAGCCAGGTGTAGTTCAGACCGGCCGCGTACAGGCCCAGGGTGATCGCCGCGGTGCCCAAGGCGTTGATGATCCCCGACGCGGCCCGGTTCTTGTCCAGACCGAAACCCAGCCCCTGGAGGGCGATACCGATGAGCAGGAACACGAACACCTGGACGGCCAACTCCGACCACAGGGCCAGGGCGGTGACCAGGACACCCATCAACGCGGCGAAGAAGAACGAGTGCGTTCCCATCCGGTGACCGCCGAAGGCCCAGTTCAGAATGTCACTGAGGACCTCGGTGACCTTCCCGTAGGTCTTGGTCACCGTCGCGCTCTTGTGGTCCACGTCGGGCAGGAGGGCCGCCCCCGCGCACACCAAGGATCCGGCGACGATTTCACCCGGGCCCAGTTCGAAACTGAGACCGAGGAATTCCTTGCCTTGGACGAGCGGAACGACCGCCATCCAACCGACCACGCCGCTCAGTGCGTGAGAGTGCCCCATCATGGCGGGAACCGTAGCGGAAGTCCTCTATTCGCCGCGAATCGGTGTTCGGGTTTCGGTCGACCGATGAAGACCCTTTCGCCACTCCGATCCCGCGAAACGACCCTGATTCCCGCCGTAGGAGTCGAATGTGTTGCGATATCCCGCCTCACCTCGGAGATGATTGACGCTCGTCACAACCTGTTGGTAGACAACCAACCACCCCCAGGTGGCCAGGCCACCACCCCACGATGAATCGACAGGGGCCGTCATGACACAGCACCCACCTCCCACCGGCGCCCTTTTTCGCCGGACGCTGGCCTCCACCGGCGCGCTGATCCTGCTCGGGGGGCTGTCCGCGGTACCCGCGGCGGCCGAAGAGTCCGACGCGAACACCCTCACCGTGGCCATCTCCCAGCAGGTGGACTCGTTCAACCCGTTCACGGCGCAGTTGGCCGTCACCACCAACATCCTCAGACACGTCTACGACAGCATCGTGACGGTCGACCCGGAGACCAACGAGCCCGCGCCCTCCCTCGCGGAGAGCTGGGACACCTCCGATGATGGTCTGACCTGGACCTTCAACCTCCGTGACGACGTCTTCTTCACCGACGGCGAGCAGCTCACCGCCGACGACGTCGCGTGGACCTTCACCACCATCATGGAGAACGACGCCGCGGCCATCGCCTCGGGCAACTACGTCGCCGGGTTCGAGGAGGTCATCGCCGAGGACGACCAGACCGTGGTCATCGAACTCGACGAGCCCCAGGCCACCATGACCGCGCTCAACGTCCCGATCGTGCCCCGGCACGTGTGGGAACCGATCGTGGAGGAGGAGGGCGAGGCCTTCTCCGACTACGCCGGCGACGACTTCCCCACGGTCGGCAGCGGACCCTTCGCCCTCACCGAGCACTCCCGAGGCGAGCACATCCGTCTGGAGGCCAACCCCGACCACTGGCGTGGCCCGGCCGGCTTCGACGAGCTGTACTTCCGTTACTACTCCGAGAAGGACGCCGCCGTCGAGGCGCTGCGCAGCGGCGAGGTCTCCTTCGTCTACGAACTGACCGACGCCCAGGTCACCTCCCTGGAGTCGACCGAGGACATCGCGGTCAACATCGCCGACGGCAAGCGGTTCCAGGCCTTCACGATCAACCCGGGCGCGGAGACCCAGGACGGTGAGGCGTTCGGCGACGGACACCCCGCGCTCCAGGACCGGACCCTGCGCCAGGCCATCGTCATGGGCATCGACAACGAGGAGATCGTCCAGCAGGGCGCCAACGGCCAGGCCGTCGCGGCCGGTGGCTACATCCCGCCGCGCTACACCGACTTCCACTGGTCGCCCGAGGGCGAGGAGGCCACCCTCGACTTCGACCCGGACGCCGCCAACGAGATGCTCGACGAGGCCGGCTACGAAAGGGGCGACGACGGGGTGCGCGTCTCACCCGACGACGACCGCCTCGAACTGCGCATGCACGTGCACTCCGACCGCCCGGACAACGTCCAGGCCGGACAGGTCATCGCCGAGCGCCTCGCCGACATCGGCATCGAGATCGACAACCAGACCGTCGACCCGGGCATCCTGAGCGACGCCCTCTACGACGCCGAGTACGACCTCATCTTCACCGGGTGGACGGTCAACCCCGACCCCGACTACGTGTTCAGCATCCACACCTGCGACGCGCTGCCGACCGAACCGGGCACCATGCAGGGCGACGCCTACTTCTGCGACGAGGAGTACGACGAGCTCTACGAGGCGCAGCTGAGCGAGTACGACCACGAGGCCCGCGCCGAGATCGTCCACCAGATGCAGGAGATCCTCTACGAGGAGGCCGTGGTCAACGTCCTGGCCTACCCGAACATCATGGAGGCCTACCGGACCGACCACATCGAGAGCATCCAGCTGGAGCCGACCGAGGGCGGCAACATCTGGGGCCAGGACGGCTACTGGGCCTGGTGGTCCGCCCAGCCCGCTGAAGGCGGATCCGACGCGAACGGCGGCGGGATCTCCACCGGGGTGGGCATCGGCATCGGCGTCGTGGTCCTCGTCCTGCTCGCCGGTGGCGCGTTCCTGTTCTTCCGCAACCGTTCCACCGTGGAGGACCGCGAGTGACGACCACGCCCATCGAGGTGGACGGACCGGACGGGGCGGGGGCCGATGGGCTCCCCGCCCCGGCGGCCCCGGGGGGAGGGCACCGGGCACGACGGGTGATCACCTACGTGGCCGGCCGCCTGATGACCGCGGTCGTGTCCCTGTTCGCCGTGATCGTCGCCGGGTTCTTCCTCTTCCGGATCCTGCCCGGCGACCCCGTCCGCGCCATGACGGAGGGACGCGAGGTCACCGCCGAACAGCGGGCGGAGCTGCGCCGCCAGTTCGGCCTCGACCAGCCCCTGTGGCGACAGTTCCTCGACTACGCCGAAGGGCTGATCCACCTCGACCTGGGTGTGTCCTTCCAGTACCGCGAACCGGTCGTGGACCTCATCCTGGAACGTCTGGGGCCGACCATCCTGCTCGCCGGTACCGGCACGGTCATCGCCGCGCTGCTCGGCCTGTTCCTGGGCTCGCGCGCCGGTTGGAGGCCGGGCGGGCGCGGCGATCGGGTCAACACCGCCGTCGCGCTGTTCTTCTGGTCGGTGCCCACCTTCTGGCTCGGCCTGCTCCTCATCGTCCTGCTGGCCTCCGGCCGCGGCTTCATGCCCGGCCTGTTCCCGACCGGCGGCATGGTCGACCCGGGCCTGACCGGCCCCGTGGAACGTGCGCTGAGCACCGCCCAGCACATGGTCCTGCCGGTCACCACGATGGTGGCGGTGATCTACGCCCAATACCTGATGATCATGCGCTCCTCCCTCATGGACGAGAAGGGGGCGGACTACCTGACCACCGCCCGCGCCAAGGGGTTGCGCGACGTCCTGGTCAGGCGCAGGCACGCCGTGCCCAACGCGCTGCTGCCCACCGTCACCCTCATCTTCCTCAACCTCGGACAGGTCGTGTCCGGGGTGATCCTGGTGGAGACGGTCTTCTCCTGGCCCGGCCTCGGCCAACTCTTCTACTCCGGCCTGGAAGTCCCCGACCTCGGCCTCGTCCAAGGTCTGTTCGTGGTCTTCGCGGCCTCGGTGATCCTCATGAACCTCCTGGCCGACCTGGTGTATCCGCTGCTCGACCCCCGGGTGCGCCCATGAGCGCCCCCACCGAACCCGCGCCCGGCACGGCGGTCTCGCCCCGCGCCCTGGCCCGGAAACGACGTCGTGAGGCCCTGGGTCGGTTCGCCCGCGACTACGCGCGCAACCGCGCCGGCCTGTTCGGCCTGGCCTCGCTGCTCACGATCGGCGTGCTCGCCCTGACCGCGCCCCTGTTCGTGGACCAGGCGCACCTGACCATCACCGGTGCGCCCGGTGACAGCTACCAGCCGCCCAGCACGGAGTTCCCGCTGGGCACCGACAACTTCGGCCGTTCGATCCTGGACCTGATCATCTGGGGCGCGCGCGTCTCGTTGACGGTCGGGCTGCTGGCCACGTTCGTCTCCGTCACCCTGGGCACCCTGGCCGGGGTGACCGCCGGTCACTTCGGCTCCTCCGGAGGGGTGGGCGGCCGAGTGGTCTCCTCGGTGATCATGCGCGTCACCGACTGGTTCCTGGTGCTGCCCACCCTGGTCCTGGCGGTGGCCCTGGCCGCGGTGCTGCCGCGCGGCACCGGCACCATCATCCTCGCGATCGGGCTCACCGTCTGGCCGCCCACCGCCCGACTGGTGCGCGCCCAGACGCTGGCGGTGGAGGCCCGACCCTACGTGGAACGCGCCCGGGCCCTGGGCGGCGGCCACGCCCACGTCATGGGCTGGCACGTGCTGCCGAACGTGATGCCGGTGGTGCTCGCCCAGACCACGCTGTTGGTGGCGACCTCGATCATCGCCGAGTCCACCCTCGCCTTCCTGGGGATGGGCGACCCCACCACCATCTCCTGGGGTGGCATCCTCCAGGCCGCACGCACCTCCGGGGCGATCAGCGCCGGGATCTGGTGGTACATCGTCCCACCCGGGCTGGCCATCGCCGTGGTCGCGCTGTCCTTCACCCTGTGCGGGCGCGCGGTCGAGTCCGTCATCAACCCACGTCTGAGGGGAGGAGCCGGGTGAGCGGCCTTCTCGACGTCCGGGACCTGCGCGTCACCTACGCTACCGGTGGGGGTGAGATCCCGGCGGTGCGCGGCGTGAACCTGTCCCTGGGCCGCGGTGACACCCTCGGTGTGGCGGGGGAGTCCGGCAGTGGCAAGTCCACCGTGGCCCTGGCGCTGCTGCGCCTGCTGCCCGCCACCGCCCGCGTCACCGGGGACATTCTGCTGGAGGGCGAGAACGTCCTGGAGATGAAGTGGGGACGCCTGCGCGCCGTGCGCTGGGTCGGTGCCTCGGTGGTCTTCCAGGGGGCCATGCACTCCCTCAACCCGGTCAAGCGGATCGGCGACCAGATCGCCGAGCCCCTCGTGCTGCACCGGACCGTGAAGTCGGACCGGGTCGCTACCCGGGTCACCGAACTCCTGGAACAGGTGGGCCTGCCGGTCTCCCGTTCCCAGGACTATCCCCACCAGTTGTCCGGGGGACAACGCCAGCGGGTGATGATCGCGATGGCCCTGGCCTGCGAGCCGCGGCTGATCATCGCCGACGAGGCCACCACCGCCCTGGACGTCATGATCCAGGCGCAGATCCTCGCGTTGCTGCGCGGGCTGGTCGAGGAGACCGGCATCGGCATGCTGATGATCAGCCACGACCTGTCCGTACTGGCCGCCACCTGTGATCGGCTCGCGGTCATGTACGCCGGTCGGATCGTGGAGGAGGGGCCGGCGCGGGACGTGGTGCACCGGCCCGCCCACCCGTACGCGAGCGCGCTCAGCGCCGCCTTCCCCAAGATCGGCGACCCCGCCTCCCGACTGGCCCCGCGCGGCCTGCCGGGCGACCCACCGGACCCGGCCGACCCACCGTCGGGCTGCGTGTTCCGACCGCGCTGCGCGGTGGCCGAGTCGGTGTGCGCCACCGTGGACCCGCCACTGTGGCCGGTCCACCCCGGCGCCGACGGGCACGCCGACCGGCACGCGGCGTGCGTGCACGTGGGGCCGGGATCACTCTCGAAGGAGAGCGAGGGCGTCGACCCGACCGGGGAGACCAGCACAGAGGAGACGAGCCGTTGAGCGCCGACACCGCCCCCCGCCCGCCCTCCGCCGACGCCGAGGCGCGGACACCGCCCGTCCTGCGGGCCGACTCCGTGGAGGTGGCCTTCACGGCCGGGTTCGCCCCCGGCGGAGGGCGGGGCACCGCCCGTGCGGTGGACGGCGTTCACCTGGACGTGGCGCCCGGGGAGATCGTGGCCCTGGTCGGGGAGTCCGGCTGTGGCAAGACCACCCTGGCCCGCACGCTCCTGGGATTGGAGCGGCCCACCGCCGGCCGGGTGTTGTTCGAGGGCGAGCCGCTGCGCTACCGCTCCCGTGACCTGCGGTCCTACCGGCGCCGAGTGCAGCTCGTGCAGCAGGACCCGATGGGTTCGCTCAATCCGAGGCGCACCGTATACGAGTCGGTGGTCGAGGGTCTTCGTGTGCACGAGGGCACCACGGTCGACGAGTCGGAACGGGTGGAACGCGCGCTGTCCCGCGCCGGTCTGCGCCCGCCCGAACGCTTCCTCTCGCGCTACCCGCACGAGCTGTCGGGGGGCCAACGCCAGCGTGTGGTGATCGCCGGAGCCCTGGTCCTGGACCCCGAGGTGCTGGTGGCCGACGAACCGGTGGCGTCCCTGGACGCCTCGGTGCGCGGCGAGATCCTGCGACTCTTGCTGGAGTTGCGCGACGAACTGGGGTTGTCCGCCCTGGTGGCCACGCACGACCTCGGCCTGGCCTGGAACATCGCGGACCGGGTGGCCGTGATGTACCTGGGACGAGTGGTGGAACTGGGCACGGTGGAGGAGGTGCTGTCCTCGCCCGCGCACCCGTACACGCGCGCCCTGCTGTCGGTGCTGCCCGACTCCGGTGTGGAGGAGGGGCCGGTGGTGCTCAGCGGTGAGCCACCGGACCCCAAGCAGGTGCCTCCGGGGTGCCGTTTCCATCCGCGCTGCCCGATCCTGGCCTCAGGGGAGGCCGAGAGGGCAGGGGTGGCCGACCGGTGCGTGAGCGTGGATCCGGCGATCCTGAGCGGCGGGGCCGAGCGTCGCGTGGCCTGCCACTGGGCGGCCGCCGACGAGTCCGGTCGCCTGCCCGAACGGGCCACCTGACCGACCGAACCACTGACCGTGGACGGCTCCGGGACTCGGGGTTCCACACCTTGTCCCCGGCCGCGAGGCCCCGGCGTCCGGGCCCGGACGTGAGGTGCGCGAGTCACCGGTGGGAGCGGTGGGACAGGTGCGGCACGAGGTCTTCGAGGTGGGCCTTGACCAGCGGGGACGTGACGTGGGCGCGGCACGGGGGCGAGCCTCCCGTTCAATGTGACTCAGATCACTTTTTGTGCGGGTAAGGCCGGCGTCGACACCTCCCGCGCGAGAAGCGTGTGGCCGGCGGGTGTGCCGACAGGATGTCGGTCCACCCGCCGGCCGCCCTCGATCCGGTTGGGGTGATCGCACATGTTCACCGTCGCGGCGCTCCGGGCAGGACCCTTGAGGTGTCACTCCGAGGGAGTCAACCCATGCCGCACATGACCACGGAAGACGTTCACGAGTACATCAACGGGATCTGTTTCAAGACCGGCCCTCCCGGCAAGGTCGGGGCCGAGACCGAATGGTTGGTCACCGACCCCGAACGTCCCACCGCACCCGTCACCATCGACCGTCTCGCGGAGCTCGTGGAGGCCTGTGGCCCCCCGCCCGCGGGAAGCCGGATCACCTTCGAACCGGGCGGCCAGATCGAGCTCAGCTCACCGGCGTTGCCGGGACTCGCCCAAGCCCACGAGGCCCTCGCCGTCGACCTGCGGCACGTCGAGAAGGCCCTCACGGGCGCCGGACTGTACCTGGCCGAGACCGCGCTCGACCCCGTACGTCCGCCCGAACGACAGCTCCGATCTCCCCGTTACACGGCGATGGAGCGTTTCTTCGACCGACACCGCCACGCCAGTGGCCGCACCATGATGTGCAGCTCCGCGTCCATCCAGGTGTGCCTGGACAACGGAGCGGACGCCGCCGACATCCGTGGGCGTTGGCGGTTCCTGCACCGTCTGGGCCCCGTCCTGGTCGCCGCCTTCGCCAACTCGGCCGTCTGGCGAGGCCACCCGACCGGCTGGAAGTCCTCCCGGTGGGCCATCTGGGCGGCCACCGACGCGACCCGCACCCGACCCGTGCTGGAACCCGGCCCCGAGACCGATCCCGCCACCGCCTGGGCCGAGTACGCCCTGGGCGCGCGGGTGATGGCCCTGCCCGAGATCCCCGGTGGGGGCGGTGCCTGGACCGCCGACCCGGGGATCACCCTGGCCGACTGGGTCGACGGGCGGGGCCCGCGTCCGGTGACCCTCGCCGACCTGGAGTTCCATCTGAGCACCCTGTTCCCGCCCATCCGCCCGCGCGGCTGGTGGGAACTGCGCATGATCGACACCGTGCCCTTGCGCTGGTGGCCGGTCCCGGTGGCGCTCGCCGCCGCCCTGACCGACGACCCACGGGCCAGGGCCATCGCGGAGGAGGCCACCGAGCGCCTGTGCCGCGGCGCCGCGCCCACTCCCACGCTGTGGCTGCGCTCCGCCCGACTGGGCCCCGAGGACGCCGATGTCGCCGCGTGCGCGAGGGCCTGCTTCGACGCCGCGACAGAGGCCCTGCCCCGCATGGGCGCGGCCGGGCTCGCCGCACTCGTCGACGAGTACGCCGACCACTACGTTCGGCGAGGGCTGTGCCCCGCCGACACCGCTCTCCAGGTGCCCGCGCCGCGACCCGCCGACTCGACGGTCACCGCGCGCCGGCACCCCGCCCACCGTGGAGGTTCGTCATGAGCCTGGAACAGGAACGCGCCAAGGAACGCATCGCCGCCGAACTCGACCACAGCAGGCGGCACAGCAGGGAACTGACCATCGATGCCCTCGACGAGGACGAACTGCTCGCCCAGCACTCCCCGTTGATGTCGCCCCTGGTCTGGGATCTGGCGCACGTGGGCAACTACGAGGAGCAGTGGCTGCTCCGTGCCGCGGGCCGCCGCGAGGCACTGCGCCCGGACATCGACGGGCTCTACGACGCCTTCGAGAACCCGCGCGCGGACCGGGTCACCCTGCCGCTGCTGCGTCCCGACGAGGCGAGCGAGTACAACGCGCGGGTGCGGCGGGAGGTCCTCGACACCCTGGACGGCGCCGACCTGTCCGTCCCCCCGCCGACACCGGGCGAGGTGACGCCCTCGGAACACTCCCTGCTCGAAGCGGGCTTCGTCTTCCACATGGTCATCCAGCACGAGTTCATGCACGGAGAGACCATGCTCGCCACCCACCAGCTGCGTCGTGGCGCTCCCGTCCTGCTGGAGAAGGCCTCCGTCCTCGGGCCGGTGAGCCCTCCACCGGCCCGAGAGGTCCTGGTCCCGGCCGGCCCCTTCACCTTGGGCACCGACGACGACCCGTGGTCCTTCGACAACGAACGCCCCGCGCGTACTGTCGACCTCCCCGCCTTCTGGATCGACACCGCCCTCGTGACCAACGCCGCCTACCAGGAGTTCATCGCCGACGGCGGCTACCGGGACCCGCGCTGGTGGAGCCCCGCCGGCCGGGAGTGGGCTCGTGCCAGGGACGCCGCGGCACCGGCCTTCTGGACCCTGGAGAACGGCCTCTGGACCCGCCGCCGCTTCGGTCGACACGAGGAGGTGCCGCCGAACGAGCCCGTCCAACACGTGAGCTACCACGAGGCCGAGGCCTACGCCCGTTGGGCGGGCAAACGGCTGCCCACCGAGGCCGAGTGGGAGAAGGCGGCCCGGTTCGACCCCGCCACCGGACGCTGCCACCGCTTCCCCTGGGGCGACGCCGAACCCGAACCACGCCACGCCAACCTCGGTCGGCGTCGGCTCGGACCCGACCCGGTGGGCACCCACGCCGACGGCGCCTCCCCGCTCGGCGTCCAACAACTCATCGGGGACGTGTGGGAGTGGACCTCCACCACCTTCCACGGTTACCCGGGGTTCCGATCCTTCCCCTACCGCGAGTACTCGGAGGTCTTCTTCGACGACGGCTACAAGGTCCTGCGCGGAGGGTCGTGGGCCACCCATCCCGCCGCCGTGCGTTCCACCTTCCGCAACTGGGACCACCCGATCCGACGACAGATCTTCAGCGGCTTTCGTTGCGCACGCGACGCGGACCGCGCCTGATGTGCCGCCACCTCGCCTACCTGGGCCCGCCGCGCACGTTGCACGAGCTGCTGTACACGGCGCCGCACTCGCTGTTCGTCCAGTCCTGGGCGCCCCGACACCAGCGGTACGGAACCGTCAACGCCGACGGGTTCGGTGTCGGTTGGTACCCGCCGGGGCCCGGGCCGGAGGCGACCGAAGGGCCCACGCCACCCCTGCGCTACCGGAGGGCCATGCCGATCTGGGGTGACTCCTCCTTCGGTGACACGGCCCGCGCCATCACCTCCGGGTGCGTGGTCGCGGCCGTGCGCGACGCCACCGTCGGCTTCGGTTCCGAGGAGTCCGGCGCCCAACCCTTCCGGGCGGACCACCTGCTGTTCAGCCACAACGGGGCGGCCAAGGACGACCACGCGCTCGCCGTGGCGCTCGGCTCGCCCCCGCTCCCGGACGCCCTGGAGGCGCGGGCGCCGGTGGACTCGGCCCCGTTGTTCGCGCACACGCTGCGGCTGTGGCGGGCCTCCGGTGATCTGCCGGGGGCCCTGGCCGCCGTGGTGCGCCGGGCCCGCGAACACTCCGAGGGTCGTTACAACCTGCTGGCCGGGGACGGCACGACGATCGTCGGCACGACCGCCGGGGACACCCTGTTCACCCTGCGTCGGCCCGGACGCGCGGAGGGGGAGGGCGACGAGGTCTTCCTGGCCTCCGAGCCCTTCGACGATGGGCGCGGCTGGCGGGAGGTCCCCGCGGAGTCCTTGGTGGTCGCCACCCGGGAACACACCGACATCCGGCCGCTCGGCTGACCGGTATGGGAAACAGGAGGCAACATGTTCCGGATCGACCGAAACCTCACCGCGGACGACCTCGACAAGGCGTTGCGCGCCGACGTCGCCGAAGGCCTCACCGCCCACCCCAAACGGCTCCCGCCCAAGTGGTTCTACGACGAACACGGCAGCGCCCTGTTCGAGGACATCACCCGGCTGCCCGAGTACTACCCCACCCGTGCCGAACGCGGCATCCTCGAACGGCGCTCGGACGAGATCGCCCGGACCGCCGACGCCGTCACCCTCATCGAGCTCGGATCCGGCTCCGGGGTCAAGACCCGGCTGCTGCTCGACGCCCTGCGCCGCCACGGTGCCCTGAAACGCTTCGTCCCCGTCGACGTCAGCGGTGACTTCCTCGCGGACTCCGCCCGACGCGTCGCCGACGAGCATCCCGACCTGGACGTACACGCCGTGGTCGGTGACTTCGAACACCACCTCGGTCTGTTGCCGGTCAACGACCACGACGGGCGTCGCCTGCTGGCCGTCCTGGGATCCACCATCGGCAACCAGGCTCCCGCCGAACGCGCCGGGTTCCTGCGCGACGTGCGCGGCGCCCTCGACCCGGGCGACACGCTCCTGCTCGGCGCCGACCTGGTCAAGGATCCGGCGCGCCTGGTCGCCGCCTACGACGACTCCCAGGGCGTCACCGCGGCCTTCGACCGCAACGTCCTCTCGGTGATCAACCGGCGACTGGGCGGGGACTTCGACCCGACGGCCTTCGACCACCTGGCCGTGTGGAACGCCGAGCACGAGTGGATCGAGATGCGCCTGCGCGCCCGCTCCCACCAGCGCGTCCGGGTGGCCGACCTCGACCTGGAGGTCGACTTCGCACCCGGAGAGGAGATGCGCACCGAGATCTCCGCCAAGTTCCGTCGTGAGGGGCTCACCGAAGAACTGGACTCGGCCGGTTTCACCCTCACCCACTGGTGGACCGACCCGGCCGGTGACTTCTCCCTCAACCTGTCCACCGTCCGCTGAACCACCCGGTGACCGCGCACCGCGCCGACACCGCGCCACGGCCCCACCACCTGGACTCCGGTACGCTCGTCCCGTGTTCAAGGTAGGAGTTTTCGGCGCCGATGGGCGCATGGGGTCAGAGGTCGTCAAAGCGGTTCAGGCCGCCGACGACATGGAACTCGTCGCGGGCGTGGACGCCGGCGACGATCGTGACGCGGTGCTGGGGGCCGACTACGTCGTCGATTTCACCCACCCCGACGTGGTGATGGACAACCTTCGGTGGTTGATCGACAACGGCATCCACGCCGTCGTCGGCACCAGCGGCTTCGACGAGACGAAGCTGGCGAGCGTCCGCGAGGCGCAGGCCGCGAAACCGGGTGCGAAGGTGCTCATCGCCCCGAACTTCGGCATCGCCGCGGTGCTGATGATGCACTTCGCGAAGAAGGCCGCGCCCTACTTCGACTCCACCGAGATCATCGAGCTGCACCACCCGAACAAGGCCGACGCGCCCAGCGGTACGGCCTACCGGACCGCCGAGCTGGTCGCCGAGGCCCGCCGCGAGGCCGGCACCGCGCCGATGCCGGACGCCACCACCTCCGAGATCCCGGGCGCCCGCGGCGCCGACGTGGAGGGCGTCCGCGTCCACGCGCTGCGCATCCAGGGCCTGATCGCCCACCAGGAAGTGGTCTTCGGCACCGACGGCGAGACCCTGAAGATCCGCCACGACTCGATGAACCGCACCTCGTTCATGCCGGGTGTCCTGCTCGGCGTACGTCGAGCAGCGGACCTGCCCGACCCCCTGACGCTGGGCCTGGAGCCCCTCCTGGGCCTGGAGTAGCCACAGCCGTTCCGAAGGGGGCCGCCCGGTGGGCGGCCCCCTTCACGTGTGTTCAGGCGCCGCGGCGGCAGGTGTAGAAGAGCTGGACCTCGGGTCGGGCGTCGGGGTCCTTCGGTTCGAAGGTGACCACGCGCTCGTCCTCGATGACCAGACCGGCGTTGGTGACCACCTCGCGCAGCTCGTCGCGGGGATATCCCGACACGCGGATCGCCGAACCCAGGAACGGGATCGGTTCGTCGTCGAGGTCGGTCTCCACCATGGACAGGCACAGCAGACCGCCCGGACCCAGGGAGGCGCGCACGCGGCCCAGGGCCTGGGCGATGCGGTCCTTGGGCAGGCACAGCAGCGAGAAGAACGCCACGATGGCGTCGTAGGAGGTTTCGACCGGGTCCAGGTCCATGATGTCGGCCTGGCGGAACTCGGCCCCCGGAACGTTCTCGCGGGCCAACTCCAGCATGCGTTCGGAGATCTCGAAACCGGTCACCCGGGCACCGGCGTTGACCAGCTGGAGGGCGGTCGGCAACCCGGTGCCCGAACCCAGGTCCAGGACGTGCGCCCCCTGGGGGAGGGAGTCCAAGAGTCGACGGACGCAGTCCTCCTGACCCTCCTTGTTCGGGAACGCCTCCTCGTAGCGTTCCCCGATGGCGTCGAAGGCCTCGGCCTGCTCGGCGCGTCGTTCGGCCCACGCTACGGGGTCCGGGGCGAGGTCACGTTGGTCTGTGTGGTCACTCGGCACGGCGGTGGTCTCTCCCTGGTAATGCGGGTTGGGAGGCGAATCCTAACCGGACATGTGTCCAATGTGGTGAACGTTCAGATCCGCCCTGGCAGAACGGGGTGTCCGTCCTCCAGGTAGACCGGTCCACCGGAGTGGTCGTCCACGTGGACACCGGCGATCATCCGGCGAGCCGAACGACCGACCAGGTACTCCTCCAGCTTCTCCGGCGGCACCCAGGCCCATCCGGACAGCTCCTCCTCGGGCAGGACGAACTCCTCCGAGGAGACCTCCACCCGGAACAACCAGTGCAGGGCCGGGGTGCGCGGTGGTGCGGGCGGCGCCCAGTCGGTCACCAACAGGGCCCGGGGCGACGCGGGCACCCCGAGTTCCTCGGCGAGCTCACGAAGACAGGCGGTCAGCGGAGACTCGCCCGCCTCCATCATCCCGCCGGGGATGCCCCATGGCCGATCGGGCGCGTACACCCGCCGTACCAGCAGCACGTCGCCCTCGGCCGAACGG
This sequence comes from Nocardiopsis sp. NPDC055879, assembly GCF_053615935.1. Classification (NCBI taxonomy): domain Bacteria; kingdom Bacillati; phylum Actinomycetota; class Actinomycetes; order Streptosporangiales; family Nocardiopsidaceae; genus Nocardiopsis; species Nocardiopsis sp. NPDC055879. The sequence continues at coordinate 238,007 of NZ_JBSHCT010000001.1, forward strand.
ATGAGCGCCCCCGCCGAGCCACGAGTGGCCGGCAGGGACGCGAAGAAGTCCTCTTCGCTCAGTTCCCTCACCCGAACGACTATAGGCCCGCACTATCCCAGGAGCAGGGCGACGGAGAACAACGCCCCGAAGACCATCTGCAGTTTCCCGGTCTCGCCCAGCCCCAGGACCAGGTCGCGGCCGACCTGGCCGCCCAGCACCCGGCGCAGCGGCGGCACGGCCAGGGGCGCCGCCGGCAGCACCAACAGCACCCACCAGGACAGCGGCAGCAGGGCCAACGCGAACACGAACGAGCCGACGATCATCCCCGCGTACATACGGCGGGTGCCGGTCTCGCCCAGACGCACCGCCAGGGTGATCTTCCCGGTCTCCCGGTCGGTGGGGATGTCGCGCAGGTTGTTGATCACCAGCACCGAGCAGGACAGCAACCCGACCGGTACCGACGCCACCCACGCCTGCCAGGGGGCCGCCTCCAACTGCACGAACACGGTGCCCACCACGGCCACCACGCCGAAGAACACGAACACCGAGACCTCGCCCAGACCCCTGTATCCATAGGGGGTGCGACCACCGGTGTAGTACCAGGCGGCGGCGATCGCGGCCACACCGATCAACAGCAGCCACCACGAGGTGGTCGCCACCAGCACCAGCCCCACCAGACCGGCGAACGCGAAGCTCCCCAGCGCCGCCGACAGGACCCGTCGAGGCGTGGCCAGGCCGGAGGCGGTCAACCGGGTGGGCCCGGTCCGCTCCTCGGTGTCGGTGCCCTTCACCCCGTCGCTGTAGTCGTTGGCGAAGTTCACCCCCACCTGCAGGGCCATCGACACCACCAACGCCAGGAGCGCCTTCCACCAGACGAACCCGTCCAGGGCGAAGGCCAGCGCGGTGCCCACCGCCACCGGCACGATCGAGTTCGGTAGCGTGCGGGGGCGCAGCCCCGAGACCCATTCACTGACCGTGGCCACGCGCCGGTCCTCCAGTTTCCACACAGTGGCGCTTCTTGGCGCGCCGCAACGACCACCCCACGGTAGTCCCTGCTCGAAGCGGGCCCGAACGCTACTCGGAGATGGCCGCGTGCAGCCGCACCATGGACACCAGTCGGCCCATGTCGATCTCCCGGCGGGCACCGTCGGCGCGCCACCCCGAAGCCTCCACGAACGACCTCAGCGCGTTGTCCTCCTCCGGGGTCCACACCTGCACCGTGCCGAACCCGCCCTCCACCAGGTGGTCCACGCACGCGTTCAGCAGTCGGCTGCCGTGCCCTTGACGGGTCCGCTCGGGGTCCACGTGCAGGGCGAACAGTTCGGCGTCCTTGGCCGGCCACAGGTCGGGATCGCCGGCCGGGCCGAACGCGGCGAATCCCACAACCGTGCGTTCCCCGTCCACCTCGTCGGTGGCCACCACCAACCGGTGCTTGGAGGTGGGGGGCGACTCCAACGCCGTCGTCCACTGCTCCCGAAAACTCTCCCGGGCCTGGTCACCCGACATCTCCTCGGTCACCTCGGCGGGCAACAACCCCCCGTACAGCGCACGCCACGACGCCACCTGAAGGTCCACCACCGTGTCCACGTCGGCGGCACGGGCGGGACGGACGAACTGCGCACTGGACACGAAGGGCCTCCTCTGGGGGCCATACCCGAAACAAGTGGATGCCGGAGTTTCCGGAGCTTGCCCGAGCATGGGAACATCTATGGTGTGAGCCTCATTATCAGAGTTATCGTGAACGCGCTCGCCCTTTGGGCGGCTGTATTCCTGATCGACGGCATCGAGATCCAGACCGACGACACCGTCGGTCAGATCGTCGTCTACCTGATCGTCGGTGCGATCTTCGGCGTGATCAACGCCGTCATCAAACCGATCGTCAAAACGGTCGGCTGCCTGTTCTACGCCCTGACCCTGGGTCTGATCGGGTTGGTCGTGAACGCGCTGCTGTTCATGCTCACCGGGTGGATCGCCGGACTCTTCGAGCTGCCCTTCCACATCGACGGCTTCTGGCCCGCCTTCTGGGGCGCCATCGTCGTCACCATCGTGAGCTGGCTGCTCAGCATGTTCCTCCCCGACGGCAAGGACGACTGACCCCGGTACGTTCGCCACCTTTCGAATACGGTGGTCTCCGGGTCCCGCCCGAGTGGCGAGGGCCCGGGCCGGGTAGGTTCACACTTCCGGGCCTCACACACCGGCGACGGTCCCTCACCTCGACAGACGAGGACGGGGACCGAACCGGATCACGCTCCCGACACTCATAGGAGCGACACAGACTTTCCCGCGTCCGGCCCCTCACGGCCGATCGCGGTGGCGGACGCACAGCGCCGCCTCACCCGTGCACGGAGGAAAGCACCCGACACGGGACGCATCAGCTGATCGCGCAACACATGGAGAGGAGGAGGGGCACACGAGGGTCCGACCGCCTCACGGCCACGGACCCGAGGGCCTTTCACACACGATGATGGAGAACAAGTACCGGCCGTTCGGCAAGATGCTGACCGCCATGGTCACCCCGATGCTCGAAGACGGCGAGCTCGACTACGACGGCGCCGCCAGACTCGCCACCTACCTGGTGGACGAGCAGCACAACGACGGCCTGATCATCAGCGGCACCACCGGTGAGTCGCCCACGACCAGCGACGAGGAGAAGGACCGCCTGCTCCGCAGCGTCGTCGAGGCGGTCGGTGACCGCGCCCAGATCGTCGCGGGGGTGGGCACCAACGACACCCGCCACAGCGTCAGACTGGCCAAGGCCGCCGAGAAGGCGGGCGCGCACGGCCTCCTGGCCGTCACGCCCTACTACAACAAGCCTCCGCAGGAAGGGCTGATCCGGCACTTCACCGAGATCGCCGACACCACCGAACTGCCGGTGATGCTCTACGACATCCCGCACCGCACCGGGACGCCGATCGCCTCCGAGACCCTGGTCCGGCTGGCCGAGCACCCGCGCATCGTCGCCAACAAGGACGCCAAGGACAACGTCGGCGCCAGCTCCTGGGTCATGGAGCGCACCGACCTGGCCTACTACTGCGGAACCGACATCCTGAACCTGCCGCTGCTGTCGGTGGGAGCCGCCGGTTTCGTCAGTGTCGTCGGCCACATCGTGGGCGCCGACCTCAAGGACATGATCGACGCGTTCGAGAAGGGCGAGGTCGGTCAGGCACTGGCCATCCACCGCCGCCTCACCCCGGTCTACACCGGCATGTTCCGCACTCAGGGCGTCATCACCACCAAGGCCGTCCTCAACCTCTTCGGTCTTCCCTCCGGGCCGGTGCGCACCCCGCTCGCCGACGCCTCCGCCGAGCTCCAGGCCCTCCTTCGCGAGGACCTGGCCGCGGCCGGGGTCAAGGGCCCGATCGGGCTCGCCCCGCACCAGGCGGTTCCGGCCAGCGCCGTCCGCGTCGAACGTCTCACGGAGGGTTCCGTATGAGTCACCCGCATCCCGAGCTCGGCCCGCCCCCGCCCCAGGGCGAAGGCGTTCTGAGAATCGTCCCGTTGGGCGGTCTCGGAGAGATCGGTCGCAACATGACCGTCTTCGAGTACGCGGGTCGACTCCTCATCGTCGACTGCGGCGTGCTCTTCCCCGAGGAGGAGCAGCCCGGCGTCGACCTGATCCTGCCGGACTTCGACTACATCCGGGATCGCCTGGACGACATCGAGGCCATCGTGCTCACCCACGGGCACGAGGACCACATCGGTGGTGTGCCGTTCCTGCTGCGCGAGCGCGCGGACATCCCGATCGTCGGCTCCAAGCTCACCCTGGCGCTGATCAGCGCCAAGCTGGGGGAGCACCGCATCAAGCCGGAGACGGTCCTGGTAGAGGAAGGGGAGCGGCACGACTTCGGCCCCTTCGACCTGGAGTTCTTCGCGGTCAACCACTCCATCCCGGACGCGCTGGCCGTCGGCATCCGCACCCCCGGCGGGTCGGTGCTGCACACCGGTGACTTCAAGATGGACCAGCTGCCGCTGGACAGCCGCCTCACCGACCTGGCCGGGTTCGCCCGGTTCGGCGACGAGGGCGTCGACATCCTGCTGTCGGACTCCACCAACGCCGAACAGCCCGGGTTCGTCGTCAACGAGCGCAACCTGACCGAGGCCATCGACAAGGTGTTCCGGCAGGCCAAGAAGCGCATCGTCGTGGCCTGTTTCGCCTCGCACGTGCACCGCGTCCAGCAGGTCATCGACTCGGCGACCCAGCACGGCCGCAAGATCGCGTTCGTGGGCCGCTCCATGGTCCGCAACATGAACATCGCGCGCGACCTGGGCTACCTGAGCATCCCCGGCGACACCATCGTCGACGTCAAGCAGCTCGACAAGATGCCCGCGGACGAGGTCGTGCTGATCTGCACCGGCTCCCAGGGCGAGCCCATGGCGGCGCTGAGCCGCATGGCCAGCCGGGACCACCAGATCCGCATCGAGGAGGGCGACACCATCCTGCTCGCCTCGTCGCTCATCCCGGGCAACGAGAACTCGGTCAACCGGGTCATCAACGGCCTGACCCGCTGGGGCGCCAAGGTCGTGCACAAGGGCAACGCCCTCGTGCACGTGTCCGGCCACGCCTCCGCCGGCGAGCTGCTGTACGTGCTCAACATGGTGCGCCCGCGCAACTTCATGCCGGTGCACGGCGAGTGGCGGCACATGCGCGCCCACGCCGACCTGGCCAAGCTCACGGGTGTGCCGAGCGACCGTATCGTCATCGCCGAGGACGGCGTGGTGGTCGACGTGTACAAGAACCGCGCCAAGATCGTGGGCGCCGTACAGGCCGGCTACGTGTACGTGGACGGCTCCTCGGTCGGCGACGTCACCGACGCCGCGCTCAAGGACCGCCGCATCCTCGGCGAGGAGGGCTTCATCTCCGTCGTCGTCGCGGTGGACTCGGGCTCGGGCAAGATCCTCGGCGACCCCGAGATCCACACCCGGGGCGCGGGCATGGGCGCGGAGGCCTATGACGACGTCATCGACAAGATCCAGGACGCCCTGGACAAGGCGGCCGCCGACGGGGTCAACGACCCACACCAGCTGCGGCAGCTCATCCGCCGCAGCACCGGCCGCTGGGTGAACGAGACGTACCGCCGTCGTCCCATGATCATCCCGGTCCTGGTCGAGGTCTGACCGGCAGCAGACGATCCACCGAACGGCCCGGAGCGCGACCAGCGTCCCGGGCCGTTCTCTCTGAGGCGGCGCGCTCTCCTTCGAAGGGACGACACGCCGGGGGAGTGTTCGTGCCTCGGGCTGGACGGCTTAGTAGGCTTCCCGCCGTGCCGGGACGCTGTGTCCGGGCCCCCGAGTTCGACCCCGTCCCCGTGGAGGTGACCCCCGATGGCCACGCGTGCCTCCTCTGGTGGTGCCGGGCGCAAGAAGCCCGCCGCGCGCAAGCCCGCGGCCAAGAAACGCATGCCGGACGGGCCCATCGCCTACGTGGTGGCCCTCTTCGGTCAGTTCCTGCTGGTCCTGTGGAAACTCATCGCCCACACGGTGGGCGGCGCGGCCCGCGCGGTCGGCCGTAGCGCCCGTGATCTGGACCCCGACCTGCGCCGGGACGGCGTCGGACTGGTCCTGCTGGCCCTGGGCATCCTGGTGGCCGCCGCCGTGTGGTGGCAGAGCGACGGCCCCCTGCTGGAAGCCACCCGAATGGTGGTCGTCGGCGGCGTCGGCGCCTTCTCACCGATCCTGCCCCTGCTGTTCCTGCCCCTGGCCATCAAACTGATGCGCACGCCCAGCACCGCCAAGGAGGGCGACGCGGGCCGGCTCTTCATCGGGGTCACCTCGATCATGCTCGGTCTGCTCGGGCTCATCCACATCGCCCACGGCATCCCGCAGCCCGCCGACGGCATGGAGGGCGTCCAGAACGCCGGCGGCATCATCGGGTTCGTGGCCTCGGGCCCGCTCAGCTCGGTGGTCACCCCCTGGCTCACCGGCCTGTTGTTGGCCCTGGTCCTGATCTTCGGTGTCCTCGTGGTCACCGCGACCCCCATACGGCGTATCCCCGACCGACTCCAGACCCTGTTCAACGCCTTGATGGAACGCGACCCCGGGCCGGACGCGGGCATCGGGATCCTGGGCGCCGAGGCGGAGAAGAAGCCCGCCAGGTCGCGCAAGCGCAAGGCCGCGCCCGCCGACAACGAGACGGTCGCCGGCGACCACGAACGTCCCTACGACACACCCGTGGTCTCCGAGGCCGCCGGGACGATCGCCCCGGCCCTCACCGACGAGGAGGAGGCGGCCGCCCAGGCGGAGAAGGCGCCCCCCAAGAAGAAGGCCAAGGCCAAGGCCAAGACCACGGCCCCCGACCCCACGCCGGCGCCCGTCACCACCGAGCAGCTCTCCATCCCCTCCCGCGTGGTCGAGGGCGACTACGAACTGCCGATCACCACCCTGCTCAAGCCCGGATCCGCGCCCAAGGAGCGGACCAAGGCCAACGACGACGTCGTGGCGGCCCTGTCCGGGGTCATGGAGCAGTTCAAGATCGACGCCGAGGTCACCGGGTTCACCCGTGGGCCGACGGTCACCCGTTACGAGATCGAGCTCGGTCCCGCGGTGAAGGTCGAGAAGGTCACCGCCCTGTCCAAGAACATCTCCCTGGCGGTCAAGAGCGCCGACGTGCGTATCCAGTCGCCCATCCCCGGTAAGTCCGCGATCGGTGTGGAGATCCCCAACACCGACAAGGACATAGTGAGTCTGGGCGACGTGCTCCGCTCCGCGGCGGCCACCTCCGACGACCACCCGATGCTGGTCGGGCTGGGCAAGGACGTGGAGGGCTCCAACGTCGTGGCCAACCTGGCCAAGATGCCGCACGTGCTGGTCGCGGGCGCCACCGGCGCCGGTAAGTCCACCTGCATCAACGGGCTCATCACCTCGCTGATGATGCGCGCCACGCCCGACGAGGTACGCATGATCCTGGTCGACCCCAAGCGGGTCGAGCTCACCATGTACGAGGGCATCCCGCACCTGATCACCCCCATCATCACCAGCCCGAAGAAGGCCGCCGAGGCACTCCAATGGGTGGTGGGGGAGATGGACCGCCGCTACGACGACCTGGCCGCGTCCGGTTACCGGCACATCGACGACTTCAACGCAGCCGTGCGCACCGGCGAGCTCACGGCCCCGCTCGGCAGCGAACGCCGGTACGAGGCCTACCCCTACCTGCTGGTCATCGTCGACGAGCTCGCCGACCTGATGATGGTCGCCCCGCGCGACGTCGAGGACTCGGTCGTGCGTATCACCCAGCTGGCCCGGGCCGCCGGCATCCACCTGGTCCTGGCCACCCAGCGGCCCAGCGTCGACGTCGTCACCGGTCTGATCAAGGCCAACGTCCCCTCCCGGTTGGCGTTCGCCACCTCCAGCCTCGCCGACAGTCGGGTCATCCTCGACCAGCCCGGCGCGGAGAAGCTCGTCGGCAAGGGCGACGCCCTGTTCCTGCCGATGGGCGCGGGCAAACCCATCCGATTGCAGAACGCGTGGGTCGCCGAGAAGGAGATCCGCGGGATCGTCGACCACTGCAAGAAGCAGGCCGAGCCGAGCTACCGCGAGGACGTCGCCACCGAGGCCGTCAAGAAGAAGGAGATCGACGAGGACATCGGCGACGACATGGACGTGCTGTTGCAGGCCGTCGAGCTGGTGGTGACCACCCAGTTCGGGTCCACGTCGATGCTGCAGCGCAAGCTCCGGGTCGGCTTCGCCAAGGCGGGCCGGCTCATGGACCTCATGGAGAGCCGCGACGTGGTCGGCCCCAGCGAGGGTTCCAAGGCTCGTGACGTCCTCGTGCAGGCCGACGATCTGGCCGCCGTGCTGACCGACATTCGCGGCGGCTGAACCCTCCCCCGACACGCTCACGCCGTCCGGGTCGCCCGATTTGGTGCGATCTTGGAGACGGCATGGGGCGTGGTGACCTGCGATGAGTGCCCTGAAGTAGCAGAGTGGGTCGACGTAGGCACGGACAGTCGCGGGGGGAGTGCACATGGCGACGATCGGCCAGACCCTGTCCGCCGCACGGATCGCGGCGGGTTGCTCCTTGGAGCACCTGAGCACACGTACACGCATCCGCATGCAGGTCCTCAGGGCCATCGAGAACGAGGACTTCGTCCCCTGTGGAGGGGACTTCTACGCACGCGGTCACATCCGCAGGATCTGCAAGTTCCTCGGAGTCGACGCGGGGCCTCTGTTGGAGGAGTACGACCGCGAACACGCCTCGGACGAGAAGCCCCTCTTCGTTCCCCCACAGTGGCAGCCGGTCACGAAGACGAAGAAGAGGGCGCGGGCCGCGGCGGCCCGAGGAGAGCAGGGCCACGCGGAGAACGAGCAAGAGGAGGGCGAGGAGCCCCAGGACGTCACCCGTCGGGTCGGTGACGAGGCCCTCGACCCCACGCAGCGGGCCGAGCGCTGGGGCCACTTCGAACGCAACAAGAAGCTGGCGCGCCCGCCCCACCCGGCGGGTCGATCCCACAGGCGTGCCGCCGAGGTGCCGCCACCTCGTGGTTCCGAGGAGGGGCAAGCGGAGGAGGCCGACACCGAAGTGGCCGCCACCGAAGACGCCGCCACCGGGACGACGGTCGAGGAACCGCGGACCCGGAGCACCGCCGCCCGGACACGCCCGATCGGGGGCGTACGTCGACACTGGCCCTGGGCGGTGGTCGGCCTCATCCTCGTCGTCGCCCTCATCGTCGGTGTGCGGACCTGGAACGGCTGGGAGGAGGGAGATCCGTCCCGGACCGCCTTCGAGAACGTGACCGACGACGACTCGGGCGCCGAGAAGAACGCGGGTTCCGTGGTCGTGCCCGAGGAGGAGAACGTGGGGAAGGCACTGGCACGGGGGCCCGAGAAGGCCGCCGAGCCCACCGAGTTCACCGTTCGACTCACGGGCGTCGGACGGAGCTGGGTCGAGGTCACCGACCACGCGGGCGGGGACGTGTTCACCGGCTTCATCGTCGAGGGCGAGAGCCTCGACTACGTCACCGAGGATCCCTTGGGCTTCCGTCTCGGGAAGCCCTCGCTGGTCGGCGTCTCCGTCGACGGCGAGGACCTGGGGAGCGGGGCGGAATCCGGGGGAGTCGGGGACTTCACCGTCGGGGCCGGCGGATTCGTCGACTGAAGTAGGAGAGGGTCCACCCCACCGGAGCGGGAATACGTGAAGGCCGGGGTACGGGCGGGTGAGCCGACCACTGTAGGGTGGGGGGCTGCGGGCGACTCCGAGCGACGTCGCGCCGCGCGAGCGATCCGACCGTACTTCCGGCCTTCGCCGTGCCGCGTTCCCGCACCACTCACAGCTCTCCCACACGCTTGGAAGCCATGTCATCGCGCCGTACTGTCTCACTCGTCACCCTGGGGTGTGCGCGTAACGAGGTCGACTCCGAAGAGCTCGCCGGACGCCTGGCGGCCGGCGGCTGGGACCTCGTCGACGACGACACCAAGGCCGACGTGACCGTCGTCAACACCTGTGGTTTCATCGACGCCGCCAAGCAGGACTCCATCGAGACCCTGCTGGAGGCCGCCGAGAACGGTGGCAAGGTCGTCGCGGCCGGATGCATGGCCGAACGGTACGGCTCCGAGCTGGCCGACTCCCTGCCCGAAGCCCAGGTGATCGGCTTCGACGACTACGCGAACATCACGGACCGTCTCGACGACGTCGTGGCCGGACGTTCTCTGGTCCCGCACGACCCGCGAGACCGTCGCACCCTGCTGCCGATCAGCCCGGCCGACCGCGACGCCTCCCAGGTCCACGTGCCCGGCCACGCCACCTTCGCCGACGCGGAGGGCGCCGAGGGCACCGAACTGCCCTACCGCAGCGCCGTTCCGCGCCGTCGTCTCACCGGCGGACCCGTGGCCAACCTCAAGATCGCCTCGGGCTGCGACAGGCGCTGCACCTTCTGCGCCATCCCGGCCTTCCGCGGCGCCTACATCTCCCGTCAGGCCGACGAGATCGTCCGCGAGGCCGAGTGGCTGGCGAGTGAGGGCGTGCGTGAGGTCTTCCTGGTCAGCGAGAACTCCACCTCCTACGGCAAGGACCTGGGCGACGTGCGCGCCTTGGAGAAGCTGCTGCCGCGCCTGGCCGCCGTCGAGGGGCTGGAGCGGGTGCGGGTCAGCTACCTGCAGCCCGCCGAGGTCCGCCCCGGCCTGGTGGAGGTGCTCACCACCACCCCCGGCGTGGTGCCCTACTTCGACCTGTCCTTCCAGCACGCCAGCGGCCCCCTGCTGCGCCGCATGCGGCGCTTCGGTGACCGTGAGCGCTTCCTGGAGCTGCTCGCCACCGCCCGCAAGGGCGCACCGGAGGCCGGCGCGCGCTCCAACTTCATCGTCGGTTTCCCCGGCGAGACGGAGGAGGAGTTCGAGGAGCTCGTGGCCTTCCTCGGCGAGGCCCGTCTGGACGCCATCGGTGTCTTCGGCTACTCCGACGAGGACGGTACCGAGGCCCTGAACCACGCCGACAAGGTGGCGGAGGACGTCGTCGCCGAGCGTGTGGACAGACTCAACCGGTTGGCCGAGGAACTCATGGCCCAGCGGGCCGAGGAACGCATCGGCGGTGAGGTGACCGTCCTGGTGGAGGCCGTTCTCGAAGACGGTGTCTACGAGGGCCGGTCCGACCACCAGGCACCCGAGGTGGACGGCAGTACCATCCTGTACGGCGAGGGCCTTTCCGTCGGTGACCTGGTGCGCGCCACCGTCATCCAGGCGGCCGGGGCCGACCTCGTCGCCGAACAGGATGGGGAAGCCGGAGAAAGATGAGCACCCACGACCCCGCGGCGTCGCCCGCCCCCCAGGTTCCCCTGTGGAACATCGCGAACATCCTCACGATGAGCCGCCTGGTCATGGTGCCGGTCTTCGTCTGGTTCATGTTCCTGGACGGCACGTGGTGGCGTCTGGCGGCGTTCGGCGTATTCGTCGTGGCCGCCATCACCGACCGTGTCGACGGTGAACTGGCCCGTCGCCGCAACCTGGTCACCGACTTCGGCAAGATCGCCGACCCGATCGCCGACAAGGCGCTCACCGGGGCGGCGCTCATAGTGCTGTCCATCCAGGGCGACCTGTGGTGGTGGGTGACCATCGCCATCCTGGTGCGTGAGTGGGGCATCACCTTCCTGCGCCTGGCCGTGCTGCGCTACGGGGTGATGCCCGCGAGCAGCGGCGGCAAGCTCAAGACCGTCCTGCAGATCGTCGCGATCAGCATCTACCTGTTCCCGTTGCACCTGCTGCCGTTCACCGACGTGTTCACCTGGATCGCCCACATCGTCATGGCGGCCGCCCTGACGATCACCCTGTGGACCGGGCTGACCTACGTCCTGGACGCGGTGCGTCTGGTGCGCGCCAAGGGTGGCAACAGGACGTGAGCGAAGAGGCGCCCCGGCCCGTGGGCGGATCCATCGGTACGGCGGCCCTGGAGGCCGCCACCGACGTCCACCGCGCCCTGTTCGAGGCCGGGGCCACCTGCGCCACCGCCGAGTCCCTCACGGGCGGTCTGATCGGCGCTCACCTGACCGCCGTCCCCGGCACCTCCGCCACCTACCGGGGCGGGTTGGTGACCTATGCCACCGACACCAAGGCCTCCTTGGCGGGGGTGCCCGCCGACCTACTGGCCGAGCACGGCGCCGTCCACCCCGACGTGGCCTTCCACATGGCCCGGGGCGCCCGCCGTGCGTTCGGATCGGACTTCGCGGTCGCCGTCACCGGCGTCGCCGGACCGGATCCCCAGGACGGGCGACCCGTCGGCACCGTCTTCGCCGCGGTGGCGGGACCCGACTCGCGCACATGGGTCGAACGGTTCCGTTTCACCGGCGATCGTGCGGGTATCCGCTACCACACGGTCGAGGGCGCGCTAAGGCTCCTGATGACCGCCGTTCGCGGGAACGATGCGGGCAGCAGCACCCGGTATTGACCCTTTCGCCCGGTGCCCTCTCCCATAGCGTGGGAACAAAAACACCCCCGGATGGGGTTCACCCTCCAGCGAACAGGACAATGAGAGGTGCCCGAATCGGGCGTGAGGCGGGTACGGTGTTGTATATGAAGGTCGCTACCGGTGGGAGGGAGCGCGAATGATGGTCCTGCTTCGTCACCTACTTGGTGACGTGCTCAGGCGGCTAAGGCAGCGCCAGGGCCGCACCCTCCGTGAGGTGTCGGCCGACGCACGTGTTTCCCTCGGTTATCTTTCCGAGGTCGAGCGCGGGCAGAAGGAAGCCTCTTCCGAGTTGCTGTCATCGATCTGCGGGGCCCTCGGGGTGCCGCTGTCGCAGGTGCTCAGGGAGGTCTCCGACCAGCTCGCGTTGGCCGAACTCCAGGAAGCCGCCCTGTTGGAGGACGCGGTCTCCGGCGACCCCGTTCCCGCCCGGGACCTCGGCATCGCGCCCGTACCCGACCGGGTGCCCCAGGTGGCCGACATGGCCGGCGTCTGACCAGGCCCTCCCACACATAGACGTGGGAAACCGGTCCTTCCCCTGAGGGGAGGACCGGTTTCTCGTGTCTTCGGGGGTTCAGCGGTGGCTGTGGTTGACCCAGGAATCGGGGTCCTCGGCCAGGACCCGCACCTGGTCGGGGAGGTCGTTGGTGACCAGGTGCTGGAGGTTGACCCCCTCCAGGATGGCGCGTTCACTGGCGCGCAGGGCGATCCACACCTGTTGCAGACTGCGGGCCGCCCCGTCGTAGTCGACGTGTTCGGGGCGTTCACCGCGCACGTTGGCGAGCGGTCCGTCGACCGCTCGGATGATGTCGGCGAGGGATATCTCCCCCGCGGGCCGGGCGAGCCAGTAGCCGCCAACGGGACCCCGTTGACTACGAACCAGACCTGCTCGGCGTAGCTGGGTGAGGATGTTCTCTAGGAATTTTCCGGGGATGGCCTGCGCGCGTGCGAGCTGCTCGGCCGTCACCGGACCGTCGCCGGCGACAGCGAGCTCTGCGGCCGCGCGAAGCGCGTAGTCGACCCGGGCTGAAAGGCGCATGCTGTGATTATGCCGTGGTTAGAAGGGCGAATGGGGCACCGGTCCCCGACGGGTGTCGCCGAAGGCCGGGATGCTACGGCTCAAGGATACTTCTCCTACCGGGTACGGGGGACATGGGTGACGATTCGGAGACGGGTACGGCGAGAGACATCGGGGCGGCCCACGCGACCGAAACCGGTCAGCCGGTCACCTCCAGGGCCCCGGCCGCGCCGAGAAGTTCGGCCGCGCTCAGCCCGTTGACGTGGGCGGCCCCGTACGTGCTCACATAGGCGCCGCAGTCGGGCCGCCAGATGGGCAGGCCCATCTCCACCACCACCGCCTTCGGGTGGGTCGCCAAAAGGCCTCTGACGAACGCCTGGGCGCTCGGGTAGCGGTGCGCGTCCCGCACGACCACGACCAGGTCGCGATCGCCCACCGCGGACAGGACCGTCGAGGGATCGTCGACCTCGGGGGAGACCCGCACCGTGTCGCGGAACCACGGACCCAGGCCCCAGGGGACGTCGCCCACCGCCATGCCGGCCGGTGCGTCCACCTCGACCACGTACGGGTCCGCCAACGACGGCAGCTCACCGTCCACCCGTACGGCCCGACGGGCGCCGGTCAGCCCGATGGCCGAAGAGGCGTCGTGGCGGGCGCGTTCGACGGCCGAACGACCCACCCACGCGCGCAGGTCCGCGTTGCGTTCGGCGGCCTCCTCCAGCCGTTCCCCGCGGAGCCGACCCTCGCGGACCGCCCGCACCAGGGCGGCCCGGACCTCGGCGACCTGGTCGGCGTACACGAAGCGGCCCAGGCACAACAGGTCGCAACCGGCCGCGACGGCCAGCACGCTCGCCTCGGGGATGCCGATGCGCTCGCTCACCCCGCGCATGTCCATGGCGTCGCTCACCACGACCCCGGTGAAGCCCATCTCCTCGCGCAGCAGGTCGTTGAGCAGCGCGTGGTTGAGGGTGGCGGGCCCCTCGGTACCCAGCGCGGGTAGTTCGATGTGGGCGGTCAGGATCGAACGCACACCCGCGTCGACGGCGGCCCGGAAGGGCATCAGCTCACGGCGGCGCAGCAGGTCGGCGTCGGCCTCCACCAGGGGCAGCGTGTGGTGGGAGTCCTGCGAGGTCGCCCCGTGGCCGGGGAAGTGCTTGGCGCAGGCGGCCACTCCGGCCTCCTGCAGGCCCCGCACCGAGGCGGCCGCGTGTCGGGCCACCAGTTCGGCGTCCGAACCGAAGGAGCGCGTTCCGATCACCGGGTTGTCGTCGGCGACGTTGACGTCCACCGATGGCGCCAGGTCCAGGTTGAAGCCCAGGCCGGCCAGTTCCAGCCCCAGGGCCCGGAAGGTCTCGCGGGTCAGGTCGGGGTCGTCGACCGCGCCCAGCGCGGCGTTGCCGGGGTAGTCGCTGCCGTGCGCCTGGCCGATGCGGGTGACGTCGCCGCCCTCCTCGTCCAGGGAGATCAGCGGCGGAAGGTCGGTGACCTCACGCAGGCTCGCGTTGAGCGCGGTCACCTGCTCGGGGCTGCGCAGGTTGTTGTGGAACAGACAGACGCCCGAGATCCCGTCCGCCAGACCGTCCAGGATCCAGCGGGGGGCCTGGTAGGACTCGAAGGGCACCAGCAGGGTGGCGTTGGCCAGACGCTCCAGGGTCGGGTCGTGCGGCATGGCGGACTCCGTTCGTGAACATGGGTGCCCGATCGCGGGCATACGTGTGGCGGGTGAAGGGGGTGTCGGTGTGTCTTACGAGGTCAGCCCTTGACCGCTCCCATGGTCAGGCCCGATACCATGCGGCGTTGGACGAAGAGGAAGAAGATCATCACGGGGACGGTCAGCAGCGTCGAGGCGGCCATGATCGACCCCCACTCGATGGACACGGCGCCGAAGTAGTACTGCAGGGAGATCGGCAGGGTGTAGGCACCGGTGTTGTTCTGCAGGAACGTGAAGGCGACGAGGAACTCGTTCCACGCGGTGATGAACGCGAAGATGCTCGCCGCGGCCAGGCCGGGCGCCACCAGCGGCATGAGGATCCGCCAGAAGATCGTCCACCCGCCGGCGCCGTCGATGGCCGCCGCCTCCTCCAACTCCCGGGGCACCGCGGACACGAAGTTGCGGATCATCAGGATGGTGATCGGCAGCGCGACCGCCACGTAGATCACGAACACGCCGGACAGGTTGCCGACCAGTTCGAGGTCCAGGGCGTTGCCCAGGTGGAAGAAGTTGATGAACAGGGAGATGATCAGCGCTTCGACCGGGACCATCTGGATCACCAGCAGCATGATGATGAAGGCCGAGCGCAGCTTGAACCGGAACCGGGCCACGGCGATGGCGGCGAGCAGGGCCAGCATCGCCGCGAAGGCCACCGATCCGACGGTCACCACCAGGCTGTTGCCGAGGAAGGACCAGAACGAGGTGCCGGGGATGAGGACGCCCGACAGGACCCGCTCGAAGTGCTCCAGGGTGATCTCACGTGGGAACAGGGTGGGCTGCCGGGTGAAGATCTCGCCGGTGGGCCGCAGAGCGGTGGCCAGGACCCAGTAGACGGGAAAGACCGCGAAGACGAAGACCGCGAGGGCGGCCAGGTACAGGCCGAGTCTTCCGACGGACCTGCGCAGTCGGTGGACGTTGTTCATCGGGCCTCCTCCTGGCGGATCATGGTGCGCAGGTAGTACGCGCTGATCACGAGCACCAGGACGGTCATGATCACGGCGATCGCCGACCCCATGCCGTAGTTGGGCGGGGTCGAGGCGAAGCCCAGTTGGAAGATGTAGGTCGGGATCAGCGAGATGTCCCGGTTGCTGACGCCGTTGCCGAGGATGAACAGCTGGGTGAAGATCCGGAAGTCCCAGATGACCTGCAGCACCAGCAGCAGCGCGAAGAGCGGGCGCAGCATCGGGAAGGTGACGCTCCAGAAGCTCTTCCACGCGCCGGCGCCGTCGATGCGGGCGGCCTCGTAGAGCTCGTGCGGGATGCTCTTGAGCCCGGCCAGGACGCTGATCGCCACGAACGGGAACGACTGCCACACCACGGTGACGATGAGGATGGGGAAGAGGGTGCTCGGTGAGTTGAACCAGTTGAACTCGTTCCACCCCGAGCCCACCAACCAGTCCGGCAGCGCGGTCAGGAGGGTGTTGATCAGTCCGTACCTGGTGTCGAACAGCCAGCGGTAGACGATGGCGGCACTGATGACGGGCGTGGCCCACGCCAGCATCAGGCCGAGTCCCAGGGTGGTCGACGCCCACTTGGGCAGCTTGTGCATGAGGAGGCCGACGAGCGTTCCGAGGATCATCGTCAGGACCACCATGGTCAGGCAGACGATGATCGTGTTCCGGAACACCGACCAGAAGCGCTCGTCGGTGAGCACGTAGAGGTAGTGGCCGAAATCGTTCCACTGCGCCTCTTGGCCCCGCAGCTGCTGTAGTCCGTAGTCGTGCAGCGAGATCCACAGCATCTGGCCGATCGGCCAGAGCAGGACCACCGCGAGCACGGTCAGCGCGGGCAGGATCAGGAGGTAGGGGACGAGTCTGATGCGGGTGCGACGGGAGGCGGCCCGTGGCCGTCCTGGCGAGGGCGCCTCGGGTTCCGTGGCGCGTTCCAACGTTTGAGTCATGGACCGTTCCTGGCGGGTCGAGGGGCGGCCGCCTGGTGCGCGACCGCCCCTGTGCTTGGGGCGACCTACTCGGAGACCTCACGGTTGAGGGCCTCGGTGAGCTCTTCGTTGAGCTCGGGCAGGACGTCGTCGGCGGACTCGCCCTCGGCCATGCGCTGGACGGCGGTCTGGATCGTGGTCAGTTCCCACTGGACGTGGCCCCAGTTGGCGGTGTCGGGGAACAGACGCAGGTCGCCGGTGGCCTGGGTGGCGGCGCCGGCCAGGATCGGGTCCTCCTGGAAGGTGTCGCTCTCCAGCACGTCGGTGTAGGTGGGGAACATCGACGACACCTCGTTGTAGGGCAGCGCGTTGTCCTTGCTGTTCAACGTGGTGATGTAGTCGAAGGCGGCGTCGGGGTACTCGGAGGTGCCCCACACGGCCAGGTCGGAGCCGCCGCCGAAGGCGGGCGCCATACCGTCCACCCCCGGGATGGGCGTGGTGGCCCAGTGGCCGGCGTGCTCGTCGTTGAGGTCCTCCAGCTGGGCCTGGGCCCAGGGACCGTCGATGAACATGCCGACCTCGCGGTTGACGAAGTCGGCGTGGGCGCAGTCGACCTCGTTGAGGCCCACGCAGGCGCTCGGGGAGATGCCGTCGACGGTCAGCCCGGCGTAGAACTCCAGGGCCTCGGCGGTCTCGGCGGAGTCGAGTTGTCCGACCCACTCGCCGCCCTCCTCGACGGCGAACTCACCGTCGTTGGCCCAGACGAAGCTGGCGATGCCGTTCAGGAAGTCGGTGGGCGCGGCGAAGCCGGGGACGTCGTACTCGTCCTCGATGTCCTCGGCGACCTCGACCAGTTCGTCCCAGGTGGTGGGCGGCTCGTGGCCCAACTCCTCCAGCTGGTCGGTGTTGTACCAAAGGGCGCGAACGCCGCTGTACCAGGGGATGCTGTACTGTGCGTCGCCGAAGGTACCGTTGGCGTAGGCCCCTTCGAGGAGGTCGGCGCTGTCGTCCCAGCCCTCGACGTACTCGGACACGTCGTAGAGGGCCTCGGCCTCGGCCCAGGTGGCGACCTGGTCGTTGCCGATCTCTACGACGTCGGGGCCGCCGGAGACCAGAGCGGTCTGGAAACGCTGGCTGAACTCGCCCCACGGGATCCACTGGACGTCCACGTCGGTGTCGGGGTAGAGCTCCTGGTACTGCTCGGTGACCGAGTCCATGAAGGCGTTCTGGTCCTCGTTGGCGTCGCCCATACGCCAGACGGTGAGGGTGTCGGGGGCGTCACCGGACGAGCCGCCGTCATCGGATCCGCCACCGCAAGCGGCGGCCAACATGACCACGGTCGAGGCCAGTGCGATCTTGGGGAACCTCATGTGAACCTATCTCCCTTCGCACGTCGCGCCGGGGCGCGGCGCCTGTGCTCGAAGCAACCTGGGATCATGAACGGATCCGTGTGCCTCGACGTCTGATCGGGGGGTGCTGGGGCAGCACTTTCCTGGTCGCCCCTCCGGCGCGGGTACCGGGGTCCGAAACCACTACGGACCAGCCGGGACGTGACCTCCTGTGAGGTTGTGAGCTAAATTAACAGGAAACTTTCCTAATAAAAACAGGGTGAGGTGTCACGGTTATGTCTCAACGTCCGGGGACTCCCCGGCTGCTGCGCCAATTGAACGATCGCGCGGCACTCGAACTCCTACTCTCCGGCGGCCCGTTGACCAGGACGCAACTCGGCACGAGGACCGGTCTGTCGAAGGTGACGGCGTCCCAACTCCTGGCTCGGCTGGAGGAACGCGACCTGGTCCGGGTGGTGGGCAGCAGGGCCGGAGGGCGAGGCCCCAACGCCGCCCTCTACGCGGTCGTCCCGGAGAGCGCCTACGTCGCCGTCCTCGACGTCAGCGCCCACCGCGTCACCGCGACCATCGCCGACATCACGGGTCGGATCATCAGTGACGTCAGTGTCGACCCCAGCGCCTCCGACGATCCGGTCGCCCTGGTCCACACCGCCGTGATGCGGCTGGTGGAGACCGCCGAGGTCCCCCTCGAAAAGGTCCGCGCCTGCGTCATCGGCACCCCCGGGGTCGTCGACCCGCGCACCGGGGACATCCGCTTCTCCTTCGACCTCATGTCCTGGCACGAAGGGGTGCTCGAAGCGCTGCGCGCCGACCTCGAACGCTCGGTCATGTTGGAGAACGACGTGAACCTGGCGGCCCTGGCCGAACACGCGGAAGGGGCGGCCAAGGGGGTCGAGGAGTTCGTGCTCATCTGGCTCAGCGCCGCCGGCGGTGTCGGTATGGCCTCCATGATCGGCGGGCGCGTCCACAGGGGCCGCTCCGGTGGCGCGGGCGAGATCGGCTACCTGCCGGTGCCCGGAGCCCCCCTGTCCACCGACGTGGGTCTCTCCGGTGGCTATGAGTCCCTGAAGTCCGACGGCGACCGGGAGCTGCCGCACGGCTTCCAGGCGCTGGTCCACGCCAAGCAGGTGCTGCGCCTGGCCGCCGAACACGGCTTCACCGGAGAGGACGTCACCGAGGTGGTCGCCCGCGCCGCCGGCTCCGGAACCCCCGAGGGCGACGCCTTCCTCGACGTCTTCGCCGAACGGCTCTCCCGAGGAATCGCCGCCGTCAGCGTGATGATCGACCCCGGGCTGGTCGTCCTGGGCGGGGACGTCGCCCGCGCCGGAGGACCCAAGCTGGCCGAACGGGTGGAGGCCGCGACCGCCCGGATCGCACCCAACGCCACCGAGGTCGCCCTGGGAACGGTCGAGGGCAGCCCGGTCGTGCGCGGAGCCCTTCTGCACGGCCTGGAACGCGCCCGCGACGAGGTGTTCTCGGCCACCGTCTGACACCGTCTGACCCCCGACCGCGCCCCGGACGCCCCGGGGCGCGGGGGAGTCAGTCCTCCTCGCCGTCCGGGGACGGGGCGAAGGAGTCGAGCACCATCTCGAAGTCCTCCCGCTGTTCCTCCCGCAGGTCCTGCGGGAAGTTGAAGCTCAGCCGGTAGGAGACCGCGGTGTTCCCGTCGGTGATCTCACGGGTGAACATCCACCGTTCGGGGATCTCGCGCTCCTCGTGGATGTAGGTGGCCTCGTAGACCGCGCTCTGCACGCCGGGGCCCTCCAACCGCGGCTCCAGCATCAGCTGTTCCGCGTCGCTGTAGGCCTCGTCCTCGTTGAGCAGCTCGTCCATCCGGAGCATGGCGCCCTCGGCGTCGAAGACCAAGAGGTCGTATCTGGTCACGAACAGATCCATGTCGCCGGTCTCCACGCCGGTATCGAACTCGTAGGAGGCCAACCGGGTGACGCCGTTGCCCGGTGAGTCCTCCTCGTTCTCGACCATCGCCCAGCCCTCGGGGGCGACCAGCGTGACCACCCCGTCGTCGTAGCGGGTGAACCCCTCGGGAGCCCCCTCGGTCGAACCCTCCTGGGCCTGGGCGGAGGGTTCCGCCGATGGTTCCGGACTGGGTTCGGCGGCGGGCGTTTCCGGATCGGCGGCGACCTCCCGATCATCGGAGGAGAAGACGGACCACACCGTGAACGCGCTCAGCACCAGTAGGGCCAGGACGGCGGCCGCTCCGACGAACAGCGGCGTACGCGAGCGGCCGGGCCTGGTTCCGGTCGACGGCTCCGAGGCAGGGGTCGGGGTCGGAACAGGGGCCGGGGTCGGGACGGGATCGTCCAACAGGGCCAACGCCCGCTCCGGCAGCAGCCGGCGGCGCGGATCCCGTTCCAACAACCCGTTGATCACCGAGGCCGTCCGTCCCCGGGCCGGTACCGGCGGTACCGGATGGGTGAGCACCGCGGTGAGCGTCGATGTGATGGTGTCGCGTTTGAACGGCGACTCCCCGGCCAGGGCCGCGAACAGGGTGGCGCCCAGGCTCCACAGGTCCGACACCGCGCCGTTGTCGTCGTGTTCCAGGCGCTCGGGTGCCGCGTACGCCGCGGTGCCCAGGATCGCGCCGGTCCCCGTCAGCGCCGTCCCCCCGTGGTCGGGCAGGTTGGCGATGCCGAAGTCGGTCAGCACCGGCCGGGTACCGCCCGACGTCAGCATGATGTTGGCGGGCTTGACGTCACGGTGGACCACCCCGGCCCGGTGCGCCGCCCACAACGCGTCCAACAACGGGCGCGCGATCCGCTCCACCTCGGCCTCCGGCATGGGGCCGGTGCGGCGCAGACGGTCGCGCAGGGACTCGCCCTCCAACAGCTCCATGACAATGAACGGGGTCCCGTCCACCTCCAGGACGTCGTGCACGGTCACCACCGAGGGGTGGGCCACCCGTGCCGCCGCCTGCGCCTCGCGGATCATGCGCGCCCGGGCGCGCTCGCGTTCACGTGGGGGCATGTCGTGGGGGAGGTGGACCTCCTTGACCGCCACCTCACGGTTCAAACGGGTGTCGTGGGCACGCCACACGGTGCCCATGGCGCCGCTGCCGAGCTCGCCTCGAAGCTCGTAACGGCCGACGGAGGTACGGGGCGCCGGGGGATCAGTGGGGACCATGGGCACATCATCTCAAATCGGGAGCGCCGGAGCGTCCCGAGGCCGGGACGGATCCCGCCACATCGCCACGCGGGGACGGACCAGGATGCCCGCCTCCTCTTCGATCTCCCACTGACGGACCAGACCCGGTCCCCACTCGGTCCGGGCGAGTGTGACGAAGCCCCGCCGCTCGTACCAGGGGCCGTTCCAGGGCAGGTCACGGAAGGTGGTGAGGGTGACCCGGTCTCGTCCCCGGGCGGCGGCCTCGGCGCACACCCGCTCCAGTAGGGCACCGCCGATTCCGCGCCGGCCGTGTTCCGGATCCACCGCGAGCTGTTCCAGATGTGCGGCGTCGTCCAACGTGATGGTCGCGGCCAGACCGACCACGGAGCCGGCCACCTCGGCCACCCACACGTGTTCGACGTGCTCCACCATCTCCCGCGGATCGTCAGGGGGCAGCTCCAGTCCCGCTCGCGCGAACAACGTGTCGGCGGCCAGGGAGACCGCCACCACCGCGTCCATGTCCTGTCGCCGCATGCGGCGGATCACCGGTTCGATCATGATGCTCAGCGTCGCAGACGCAGACCCTTGGGGGTGACGTGGAAACCCGCCGCCACCAACGCCGGGTCCAGCGACGTACCGAACACCTCGACCCCGTCGGCCCGCTCCACCAGCAAGGACTCGACCCGGCCGCTACGTACCAGATCGGCCACGGCCCGGGCCGCCCGCTCCAACAACGCCGCGGCGGACCCGAAGGTCAGCGCGGACCGGCCCGGCGACAGGTACAACGTGGGCAGGCCCCCGTCCAGGACGACCAGGGCCCCCGCCGTGCGACCCGGTCGATGCGCGCCCACCACGCCCGCCGGCCACGCCAGCTCGACGCCGTACGGATTGGCCGGATCGGTGGCCGCCAACACCACCGGATCCGAGGTCCCACCGGGTGTCTCTCCCGACAGGGCCCGCAGCCGGTCCACCGCACCCGGCAGCGCGAACTGCGCGCCACCGAGACCCTCCACGAAGTAGCCCCGACGCACCCGCCCGGTCTCCTCCATGGACCGCAGCACCCGGTATTCGTCCGTCGACAGGCCGCGCCCCTGGTGCCCGCGCACCAGGACCCCGCCGCGTGCCAGTCGTGCCTCCACCCGTGCCAGGGCCCGCCGGGTCGGATCCGGGTCCGGTTCGGGCAGCGCCCACCACCGGCCCGCCGCCGTCGGCGGCCCCGCGCGGGTCGGCAACACCGGGCGTCGTCGCGAACGTGACGAGGGCCGACGTGGCGCCGGGCCCGAACCCGCCCACGCACGCAACGGCGCCAGGGAGTCATTGGTGACGCACCCCGACCACACCAGCTCCCACAACGCCGTCACCAGATCGGCGTCGGAGAACACCGCACCGCCCGCCGCCCGGGCCACCCCGTCGGCGAGGTCACGGAAGAACAGGGCCCCGCCCGAGCGCAGTGTCCCCAACACGGCCGCCGCCGTCGTTCCCTCCTGCGGTGGAAGCGGCTCCGGCAACGACGACGAGGCGTCCTCGGCGGGGGCCACCACCAACCAACCGTCCCCACCCGGCAGCGAGCCCGCGCCCGTCCACACCACCTCACCGGCCTGGGTGAGCGCGTCCAACGAGGCGGGGACGAAACCCTCCACCCTGGCCGGCAGCACCAACGATTCCAGGGACGAGGCCACCAATGGCACGCCCCGAAGCGACTCCACCGCCTCGAACACCGCGTCCGGACCACGCCACCGCTCACCCGGAACCGCCCGTTGCCACAACGGGACGAAGACCGCCAACGTCGCCGGTTCCACCGGTTCCACCTCGCGGCGCAGCCGGGCGATCGACCCCCGCCGCAACCGGCGCAGCACGTCCGCGTCACACCACTCGGTGCCCGTGCCACCGGGACGGAACCCACCACGGGCCACCCTGCCCCGCCGGGCCAGGTCCCGCAGGGCGCCCTCGACCGCGTCGACGCCCACACCCCAGCGGGCCGACACCTCCGCCGACGTGAACGGTCCGTGCGTGCGCGCGTACCGGGACACCAGGTCCGAGAGGGGATCCTCCACCGGTTCCAGGAACACCGACGGGACCCCGGGCGGTGGCTCGGAGCCCAACGCGTCCCGCAGCCGCGACACGTCCTCCACCGCGCACCAGCGCTCCACCCCGGCCACCCACACGCGCACCACGCGCCTGGCGCCCTCCAGGGCGAACAACCAGTCGGGGTCCGCCCCACGCTCGACCGCCTCATCGGTCGACAACGGACCCACCTCCCGCAGCAGGTCCGCGGTCCCCTCCAGGTCCCGCACCGGAGCCGCCGACCGCTGCAACAGGGCGCCGGTACGCTCCACCACCTCCGGGTCCAACAACTCCCGCAGGTCCGCGCCGCCCAACAGGTCCGCCAACAACGACGTGTCCAGGGTCAACGCCTGCGCCCGCGACTCCGCCGCCGGCGCGTCCCCCTCGTACAGGAACGCGGCCGTGTACTCCATCAGCAACGACCGCGCGAACGGCGACGCGTGCGTGGTCTCCACCTCCACCACCCGGATCCGCCGCGCCCGCACGTCCGACAGCACCCGCGCCAACTCCGGAACGTCGAACACGTCCCGCAGACACTCGCGCACCGTCTCCAACACGATCGGGAACGACCCGTACCGACCCGCCACCGACAACAGGTGCCGCGCCCGCAGACGCTGCTGCCACAACGGCATCCGACGGTCCGGGCGTTGACGCGGCAACAGCAGCGCCCGCGCCGCGCACTCACGGAACCGCGACGAGAACAACGCCGACCCGGTCAGCTCTTCGGTGACCAGCGCCTCCACACCGTCGGGGTCCACCGACACCAGATCCGTCAACTCGCCGGGACGACCCACGCCGCCGTTCT
Source organism: Nocardiopsis sp. NPDC055879 (assembly GCF_053615935.1). NCBI lineage: Bacteria > Bacillati > Actinomycetota > Actinomycetes > Streptosporangiales > Nocardiopsidaceae > Nocardiopsis > Nocardiopsis sp. NPDC055879. The sequence continues at coordinate 261,825 of NZ_JBSHCT010000001.1, forward strand.
CCACGTCCGGCAGCCGCAGCACGATCCCGTCGTCGCCGTGCACCACCTGGGCGTCCATCCCGAACCGGTCGCGCAACCGCCCACCGATCGCCAACGCCCACGGCGCGTGCACCCGGGCGCCCAACGGCGAATGCACCACCGCGCGCCAGTCGCCCACCTGGTCACGGAAACGTTCGATCACCACCGTGCGATCGTCGGGCACCTGACCGGTGGCCTCACGTTGCTCCGCCACGTACTCCACCAGGTTGTCCGCCGCCCACTCGTCCAACCCGGCGGTGATCGCCCAGGCGCGCCCCTCCTCGGCGTCCGCCCCGGCCAACTCCCTGGTGGCCGCGCCCACGGCCCGACCCAGCTCCGCCGGACGACCCTGCGCGTCCGCCTTCCAGAAGGGCATCCGCCCCGGTCGCCCCGGCGCGGGCGACACCATCACCCGGTCCGCGGTGATCGCCTCGATCCGCCACGACGTCGAGCCGAGTACGAACACGTCGCCCACCCGCGACTCGTACACCATCTCCTCGTCCAGCTCACCGACCCGGGTGGGCGCCCGACCGTCCGGATCCGAGGCCAGATGCACCTTGAACAGGCCCCGGTCGGGGATGGTCCCACCACTGATCACGGCCAGTCGCTGGGCGCCGGGGCGGGCGCGCAGCACGTCCTCCTGCCGGTCCCAGACCAGACGTGGGCGCAGCTCCGCGAACTCGTCCGAGGGATAGCGTCCCGACAGCATGTCCAACACCGACTCCAGCACGGAGTCGGCCAGGTCGGAGAAGGGGGCCGCGCGCCGCACCACCGAGGCCAGCTCCGACACCGACCACTCGTCCATCGCCACCATCGCCACGACCTGCTGGGACAGCACGTCCAGGGGGTCGCGCGGCATCTCCAAACGCTCGATCCCGCCCTCGCGCATCCGCCCGGTCACGACGGTGGTCGCCAACAGGTCGCCCCGGAACCGGGGCAGGAACACCCCGCGCGAGACCTCGCCTACCTGGTGTCCGGCCCGTCCGACGCGTTGCAGACCACTGGCCACAGACGGGGGAGAGGCCACCTGTACGACCAGGTCCACGGCGCCCATGTCCACACCCAGTTCCAGGCTGGAGGTGGCCACCACGCAGCGCAGTCGGCCCGTCTTCAGGTCGTCCTCGATGAGTGCCCGCTCCGACTTGGACATCGACCCGTGGTGGGCGCGGGCGATCACGGCGTCCGCGCCCCGGCTCTGTCCGGACTGGCCGGCGACCTGCGCGGCGACCTCCTCCTCGGGCAACGTGACGCCGGTGCGTTCGGCGTACAGATCGTTGAGCCGGGAGCACAGCCTCTCAGCGGTGCGGCGGCCGTTGGTGAAAACGATGGTGGAGTGGTGCGCCTCCACCAGGTCCAGGACCCGGCGTTCCACGTGCGGCCACACCGATCCGCCCGGCTCGTCCAGGTCCGGCACCGGGACCTGCACCCGCAGATCCATGTGCGGGGCGTCCGGAGGGGCGACGATCCGCGCGCCGCCCAGATAGTCGGCGACCACCTCGCGCGGGCGCACGGTGGCCGACAACCCGATCCGCTGCGCCGGACGTTCCAGGAGTCGGGCGAGTCGTTCCAGACTGAGGGCCAGGTGGGCGCCGCGTTTGGTCCCCGCCAGGGCGTGCACCTCGTCCACGATGATCGTCTCCACCCCGGCCAGCCCCTCACGGGCCTTGGAAGTGAGCACCAGGAACAGGGACTCGGGGGTGGTGATGAGTACGTCCGGCGGGTGTGTGGCCAGACGGCGACGTTCCCGAGCCGGGGTGTCTCCGGTGCGCACCCCCACCGTGACGGGGGAGAGTTCCTGTCCGTCGGTGGCCGCGGCGTCGGTGATGCCGGCCAAGGGGCGACGCAGGTTGCGCTCCACGTCCACCGCGAGCGCCTTCAACGGGGACACGTACAGGACCCGGCAACGCCGAGAACGGTCCTCGGGCACGGGGGAGTGGAGCAACCGGTCCAACGACCACATGAAGGCGGACAGGGTCTTGCCCGAACCCGTGGGCGCCACCACGAGGGTGTCGTCACCGCCCGCGACCGAGGCCCACGCCTCGGCCTGGGCCCGAGTGGGCCCGTCGGGGAAGGCCTGTTCGAACCAGGTCCGCGTCGCCGTGCCGAAGGGTTCCAAGGGGCCGCTCATCCGGCCAGTCTGCCGAACGGCTCGGACAGAAGGAGGCGGAGGACACACCCGGCACCTCGAAAAAGGGCCTGTGGACAACGCCGTCGGGGTCCCGTCCATCACCCATACTGGGGCCGATGAGACTCACCAACTTCTGGAACAACATGCGCGAGCAGTTCGGCGAGGCCTACGCCGAGAGCCTCGCCAAGGACTACGTGATCGAGGGACTGGGCTCTCGCACCATCGAGCAGGCGCTGGCCGAGGGGGTCGGGGCCAAGGAGGTCTGGCGTGCGGTGTGCGAGGCGTTCGACCTTCCGGCCACCGCCCGCTGACCGACACGTTCGGTCCGGGTCCGATCCGCGTTCGATCTGTGGATGAACCAAGAATCGAACATAGGTTCGGGTAGAGTGGCCGCATCGCCGGCGAACGTCGCGATTGTCGTACCGAAGGCGTAGCGTCAGGCGCATCATGAAGAAAAAGGCATCGACCCTACAGGGGAACCCCGTGGCTTCTGGAGACCGAGACAAGGCTCTCGAAACAGCGCTCGCGCAGATCGAGCGGCAGTTCGGCAAGGGCTCCGTCATGCGCCTGGGCGACGACGATCGTCCGCCGATCGAGGCGATCCCCACCGGCGCCATCTCGCTGGACGTGGCCCTGGGCATCGGTGGCCTTCCCAAGGGCCGGGTCGTGGAGATCTACGGTCCCGAGTCCAGCGGTAAGACCACCGTCGCCCTGCACGCGGTGGCCAGCGCGCAGAAAATGGGTGGCATCGCCGCCTTCGTCGACGCCGAGCACGCCCTGGACCCCGAGTACGCCAAGAAGATCGGCGTCAACACCGACGACCTCCTCCTGTCCCAGCCGGACACCGGTGAGCAGGCGCTGGAGATCGTCGACATGCTGATCCGCTCCGGCGCGATCTCCGTCATCGTCATCGACTCCGTGGCGGCCCTGGTGCCCCGCGCCGAGATCGAGGGTGAGATGGGTGACAGCCACGTCGGTCTGCAGGCTCGCCTGATGTCCCAGGCCCTGCGCAAGATCGCCGGCGCGCTGAGCTCCACCGGCACCACCGCGATCTTCATCAACCAGCTCCGTGAGAAGGTCGGCGTCATGTTCGGCTCGCCCGAGACCACCTCGGGTGGTCGGGCGCTGAAGTTCTACGCCTCGGTCCGGTTGGACGTCCGACGCATCGAGACCCTCAAGGACGGCACCGACGCGGTCGGTAACCGTACGCGGGTCAAGGTCGTCAAGAACAAGGTCGCGCCGCCCTTCAAGCAGGCGGAGTTCGACATCCTCTACGGGGTTGGCGTCTCCCGAGAGGGCAGCCTGATCGACCTGGGCGTGGAACACGGCATCGTGCGCAAGTCCGGTGCCTGGTACACCTACGACGGCACGCAGCTGGGCCAGGGCAAGGAGAACGCCCGCAAGTTCCTGCACGAGAACGTCGACATGGCCAACGAGGTCGAGAAGAAGATCAAGGAGAAGCTGGGCGTTGGCGTGACCGCCGGTGACGACAGCGCCTCCGGATCCGACGCCGAGTCCAAGGCCGACCCGGTCAAGGACGCGATCGGCAAGGACGCCGTCGCCAAGGCCCCCGCCGCGAAGAAGGCCCCGGCCAAGACCGCGAAGGTGACCGACACGGATGCGTGAGCGGCGCCGGTCATCCGACCGCGCCGGGGCGGATGAGTCACCCGACCCGATGAACGCCGAGCACACCCCGGACGGGCCCGAACGCCCGTCCGGGGAGGACACCGAGGCCAAGGTCAAGAACCTGGTCCTGCGTATGCTCACGCACTCCCCGCGCACCCGCGCCCAACTCGAACGTTCCCTGCACCGTCGGGAGCACGAGGAGGAGGTCATCACGCGAGTCCTCGACCAGATCGAGGAAGCGGGGTTGATCGACGACGCCGCCTTCGCCAAGGGGTGGGTCTCCTCCCGCCACCACAGCCGACACCTGTCCCGCCGCGCGCTCTCCCAAGAGCTGCGCACTCGCGGAGTCGAAGAGGAGACCGTCCGCGAGGCGGTCGCCGAGGTCAGCGAGGAAGACGAGACCGAGGCCGCTCGCGTCTTGGCCCGCAAACGGCTGACCGGTAGCCGAGGCCACGACCCCGATACCCGTACCCGCCGCGCCCTGGGCGCCCTGGCCCGCAAGGGCTACCCGGCCGGTCTGTCCTACCGGATTGTTCGGGAGGAGTTGGAAGCGGAGCTGGCGGCGGAGGCTGAGTTGGAGGCCGAGGGCGGGGGAACTGAGGGCGTGTAGGGCATGTGGGGTCGTGAGGTTGTGGGGTTGTGGGGTCGTGGGGCATCGGGATGCTGTCTGAAGCAGGCCGGCCCTGAACTGGGCCCTTGGGTTGTTGGGCGTTGCTCGGGTGGGTGTGTGGGGCGCCTCAGGTAGAGAACCTTGGGGTTGTTGGGCGTTGCTCGGGCGGGTGCGTGGGGCGCCTGGGGTCGAGTTCCTTGGGGTGGTTGGGCGGGGTGGGGGTGGGTTCTCCCTCCTTCCCCGCCGCGTGATTGTTGCCGCCCGCACCGCACGCGTCAAGGCGATGGTGAGTGCTCTGGCAGCGTGGCTGGTGGCCTTGACCCGTACGGCACGGGCGGCGGTTTGGCGGCTATCGGGGAAGGGGGGAGAGTGGTTGAGGTCCCAACGGCCCTGTGGGCCTGCGGGCCCCGGGGGCCCGGTCCGGCCGGATCCCTTCCCCACCGCCTCGCTGCATCGTTGAGCGCGTCGCCACTACGTGACGGGTGAGGTCACGAAGGACCCGCTACAGGCCAGGCACGGGGCGGGCCGCGTCCCTGCGGTAGCCGGCCCTGGTCTTCACAGCGATGATCTTGCTCGTAGCGCCCATTTGGGCGCCCAACATGGCGCTAGGAGCAAGATCGTTTCCATTCAGAGCCCCTTCCCTCGAATTCGCCAGGATTGTCTCCGCGATGGGCGGATCCGGCCATAGGGAAAAGGGGTTGCGGGCAACCCGAAACAGGGGTCCTCGTATGATAGGAATACCGGCCCCAGAATTCGGTCAATAAACTCGCGGGTAGGCCTGCCATTCTTGGGGGTGTTCGCATATAATCAGAGCATGAGCTTTCCTCCCCACGCACCGCGCCCGACCGGGAACACCCCGGTCGATAAGGCGATGGCGGGTGCGCGGGAGATGGCGGTGGAATTCTCCGAACGGGATATCCCGTCCGGGTGCGAAACCGAGGTGCTCGCCCAGTTCGGCCGCCTCAACCAGGAAACAGACCGGATCCGCTACGGGATGCTGCCCGCCCTGGCCCGTATGGAGGCCACCGGTGTCCTGTTGGAAGAGGGTGGCCAGCGCAGTATCCAGGCGTGGATCACCCACCAGTGGGGGACCTCTCCGGCCGAGGCCAAGAGCCTTGCCACCCTCGCCCGAGCGTTGCATCAGCAGCAGCTGCCCCTGGTGGAAGAAGCCTTCCAGAACAAGGCCCTGTCGCTGGGTGAAGCGTGCGCCATCGCGACCTCCACCGAAAAAGCCACCACCGAATGGGCGAAGGTCCTCGAAACAACGGATGAGGAATTCCGTGCCCAGCGTCCTTCGGCGGAGGGGTTTCGGGCCCGGTTAGAATACGGGCTCATCGCCTATAAGAAGGAATGCCCGCAGGCCTCGGTGCGCCAGCTGCGGGACGCGGCGAAATGGTTCGTCGCCCGCCTGGATCCGGATAAGGCCGACCGGAATTACGACGAAACGTTCGAGAACCGGGGCGCGCAATTCTCGCCCACGTTCGAGTCCGGGTTTCTGTTGCGGATGTGGGGGCCTGGGGCCGACCACGAGCTGATCCAGACCGCCCTGGAGGCCTACACCGAACCGTATGGGCCCGATGACGCGGCGATGCCGAAGCATCAGCGCACCTATGACGCGATGATGCGCATCTTCGAGACCGCTCTGACCCACCGGGGTTGCTCCAGCCTGAGCCGCCAACCGTTGGCGACCCTCAACATCACCGTCCCCCTGAAGCGGTTCCTCGGTGATGGGTCGGCTGAACCCGCCACCACCGAGGATGGGGTGGTGTTGCCCGATCAGATGGTGGCCCGCCTGACCCCCCACAGTTGGCTGCGCCGGTTCGTGACCGACGAACAGGGCCGGACCCTGTTGGACGTGGGTCGAAAGCAGCGATGCGCCCCCGACCCGGTGCGCCAGGCGGCGGGGTTCAAGAAGCCCTACTGCGAGTGGCACCAGGGCTGTGACATGCCGCGTAGCTGGTCGCAGTACGACCACATCGTCCCCTTCTCCCACGGCGGAGCCACCAGCGCCGACAACATGCAGATCCTGTGCTCGACCCACAACCGGCTCAAGCACCGGCTACAGGCCAAGGTGAACCGGCAGATCTGGGAACACCACCACGCCCAGAACCACCAAGAAGCGGGAAAGGAAAGCGGGTCCGGGGATGGTGAGGGGGAGCCAGCCCCAGCCACAGCCCCCTAACACCACCAACCGTTTCCACCGCCCGTTTCCGCCAGGTGGAACCCCACCCCGACGACATCACCCCCGGTTGGGTGTCAGACCCCAAGGGCCCGTGCCCTGTGGGGATATCGGCATGCCCAGAGCCAGGAACCCCACGCCCCCCACGAACCCCCCACCCGGAGTCATATCCCGGGGCCGGAGTGGCTCCCATCGGGGGTCTCGGCAGCACTCCTGGCGAGATCGGCCCCTACTGCGGCCACCCGCCCTACCGGTGCCACCCTCAGCACAGGTACCGGTCCACCGGCACCACCAACCCCGTGTTGTCTCTCCACCATGATGATCTTGTCCGTAGCGCCATGTTGGGCGCCCAACATGGCGCTAGGAGCAAGATCATCGCCAAAGGGGCGCCGGAGGTGGCTACCGCGGGGACGCGGCCCGCCACCCGTCCCACCTGTAGCGGGTCCTTCGTGACCTCACCCGTCACGTAGTGGCGACGCGGCCCACGAGGACACCAGAGGGAGGGGAAGGCATCCGGCCGCCTGCGGCCGGAGTGGGCCGCAGGCCCACAGGGCCCTTTGGGACCCCAACCACTCTCCCCCCTTCCCCGATAGCCGCCAAACCGCCGCCCGTGCCGTGCGGGTCAAGGCCACCCACCACAGCGTCACAGAACCCGACATCGCCTTGACGCGTGCGGTGCGGGCGGCAACAATCACGCGGCGGGGAAGGAGGGAGAAACCCACCCCCACCCCGCCCAACAACCCTCAGAGCCAGAAACCTGAGGCGCCCCACCAACCACCTCACACCCACCCACCCACTCACGCCCTCGGTCACCCCTCTGGGAGTGGACGTATTGAGCGGACGTGTTGAGCGGACGCTGTCAGGGGAACGAGCCGATGATGTGGAGGTCGCGGTCGAGAAGGGCGGCGACCTCAGGGCACTCCCCACCCCCGGTGGCCGAAGCGCGGTACAGGGGCTCCCGAACTCAGGGAGACGACCAGGCCTTCAGGTGGGGACGCAGCCGGGCAGCGGCCTCGGGGGCGCTTCGGTTCAGCTCTTCGACCAGGACATCGGTGAGAGCGGACAGGGCTCGCAGGATCTCGGGGGAGGTCGGCTCTCTTACCAGGGTGGGGCCCAGCGCCTCGGTGAAGGACTTGGGCAGGTGGTGGGCGCCCTTGGCGTAGGCGGTGGGCAGGCCGAGGCGCAGGCATGCCAGGGCGATCACCTGGGTGCGCAGGGCACCCACCCAGTGCTCGGCCTGCCAGAGTCGGTCACGCTCCAAGCAGACGCGGGTGTGCCGCCCGTGGTGCCAGGCCAAGCCGACCAGGGTGTCGAGGGTCGGGGCGGGGAAGGGCTCCAGGATGTGCTGGTCGCCGAACAGGGTCTTCCATTGGGGACCGCGGGCGCCGAAGTCGTCCTCGGGGACGAAGGACAGATCGACTTCCACCCCGTCGAGCATCAGGAACACCCGGATCACCCGGTGATCCGTTGTGGGCAGGTCCCAGTGGTGGGCCACGCCGAAGTGTGCGTGGAGTCGGGTGGCCCAGGCATCGGCCGTTGAGACAGGGGAGCCCTGGACAGCGAGGACCAGGTCGATGTCCGACCATCGGTCTCCTTCGCCCAGGGCCAGGGAGCCGGTGAACGCCGCACCCAGGATGTGGGGATCCGCCTCGGCCATGGCGACCAGTCGGTCACGGAGCAGGTTCGGGAAGGCGGCGTTCACCGGGACCTCATTCGTCCTTGGTGACGGGCTCTCCGGTGACGGGCTCTCCGGTTCTCGCGGTGACACCCGCTGCCGGAGTGACGTCCGGGAGCTGCTCGGCCACCGGGATGTCGTCCTCGGACACCTCGTGCGGGTCGGTGCCCGTGCCGGATCGCCTGGTCTCGGCTTCGGTGGAGGCCGGTTCGATGGCCGGGTCCGGGGTCGGCTCGGGTCGGGGCTCGGGTGGGGTGGTGCTGAGCTCAAGGGCCGGCACGTCGGGTTCGAACCCGAACACCTTCCCGTAGAAGGCCAGCTCGGCCTCCAGGGAACGCACGCGGGCCTCTTCGGTGTGGAAGCCGTGCGACTCGCCCTCGAACTCCAGCAGAGCGTACGGAATACCGCGCTCGCCCAGGGCCGTGGCCATGGAGAAAGCCTGGTCCGGGGTGACCACCGGGTCGTCCATGCCTTGGAGCAGCAGCACCGGTACGTCGATCTCGGCGATCCGGTTGATGGGTGAGCGTTCCTTGTATGTCTCGATGAAGCCGGGAAGTGGGCCGAGGAGGGTGTCGAGGAAACGCGACTCGAAGTCGTGGGTGGTCTCGGCGAGGCCGAGCAGGTCGGCGACACCGAAGTAGGACACCCCGCAGGCGAAGGTGTCACCGGTGAGCGCCAACAGCGCGGTGAAGCCCCCGGCGCTGGGGCCGCGGATCGCGAGGCGCTCGGGGTCGGCGACACCGCGGTCGACGAGGGCGCGGGCGACCGCGGCGCAGTCCTCCACGTCCACCACGCCCCACTCCTTGTGCAGACGCTTGCGGTAGGACCTCCCGTAGCCGGTGGAACCCCCGTAGTCCACGTCCACCACACCGATGCCGCGGCTGGTGAAGTAGGCCTTGTTCAGGTCCAGTTCCCGGCGGGAGTGGCCGACGGGCCCGCCGTGCGCCCACACCACGTACGGCGCGGGCTCGCTCCCATCGTGGTCCGGGTGGGTCGGCGGGTACACGTTGGCGTGCACCGTGGCCCCGTAGCGGCCGGGCAGGCGTTCCCGGCGGGGGGTGGGCAGGTAGCCGGCGTCCGGGGCCTGCTCCAGGGACCGGCGCAGGATCTCCACGCTGCGGCGGGCCGGGTCCAGACGCACCACGCAGGGCGCGGAGTCGGGGGAGGCGGCCACCGCGACGACGTTGAGCCCGTCGGAGTCGACCTGGGACCAGGAGGTGAGGTCGGTGGGGACGTCTTCCAGGTCCAGGGTGTCGGGGTCGTACAGGGCGGGGCGCAGCGCGGTGTCGCCGTGCAGCGTCACCACCTTGCCGTTCTCCAGCGCGCAGAAGGAACGGTCGCCCAGGCGCCCCGGCGCCTCGTGGAACTCCTCCTCGGCCGGGTAGAGCGCGATCGCCTGTCCCTTGAGACCGGCGTGGTAGAGGTTCCAAAAGCCCGGCCAGTCCGAGGCCAGGTACATGGAGTCGTCATCGACCCAGGTGGGGGAGAGCACGGACTCGTCGACCCCGCCCTTGAGCGTGTACTCGCCGAGCAGACCGGTCTCGGTGAGCTCGCCCACGCGAAGTTCGGTACCGTCCCAGGGCATCCGCGGGTGGTTCCAGCGCACGTAGGCCAGGTGGCGTCCGTCCGGGGAGGGGGCGGGGGAGGCGTAGAAGCGCGCCCCGGTGACCAGTTCGCGGATGGCGGTCGGGTCCGTGGCGCCCCGCCCGGAGAGCGGAACCGACACGATGGAGCGGCTCAGGTCCGCACCGGTGTGGTCCTCGCGCACGCAAAGGATCTGCTTGCCGTCCGGGCTCAGGACCGGATCGGCGTACCGCAGCCCCGCCTTGCGCGCGGGCTCGGGGGTGAGGGGGAGGGGATCCTTGGCGCCCCGCTCCAGCAGGAACAACCGCTGGGTGTCGTGGTCGGCGAACACCACGCCCACGCGGGGGATGGCCTTGTCGTCACGGCGGGGGACGGGCAGGTAGGAGCGCCCTCCGTACTCGTGCACCCGGGTTCCCACGTTCCAGGGCGCGGGAAGCAGGTCGTGCACGGACCCGTCCGAGTCCCGCCGTACCAGGGTCGTGCGGCCGTTCTCGGCCGGTCGGTACTCCTGCCACCAGACCTCGTCGCCTCGAACAGAGGGGAACGCGGGCAGCAGCGTTCCTCGGGCGACGTCTCCGGCGCTGATAGGCGATGGCCAGCGGCCATGAGGGCTCGACAGTTCAGACATGTCCCGCTCAGGATGGGTCGTGTGTGATGAGATGACATGTCGACCTTAGTGCTCCACGGGGTCGCTGTGCAGCCCTGACCGGTACTCGGAGGGACAAACGGCGGCGGCCCCGCCGATCGCACTCGGGGTGCGTTCGACGGGGCCGCGGCGTGAGCCGTGGAGCGGGCCCGGTCAGCCCTTGTCGGGGCCGGTCTCCCCCGTCGGCTTCTCGTCGGAACCACGGGTGCCGTTCACCTCGGAGGGAGCGCCTCCCGCGGCGGTGGGCTTGGCCGAGGGCCTGCCGCGCCGGGCGTTGCGACGCTCCAGCCAGATCGCGACCCTGCTCAGCGTCAGGTTGATCACGATGTAGATGAGGGCACAGATGATCGCCGCCGGGATGACGTTGCTCTCCCGGGTCGCCAGCAGGGTGAAGCTGCGCAGCAGCTCCGGGAAGGCGATGATGTAGCCGAGTGCGGAGTCCTTCAACAGGACCACGAGCTGCGCCACGATCGCGGGCATCATCGACGTGACGGCCTGAGGGATCAGGATCGTCCACATCGTCTGGGTCCGGCTCATGCCGATGGACTCGGCGGCCTCACTCTGTCCCTTGGGCACCGCGAGGATGCCCGCCCGGAACACCTCGGCCAGCACCGACCCGTTGTACAGGGTCAGACCGGTGACGACCGCGGCGAGCGCGGTCACCTGGAAGGTGCCGGTGGGAACGTTGAACACCTGCCAGGCCACGATGGGCAGCGCCATGGTGAAGAAGATCAGCATCAGCAGGGGGATGCCACGGAAGAACTCCACGATGGCCCCGGAGGGCACGCGGATCCACCAGTGCTTCGACAGCCGGCCGATGCCGAAGACCAGACCGAACACGACGGCCAGCACCGAGGCGGTCAGCGCCGCGGTCAGCGTGTTCTGCAGACCGGGGATGACGTATCCGGTCCAGGTGTCGGCGCGCAGGAACGGCGCCCACATGTCGGCGGCCCACTGGCCCGCCGGATTCACCGCCCAGGTCTCGGCGCTGAACAGGCTCGACTCGCGGTCGGTCAGGGTCCGGTTGAACCCCAGGTACAGGATGGACAGGCCGATCAACGCCAAGAAGACGGTGAGGACCGTGTAGAGGACGTTGCGCTTCCGGGCGCGGGGCCCGGGAACGTCGAAGAGAACCGAGGTCTGGATGCTCATCGGACCACCGCCACACGCTTGGCGAGCCAGCCGAAGAAGTAACCCATCGGCAGGGTCAGGATCAGGAACCCGATCGCGAATCCGACGAAGGTCGGCAGGACCGGAGCGATGCCCTGGTCGAACATGAGCTTCATCTCCCGGGACGCCTCTTGGACGCCCAACCCCGCGACGGAGGCGACGGTGGTGTTCTTGGTGAGCGCGATGAGCACACTGCCCAGCGGACCCACTACGGTGCGCAACGCCTGCGGTACGACGATCAGGCGCAGGTTCTGGGTGAAGGTCAGGCCCAGGGAACGGGCCGCCTCGACCTGCCCGAGGGGGATGGTGTTGATGCCGGAGCGCAGGGTCTCGGACACGAAGCAGGAGGTGTAGGCGGACAGGCCGATCACCGCCCACCAGAACACGTCCATCGCCACGCTGTCGGCCAGGCTCACGCCCAGGGCGCTGTTGAGGCCCAGACCGCAGAACAGCAGCACCAGGGTCAGCGGGGTGCTGCGGATGCCTTCGACGTAGGCGGTGGACAGTCCGCGGAGCAGCGGGACAGGGGAGACCCGCATCGCGGTGAGCAGGATGCCCAGGATGAATGAGAAGAAGGCACTGAGCAGGGTCAGCCTGACGGTCCATGAGAAACCGTCGACGACCCTGTCGATATTGCTGAGAAAGGCTTCCATGGGTCCCAGCCGGTCAAGGCCCGGAAGGTGGGGCCGGTTGTCGGCCCCACCTTCCGAACGAGGTCAAATGACGGTTTTAGGCGCAGGTTTCGAGCTCGGGGACTTCCTCCTCGTAGGCGAAGTCGGTCGCGCCGAAGGCGTTCTCCAGGTACTCGGTGGCCGCGCCCTCGTCCCACATCTTGGTGATGGCCGCGTTGACCTCCTCGCAACGCTCCGTGGAACCGGCGGGCAGGCCGACGCCGTACTTCTCCTCGCCGAACGGGTTGTTGACCATCCGGAACTCGTCCGGGTTCTGGGCCGCGAAGCCAGCGAGGATGGTGTTGTCGGTGGTCACGGCGTCGACGGTGCCGTTACCGAGCAGTTCCAGGCACTCGGAGTAGTTGCCGGCCTCGCGCAGCTCGGCGTCGATCTCCATCTCGTCGGTGATGTTGTGCGCCGAACGGGAACCGGAGGCGGAGCACAGCACGCGGCCGTCGAGGTCCTCGGGCCCGGTGATGTCGGAGTTGTCGGCCTGGGTCAGGATGTCCTGCTGGGCGACGTAGTAGGGGCCGCCGAAGTCGACGACCTGGCGACGCTCGTCGGTGATGGAGTAGGTCGCGATGATCATGTCCACGGTGCCCTGCTGGAGGAAGGACTCGCGGTTGGCCGAGGCTGCCTCGGTCCACTCGATCTGGTCGGCGGAGTAGCCGAGTTCCTCGGCGATGAAGGTGGCGACGTCGACGTCGAAGCCGACGGGGGAACCGCCCTCGTCGAGGCCGAGTCCGGGCTGGTCGTACTTGACACCGATGGTGATGGTGTCGCCACCGCCCTCGCCTCCGTCGCCGCCGGAGTCGCCGACCTCGGCGGTACCACAGGCGGTGAGGGCCAGAGCGAGGACGGCGGCGCCGCCCAGAACGGTGTTGATGCGACGGGCTCGCATGTGGGGTACCTCTTCCTTGAGCGTGCGAAGCTGCTGGGTCATCGTCCGGGGGCGGACTAGTGGGTCAGGATCTTGGACAGGAAGTCCTTGGCCCGGTCCGACCGGGGGGACGTGAAGAACTCGTCGGGGGTGTTCTCCTCGACGATCTGTCCGTCGGCCATGAACACGACCCGGTTGGCCGCGCGACGGGCGAACCCCATCTCGTGGGTGACCACGACCATGGTCATGCCCTCGTTCGCCAGGTCGGTCATGACGTCGAGGACCTCTTGGACCATTTCGGGGTCCAGGGCCGAGGTCGGCTCGTCGAAGAGGATCACCTTGGGGTTCATCGCCAAGGCTCGGGCGATGGCCACGCGCTGCTGCTGGCCGCCGGAGAGTTGGGCTGGGTACTTGTTCGCCTGGTCGCCGATCTGCACCCGGTCGAGCAGTTCCATGCCGCGCGCCTCGGCGTCCGACTTGGACTGCTTGAGCACCTTCATCGGGCCCAGCGTCACGTTCTGCAGAACGGTCTTGTGGGCGAACAGGTTGAAGGACTGGAAGACCATGCCGACGTCGCTGCGCAGCTTGGCCAGACCGCGGCCTTCGGCGGGCAGCGGTTGTCCGTCGAGGGAGATGGTGCCGGAGTCGACCGTCTCGAGCCGGTTGATCGTGCGGCACAGCGTCGACTTGCCGGATCCGGACGGACCGATGACGACTACCACCTCGCCGGAGTTCACCGTCAGATCGATGTCGCGGAGCACGTGCAGGTCGCCGAAGTGCTTGTTGACGTTCTCCAGCACGACGAGAGGAGTTGAAGTCATGATCGGAACCTAATGGGTCCGAGTTGCCGTGTCATCACGAAAACGCCACCTGGCTTCGCCAGTAGCAGACTTGTTACGGCGTGATTCGCGAAACCGTTATGTGATGGCACGCATGGATCCGCCCTCGTCGCAACGAGTGGCGGTTCCGTTCTGTAGCGTCTCATTCGTGACTCCCCGTGATCTCGTCGGGCTCCCTCCGTGCGGAGGCCTTCGGGAGATACCCAGGTCAGGATCGAAGTCCCCATCGGCCGGCCGATACCGGCCACCCACCGTGTCCGCCCTCGCTTCCGGTCTCCGGGACGGCGGCCCGTCCAAGAGCGGATAGCCTGGACCGGTGAGCCAGAGTCGTACCTACCAAGTGCGGACCTACGGCTGCCAGATGAACGTCCACGACTCCGAGCGCCTCTCCGGTCTGCTGGAGGACGCTGGGTACGCGCGCGCAGCCGAGGACACCACCGCAGACATCGTCGTCTTCAATACCTGTGCGGTCCGAGAGAACGCGGACAACCGCCTCTACGGCAACCTCGGGCACCTGCGTCCGGTCAAGGACGCCAACCCCGGGATGCAGATCGCCGTGGGCGGTTGCCTCGCCCAGAAGGACCGCGGCGAGATCGTGCGCCGCGCCCCGTGGGTGGACGTGGTGTTCGGAACGCACAACATCGGCTCCCTGCCGACCCTGCTGGAGCGTTCGCGCGTCCAGCGGGAGGCGCAGGTCGAGATCGCCGAGTCGTTGGAGCACTTCCCGTCCACGCTGCCCAGCCGTCGCGAGTCCGCGTACGCGGCCTGGGTTTCCATTTCGGTGGGCTGCAACAACACCTGCACCTTCTGCATCGTGCCCGCGCTGCGCGGCAAGGAGAAGGACCGCCGTCCCGGTGACGTGCTGGCCGAGGTGCGCGCGCTGGTCGAGGAGGGCGTCACCGAGGTGACCCTGCTCGGGCAGAACGTCAACGCCTACGGCAGCGAGTTCGGTGACCGTCAGGCCTTCTCCAAGCTGCTGCGCGCCTGTGGCGAGATCGAGGGGCTGGAGCGGGTCCGCTTCACCTCCCCGCACCCGCGCGACTTCACCGACGACGTCATCGAGGCCATGGCCGAGACGCACAACGTCATGCCGCAGCTGCACATGCCGTTGCAGTCGGGGTCGAGCAAGGTCCTCAAGGACATGCGTCGCTCCTACCGCCAGGAACGCTTCCTGGGCATCGTGGAGAAGGTGCGGGCCGCCATGCCGGAGGCCGCCCTGACCACCGACATCATCGTGGGCTTCCCCGGTGAGACCGAGGAGGACTTCGAGGAGACCCTGCACGTGGTCCGGGAGTCCCGGTTCGCGATGGCGTTCACCTTCCAGTACTCCAAGCGCCCCGGGACGCCGGCGGCCACCATGGACGAGCAGGTGTCGCCGGAGGTCGTCAAGGAGCGCTACCAGCGCCTGGTGGCCCTGCAGGACCAGATCTCCTGGGAGGAGAACCAGAAGCTGGTCGGTCGGGAGGTCGAGCTCATGGTCGCCGAGGGCGAGGGCAAGAAGGACGGCGAACACCGCCGCCTGTCCGGCCGCGCCCCCGACAACCGTCTGGTGCACTTCGGCCTGGGCGACGGCGAGGAGCCCCGCCCCGGCGACATGGTCACCGTCGAGATCACCTACGCGGCCCCGCACCACCTGGTCGCGGACTCCGGGGTTCGGAAACTGCGTCGGACCCGCGCCGGCGACGCCTGGGACGCCCGTCAGGGCAGGCCGGTCCAGGTGAGCAAGCCCGAGGTGCTGCTCGGCATGCCGAAGATCGGGGTCCCCGACGAACAGCCGGCCCCCGCCGGCGGCTGCTGCGACGTCTGACCCCGACCTCGACCGGACCTACGGCCGCACGAACAGGTTCTCCAAGCGGTTGAAGGCGAAGTTGGGCTGTCGGGAGGCGGGCCTGTCCGGATCCAGGGACAGGCCCGGGAAGGCTCCGAACAAGGACCCGAAGGCCACCTGACCCTCCAACCGGGCCAGGGCGGCGCCCAGGCAGTAGTGCATGCCGTGCCCGAACGCCACGTGGGCCTCACCGGGAACGCCCTGGTGGCGGGTGAGGTCGAGCCGGTCGGGATCAGGGTGCACGTTCGGGTCGCGGTTGGCACCGGCGATCATCGCGATGGCCGCCTCTCCACGTCGGACCACGCCGGTGTTCAGTTCCACGTCCTCGGTCGCGTAACGCATCCGGGTCTGGAACACCGGGCCGCACCAGCGCAGCAGCTCGTGGACGGCCGCGGGCAGCAGTTCCGGGTCGTCCTTGAGCAGCGTCAGCTGGTCGGGGTGGGCGAGCAGGGCGCGGGTGCCGTTGCCGATGAGGTTGGCGGTGGTCTCGTGCCCGGCGATGACGAGCGAGAGGATCATGGTGATCAGCTCGTCCTCGGACATGCGGTCGCCGTTGTCGTCGGTCACCCGGACCAGGTCGCCCAACAGGTCGTCGTGTTCCCGTGCCCGGTGGGCGGCGATGAGTCGTCGTGAGGCGGCGGTCAGTTCCCGCAGGGTCGAGTTGAGCCGCGCGGGATCGCTCAGGTCGAACGAGGTCAGGGCGTGGCTCCACACCTGCCAGATGTCGCGTTCCTCCTCGGGCACGCCCACCAGGTCGCAGATGACCCTGATGGGCAACGGGTAGGCGAAGTGCTGGAGCAGGTCGACCGAGCCGTCCTCGACGTGGTCGGGCAGTTCGGTCAGGAGCTCGTCGGTGATGGCCTGGACACCGGGGCGCATCGCCTGGACCCGGCGCACGGTGAAGGTGCGCGAGACCAGCTTGCGCAGACGCACGTGGTCGATTCCGTCCTTGTCCAGCACACCTTGGGTGGCGTAGACGATCAGGTCGGGTTCGATCCCCAGGTGACGCAGGAGTTCGGGACGGGACAGCGAGGTGGTCTCCCCCTCCATGTTCGCGGCGTCCACGACGAAGCGCCTGTCGCTGAGGATGGTGCGCGCGTCGGTGTCGTCGACGAACAGCCGGGCGGGTGATCCACCGAAGGAGGCGGGGGCCGAACCCCCGGCCTCGCGGAGGCGTTCCAGGATGCCGGGCAGTTCGGCGGCCGCCTCGGGTGAGGTCAGGTCGGGAAGCGTCGGAGTGCTCATGTCCCCTCCAAAGGGGAGGTCAGCCTACGGGTGGGAGATACTCCGCCAGGACGTCCCGGGCCGTGGCCAGCAGGGCGTCGAACAGGGGGAGGATCTCGTCTCTGGCCGCGAGCAACGCCTCAGGGCTCGCGGGTGACTCCAGGGCGCGGTGCACGGTGTCGGCGAGGATGTCCGCCCGTGTCGCGAAGTCCGGAAGCGGATAGGACTGCAGTTCCAGGAGCGACGGCGTGACCAGCGCCCCCAGAACGGTCGAGACGAACATGTGGTTCTGCTGCTCGGCGGTGCGCTCCGCACGGAGCAGACCGTGCCTTCGCAGCAGTTCGGTGTAGGTGAGCATCACCCGGGCCCGGCGCCTGATCAGGTCGCCGCGTTCCTCGCCGACGGCGGTGAGCATCGAGCCGAGGGTGTTGTTGTCACTGGTGAGCAGCGCCTTGAGGATCGGCCATCGCTCCTGGGCGAGGTGGATCTCACGGGCGATCGAACTCGGCAGGACCGCCGCGGGATCCGCCCGGAAACGTTCGATCAGGTGGGTGCCGACCTCGATCTGCGTGCGCACCAGCACCGTGCTGAACAGCGTCTCCTTGGTGGGGAAGTGCAGGTACACGGTGCCTTTGCCGACGTCGGCCCGACGCGCCACGTCCTCCATCGTGATCTTGGTGTATCCCCAGGTGACGAGGGCTTCCCCGGCCACGTCCAGGATGCGTGCCGCGCGTCGGGCGCGTTCGGCCTCCCTGGCCGTCCTGGAGCCGCTTCTCGTCGTCACGGTGGTACCTCGTCGTCTTCGGGTCGATGTCGCTGACTTCCTGACCGGATTTCAAAACCGGTCACGAAGTCAACGATAGATCGACCCGACGCCCCGCACAAGAGGTACCGGTGATTCGGCGGTAGCCTCCTCATGTGTTGATCGCCGCCGCCGTGTGTCCCCATCCGCCAGTACTTTTCCCCGAGGTCGCCCAGGGTGCTCGCGCCGAACTCGACCCACTGCGCGCCGCCTGTGACCGTGCCGTCACCGCGCTCGCCCGCCGCGGGGCCGACCGGCTGTACGTGGTGGGACGTGGCCCCATCGAACGGGAGTACGGAGCGGACACCGGTGGGGACCTACGGGCCTACGGCGTGGACGTACGCGTGGGACCGGCCCCGGGGGTGTTGGACCTGGCGGCGACCACGGGCCGATGGCTGGCCGAACGCGGTGGCCTCACCCCGGACGGCTACCTGGAACTACCCGCCGACGTCACCCCGGAGCGGGCCGCCGAACGGGGCGCGGCCCTGGCCGACTCCGCCGCGCGGGTGGTCCTGTTGGTGATGGGGGACGGCAGCGCACGCCGCACCGAGAGTTCACCCGGATACGTGGACGAACGCGCGATCCCCTACGACGACGCCGTCGCCGAAGCCCTGGCCGAGGCCGACACGGCTCATCTGGCCGGGCTGGACCCCGACACCGCCCGTGCGCTCATGGTCGCGGGCCGCCCCGCCTGGCAGGCCCTGGCGGGCGCGGCGGGGGAGCGGCCCTTCGACGCGGAGACCCTGGCCTACGAGGCCCCCTACGGCGTGGGCTACCACGTCGCCCTGTGGCTCAAGGCCTGATCAGGTGTCCTGGTCTCGGCCCTGCGGGAAGGGGACCATGGTGGCCACGTCCACCAGGGCCTCGCCCGGTTCGTCGCCGCGGCCGGTCAGGGCCGCCTCGACCAGGGCCATCGCCCGCTCCGTCAGGGTGGGGGAGTCGTAGGGCAGCCAACGCACGCGCGGGTCCCGGCGGAACCAGGACTCCTGCCTGCGGGCGAACCGACGGGTGGCCTGGGCGGTGCTCTCCTTGGCCTCCAATTCGGTGATCTCCCCGTCCAGCTGCGCCAACGCCTGGGCGTATCCCAGGGCCTTGGCGGCGGTGCGGCCCTCGCGCAGCCCCTGCTTGTCCAGTCGGCGGACCTCCTCCAACAGACCCTGGTCCCACATGCGCTCCACGCGCAGGTCGATGCGTTCGTCCAGTTCGGGGCGCGGGGTGGTCAACCCCAACTGCAGGCACGGGTAGAAGGACGTGTGGTCGGGCAGGTTGGCGGTGAACGGCCTGCCGGTGAGCTCGATGACCTCCAGCGCGCGGACGATCCGTCGTCCGTTGCCGGGCAGGATGGTGCGGGCCGCCTCGGGATCGGAATCGGCCAGACGGGCGTGCAGCAGACCCGGCCCCACGTCGGCCAACTCGGCCTCCAGACGGGCGCGCACCGCGGGGTCGGTGCCGGGGAACTCCATGTGGTCCAGCACCGCTCGGACGTACAGTCCGGAACCGCCCACCAGCACGGGGATGACGTCCCGGTCGGCGCAGTCCTCCACGAGTTCGCGGGCCATGCTCTGGTAGCTGGCCACGTCGGCGGGTTGGTGCACCTCCCACACGTCCAACAGGTGGTGGGGGACACCACGACGTTCGGCCTCGGAGAGTTTCGCGGTGCCGATGTCCATGCCCTGGTACAGCTGCATGGAGTCGGCGTTGATCACCTCGCCCCGGCGTCCGGTGCTCTCCTCCAACCGCTCCGCCAGGTCGACGGCCAGGTCCGACTTGCCCACAGCGGTCGGGCCCACGACCGCGATCACCTTGATCATTCCTCCAGCGTAACCACGCCGGGCACGGCTCGTGACCATCAACGGAGGATCGATGGTCGGGTCATGTCCACGAGCGCCCCTAGGATGGCCGCATGCGATTCGCCAAGGGCCACGGAACAGAGAACGACTTCGTGATCCTCCCCGACCCCGACGGGGAGCTTCGACTCACGGAGGAGGACGTCCGGCTGCTGTGCGACCGCAGAGCGGGCATCGGCGCCGACGGCGTCCTTCGGGTGATCCGCACGCGTGAGCTCGGCGAGGCCCTCGCCCCGGCGGCGCGCACCGCCGAACGGGCCGAGTGGTTCATGGACTATCGCAACGCCGACGGCAGCGTCGCCGAGATGTGCGGAAACGGGGTGCGCGTCTTCGCCCGCTACCTGTTGCACACCGGGCTGGTGGACGCCGACCGGTTCGAGGTCGGCACGCGTGACGGCGCCAAGGAGGTCGTCATCGAGGACGACGGTGACGTCACCATAGACATGGGCCGGGTGGAGATGCAGGGCACCTCCTCGGCCAAGCTCGCCCGTCAGGTCGTCCACGGCGACCAGATCTCCGTGGGCAACCCGCATCTGGCCTGCGAGGTCGACATCCCGGTCGCCGACGTCGACCTGAGCCTGCCCCCGGAACTGGACCCCGAGGCCTTCCCCGAGGGCGCCAACGTCGAGGTCTACAACGAGGTCGCTCCCGGGGTGCTGGACATGCGGGTGTTCGAGCGCGGCTCCGGCGAGACCCGCTCCTGCGGCACCGGCATCGTCGCGGCCGCCGCCGCGGCCGCCCCCGAGGGCCGAAGCTCCACCTGGAAGGTGCGTGTCCTGGGCGGCGAGTGCACCGTTCACCTGGACGCTTCGGGTGCCCGCCTCCGGGGCCCCGCGGTCATCGTCGCAGAGGGCGAGACCGTCCTGGTCTGACCCCGAGCAGTCGCTCCGCTCTCAGGCCGCGCAGGGAGGCGTCCAGGAGTCGCGCGGTGTGGGTCACCGTCACCGGCGTGCCGGCGCGTTCCATCGCCGAGGCGATCTGCAGTGAACACCCGGGGTTGCCCGACACCAGTACCTCCGCGCCGGTGGTGGCCACGTCCTGCCCCTTGCGGTCGCCCAGCTCGCCCGCGGCCTCGGGCTTGAACAGGTTGTACACGCCCGCCGAACCGCAGCAGATCTCCTTGTTGGGCAGGTCGACCACCTCAAGACCGGGGATCTGTCGGAGGAGCTCACGGGGCTGGTCGGTGATCCCCTGGCCGTGGGACAGGTGACAGGCGTCGTGGTAGGCCACCCGGAGCGGGATCGGGTGGCGCTCGGCGCGCGGTCCCAGGGCGACCAGGTACTCGGTCAGGTCCACCACCTTCGCCGAGATCGCCCGGGCGCGCTCCACCCAGGCCGTGCCCGCGCCCGCCTCCTCCAGGGTCCGGTCGAAGTGCTTCATGCTGGAGCCGCAGCCGGCCGAGTTCACCACGATCCGCTCCACCTGGCGTGCCTCGAAGACCTCGACCAGCCGTTTGGCGAAGCCGGCCGACTCGGTCAGCCTGCCCGAGTGACCCGACAGCGCTCCGCAGCAGCCCTGGGCGCGCGGGATCACCACCTCACAGCCTTCCAAGGCCAGTACCCGGGCGGTCGCGGTGTTGACCTCGGGGAAGAACGCGCCCTGCACACAGCCCACGAGCATGCCCACCCGGGCGCGTCGTTCACCCACGGCGGGTACCAGCTCGGGCAGCGGGGGCGGGGGAGCCGACAGCGGCGGGGCGATGCGCTCCATGGTGGCCAGGGTCGGCGAGATCCGGTCCAGGATCCCGGATCTGCGGATCAGCGACGAGACCCCGCTCGCCTGGTAGGCGCGCAGCGGGCCGCGCATGGCCCGGAGGCGGTTGCGGTACGGGAAGAGCGAGAACACCGCCCCGCGCAGCGCGCGCTGTCCCCGAGGGCGTTCGTACTCCTCCTCGACCCGGTACCGGGTGTGCTCGATGAGCGCGTCGTAGGCCACCCCGGACGGGCACGAGGACACACACGCCAGACAGCCCAGACAGTTGTCGAAGTGCCCGACGGCGGTCTCGGTGAGCACGTCCTCCTCGTGCATCTGCGACATCAGGTGGATGCGCCCGCGCGGGGAGTCCATCTCCTGGCCCCACAGCACGTCGGTGGGGCAGGTCGGCAGGCAGAAACCGCAGTGCACGCAGTCGTTCAGCAGATCGCCGAAGAGTCGTTCCGGTCCGGCTGCCGGTTCGGTCGGTCGTTCGGTCACGGGATCCTCCCAGGAGGCGCTCGGTGAACGGTTCAGATCCCGCCGGCGAAGCGGCCGGGCGAGAGTCGGTGGTCGGGATCGAAGGAGTCCTTGACCGCCCGCATCAGCGACAGGCCCGCAACCTCGCCCCAGGGATCGACCCCGGCCTCCCGCAGGTGTGGTTCGGCGCGCAGCAGGACCGCGGACCGATCGGGGGCGCGGCGGACCGCCGCCGACATCTTCTCCACGACGTCGGCGGGGGTACCGGGAGCGAACGACAGGTACAGGGTCCCCGCCGGGATCGACCCGTACCATCGGACGTCGCCGGCCAGGGCGTCCAGATCCTCGACCAGGGCCGGAACGTCGGCCGGAGG
The DNA here is from genome assembly GCF_053615935.1 of Nocardiopsis sp. NPDC055879. Classification (NCBI taxonomy): domain Bacteria; kingdom Bacillati; phylum Actinomycetota; class Actinomycetes; order Streptosporangiales; family Nocardiopsidaceae; genus Nocardiopsis; species Nocardiopsis sp. NPDC055879. Next base: position 284,098 of record NZ_JBSHCT010000001.1, read on the forward strand.
TACCAGGACCCGCGCCAGGGTGCCCTCGGTGGGCAGGACGCCCCACCCCTCGGGGAGCGCCTCGGCGATCTCCACGTCGTCCCCGCCCAACGCCCGAACGGTCTCCTCGACCCGGGGGACCAGACCCTCGGTGGTTCCTTCCAGGACCACGCACAACCGACCGTGGTCGAGTTCCACCGCCGCGGGTACCACCGTGGTGGCCCGCAGCGCCGACAGGACCCGCTCGGTCCCCTCCCGAGACCGCAGCGGCACGCCCACCACCCGAACGGCCGGTGGCAACGGGTGCAGCCGGAACGCCGCCGAGGCGATCACCCCGAGTGTTCCGTAGCCGCCGGTGTGCAGCTTGGCCAGGTCGTACCCGGCCACGTTCTTGACCACGCGACCACCGCTGCGTGCCACCACCCCGTCGGCGCGCACCACGGTCATCCCGATCACCAGGTCCCGCAGCGTTCCGGCGAGCAACCGACGGGGTCCGTTCACCCCGGTCGCCAACGCACCGCCCACGGTCCCGCCCACGCGCACCGGGTCGTAGGACAGGCGTTGCCCGGCCTCGGCCAGCGTCCGCCGAAGCTCGGCCAGTGGCGTACCCGCGCCCACCTCGACGACCAGGTCGCCGGCGTTGTGGTCGACCCAGGACAGCGCCGAGGTGTCCACCATCAGGTCGAGGGATCGGGGCGGCGAACCCCAGTCCAGGGCGGTGCCGCCCCCGCGCGGGGTCACCGTCGCCCCGGCGTCACGGGCGGCGGCCAGCAGCCGTCCGAGCGCCTCGGTGTCCTCGGGACGGGCCACACGGTCGGGTGCGACCCCGCACACCGCGTCCGCCCCGATCCCCGCCCGCAGGGTGACGCCTTCGACGTCCAAGTCCTTCACGCTCGCCCTTCCCACCTCTCGCCGTCCGGGGTCAGAACTGCTCGGCCCGCCCGGACTCCACCAAGGGGTGCGCCCCGGTGCGCACCCCGGGCCGTTCCCCGCACAGACGCGGGGTGGGCAAAAGCTTGTCCGGGTTGGCGATCCCGTCGGGGTCGAACGCCCGCCGGAACAGGTCGAAGGTGGCCAGGTCGTCGTCGGAGTACATGCGCGGCATCTTGCACGCCTTGTCCACACCCACCCCGTGCTCACCGGTGATGGAGCCCCCGTGCTCCACGCACAGGTCGAGGATGGCCCCGGACACCTCCTCGGCGCGCTCTCCCGCGCCGGGTTCGGCGTCGTCGAACAACACCAGTGGATGCAGGTTGCCGTCACCCGCGTGGAAGACGTTGGCCACCCGGATGCCCGTCCGGGCGGACAACGCGGCGATGCGGCCCAGCACCTCGCCCAGGGCCGTGCGCGGCACCACCCCGTCCTGCACGATGTAGGCCGGACTGATCCGGCCCACCGCGGCGAAGGCGGACTTGCGGCCCTTCCAGATCAGCGCCCGTTCCTCCGCGCCACTGGCGGTGCGGGTCTCGAAGGAACCGCTGGCGGAACAGAGCTCGGTCACCCTCTCCACCTGGGCGTCGACCTCCGAGGCCGGCCCGTCCAACTCCACCACCAGAACCGCGGCGGCACCCGCCGGGTAGTCGCAGGCCACCGCCGCCTCGGCCGCCTCGATGGCCAACACGTCCATCATCTCGATCGCGGACGGAAGTACCCCGGCGGCGATGATCGCGCCCACGGCCTCACCCCCCGCGTCCATGGACGTGAACGCCGACAGCAGGGTGACGGTCTTCTGTGGCGAGCGGGTCAGGGAGACGGTGACGCGGGTGGCGACGCCCAGGGTGCCCTCGGATCCGATGAACGCGCCGATGAGGTCGTATCCGTGCGCGCCGGTCGCCTTGCCGCCCAGCTCCACGACCTCGCCGGACGGGGTGACGATTTCCAGACCGCGCACGTGCCCGGAGGTGAACCCGTACTTGAGGCAGTGCGCCCCGCCGGAGTTCTCCGCGACGTTGCCGCCGACCGAACAGACCTGCTGGCTGGAGGGATCGGGCGCGTAGTAGTAGCCGTACGGGGCGGCGGCACGGGTGATGTCGAGGTTGGCCACGCCGGGTTCGACCACGGCGCACTCGTTCTCCAGGTCGATCTCGACGACGCGACGCATGCGCGAGGTGACGAGGAGGACTCCCTCGGCGTGGGGGAGCGCTCCCGCGGACAGGCCGGTGCCGGCGCCGCGGGGAACGTAGGGGACGCCGTGTTCGGCGCACAGGGAGATGACGGCTGCGACCTGCGCCGTGGTGGTCGGCAGGGCGACCACGCCCGGGGTGGCGCGGTGGTAGGTGAGGCCGTCGCTCTCGTAGACGCGACGTCGGGAGAGGTCGGTGAGGACACCGTCCTCACCGCAGATCTCGCGTAGTCGGGGGACCAGGGCGGTCAGCGCCGCCGGGATGCTCGTCGGGCGTACGGACGTGGCCATGGGCGTCTCCCCTGGTGCGGTCGGAAGGACTCGACCTCGCAGAGGGACCGTACGACCGCACCCCTTGCCGAGACAAGGGGTGCGGTGGAAACAATCTTCCGTTTTATGAAATATAACTGACCATTACGGCATGCGCTCGTAGGCGGGCAGGGTCAGGAAGTCGACGTACTCGTCGTCCAGGGCGACCTCGGTGAACAGCTCCTTGGCCTGCTCGAACAAGCCCTCGTCGTAGCCGGCGCCGAGGGCGTCCTCGATGGTGACGAGCTCCTCCTCGATGATCTGCTTGACGAGCTCGGCGGTGACCTTGGGCCCGTCGTCGAGGGTGACGTCGTTGTGCAGCCACTGCCAGATCTGCGAACGGGAGATCTCGGCGGTGGCGGCGTCCTCCATGAGGTTGTGGATGGCCACCGCGCCGTTGCCACCCATCCAGGCGGCCAGGTACTGCAGGGCGACGTTGATGTTGGCGCGCAGACCGGCCTTGGTGACGCCGCCGGGGGTCTGGTCGACGGCGAGCAGGTCGGCCGCGGTCACCTCGACGTCGGGGCGCTGCTTGTCGATCTGGTTGGGCCGCTCGCCCAGGACGCCGTCGAAGATCTCGCGGCAGATCGGGACCAGGTCGGGGTGGGCGACCCAGGAGCCGTCGAAGCCGTCACCGGACTCGCGGGACTTGTCGTCGCGGACCTTGGCGAAGGCGTTCCTGTTGACCTCCTCGTCCTTGCGGGACGGGATGAACGCGGCCATGCCGCCGATGGCGTGGGCGCCGCGCTTGTGGCAGGTCTTGACCAGCAGTTCGGTGTAGGCGCGCATCATCGGGGCGGTCATGGTGACGGCGTTGCGCTCGGGCAGCAGGAACCCGCGGCCGCGGGTGCGGTGGGTCTTGATGATGCTGAACAGGTAGTCCCAGCGGCCGGCGTTGAGACCCGCGGAGTGCTCACGCAGCTCGTAGAGGATCTCCTCCATCTCGAACGCGGCCGGGATGGTCTCGATCAGGCAGGTGGCGCGGATGGTGCCGCGCGGGATGCCCAGCCGCTCCTGGGCCAGGACGAAGACGTCGTTCCACAGGCGGGCCTCCAGGTGGCTCTGCATCTTCGGAAGGTAGAAGTACGGGCCCTTGCCCTTGTCGATCTGACGCTGTGCGCTGTGGAAGAAGTACAGCGCGAAGTCGACGATGCCGCCGCTCGTGCGCTGACCGTCGACGAGGATGTGCTTCTCGTCCAGGTGCCAGCCTCGGGGGCGCACGACGATGGTGGCCAGCTCGGAGTCCTCCTTCAGGGCGTAGGTCTTGCCCTGGGGGGAGGTGAAGTCGATCTGCCGGTCCAGGGCGTCGCGCAGGTTGAGCTGCCCCTGGATCATGTTCTCCCACAGCGGGGTGTTGGCGTCCTCAAGGTCGGCCAGCCACACCTTCGCGCCGGAGTTGAGCGCGTTGATGGTCATCTTGCGGTCGGTCGGTCCGGTGATCTCCACGCGGCGGTCGGTGATGCCGGGGGCGGCGGGCGCGACCTTCCAGGAGTCGTCCTCACGGATGTGCTTGGTCTCGGGGAGGAAGTCGAGGTCCTCCCCGGCCGCGACCCGCGCCTCGACGGTCCTGCGCGCGGCAAGGAGGTCCTGGCGGCGGGACTCGAAGGTGCGGTGCAGCTCGGCGACGAGCGCGAGGGCGTCGTCGGTGAGGATCTCGTCGAACCGGTCGTTGAGGGGTCCCGTGATCTCGACCCCGTGCGTGGCGCCCATGGAAAACCTTCCGCAATACGAAATAAGCTTCTGGTATGTGGAAGTGAAACTACTATCTCGATGTCAAGCGGTCAACGTCACTCGCGGTGTCGATGGCGGGTGAAGTTTCCGCTAAGGGAAGCTTCGTGAATCTTCTTCCGCAAATACGTGGTTTCTTTGGTCTCGCCGCACTTTCGAAGGTTACACGGCGACCGTGTCCTGGTGGCTTGTGTCACACCGGCCGCGATAATTAACGTGCCTTCACTCAAGGCGGATGCCACCATCGAGCCAGGGAAGATTCCCGGAGCCACCCGCGTTGACCCAACTGGAGGGATATGAATACTGCTGACTTCCACGGAGACGACCGAACCGGCCACGAGGCCGAGGACGCGTTCCGTGAGGGCTCGCCCGATCAGGGCGAGATGGAACTGGCCGAACGCCACGCGCTACGTCGCGTTCAGGGGCTGTCCACAGAACTCACCGACGTCACCGAGGTCGAGAACCGGGCCCTGCGCCTGGAGCGCGTGGTCCTGATCGGAGTCTGGACCCGGGGAACCCAGGCCGACGCCGACAACTCGCTCGCCGAACTCGCCGCACTCTCCGAGACCGCCGGTGCCCTGGTCCTGGAAGGCATCACCCAGCGCCGTTCCAAGCCGGACCCCGCCACCTATATCGGTAAGGGCAAGGCGGCCGAGCTCCGCGACATCGTCGAGGCCACCGGCGCCGACACCGTCATCACCGACGGCGAGCTCACCCCCGGTCAGCTGATCCAGCTGGAGGACGTGGTCAAGGTCAAGGTGATCGACCGCACCGCGCTCATCCTGGACATCTTCGCCCAGCACGCGAGCAGCAGCGAGGGCAAGGCCCAGGTCGAACTCGCCCAGCTCAACTACCTGTTGCCACGACTGCGCGGTTGGGGCCACTCCCTGTCCCGCCAGGCCGGTGGCGCCGGTGGTGGCGGCAACGGCGGAGTGGGTCTGCGCGGTCCCGGTGAGACCAAGATCGAGACCGACCGTCGTCGGATCCACGACAGGGTCGCCAAGCTGCGCCGGCAGTTGGTCCACATGCGCACCGCCCGCGACGTCAAGCGCGACGTCCGTCGTACCCGACAGGTGCCCTCGGTCGCTCTGGCCGGGTACACCAACGCGGGCAAGTCCAGTCTGCTCAACCGGCTCACCGGAGCCGGGGTGCTGGTGGAGAACGCGCTGTTCGCCACCCTGGACCCGACGGTCCGTCAGGCCCGCACGCCCGACGGTCGCGGCTTCACGCTCAGCGACACGGTCGGTTTCGTGCGCCACCTGCCGCACCAGTTGGTGGAGGCCTTCCGCTCCACCCTGGAGGAGGTCGCCGACTCCGACCTGATCCTGCACGTGGTCGATGGCTCGCACCCCGACCCCGAGGCGCAGATCTCCGCCGTGCACGAGGTCCTCGCCGACATCGAGGCCGGTGACGTCCGCGAGCTCATGGTGCTCAACAAGGTCGACGCCGCCGACCCCGACATCGTCAAGACCCTGCGCACCCGATACCCCGACCTGGTCGAGGTCTCGGCGCGTACCGGCGAAGGCATCCCGGGCCTGGTGACGGCCCTGGCCGAGGCGCTTCCCGAGATCGCCGAGGAGGTGCGCGCGCTCGTCCCGTACTCGCGGGGCGACCTCATCGCCCGCGCCCACGACGAGGGGCGCGTGGTCACCGAGGAGCACACCGCGGACGGCACCGAGCTGCACGCGTTCGTGCCCGCGTCGCTCGCGGCCAGGTTCGAGGGGTACGCGCTGAGCACCGTCTGACCGGAGGCCGTCCTCCGGACGGTGACACGCCCGGGGCCGGGGAGTCCGCATGGACACCCCGGCCCCGGGCGTCTTCCGGGTCTCTCGTGTTCTGAGAGATAGGCCGTTTTCCACCCGTGACGCGGGTCATCGCAGCTCAAGCGCAATTCGGGTGCTCTTCGTCACTCAACGATTCCGCGAACTTCGCCCCGGAACGTTCGCATTCGTCCCTGTGGGGAGGTGTACACGGCGTCGGCGAATGGACTACGGTTTTGGAGCACTGGCCGGCAGTGGCCTCCGCCCCCCGACGGTGCGCCCCCACTGACCCGGTACCGCGCGGTGGCCCCAGGCCGCCCACGGCCCTGTCGGAAGCACAGCCAGATACGAGGTCGCCATGTCCGCCCGTGTTCTTCGCGCCCCCCGTTCGCGTGGCGCGCAACGGACCTGACCGGCGGGGGCGGACCATCTGATGTCGGTAGTACTCCTCACCAACATCGGTCGCCTCTGGACCGGTAACGAGCTGTTGACCAAGGCGGCGGTCCTCATCGACAACGACCGCATCGCCTGGGTCGGACCCGCCGCCGAGCTGCCACAATGCATTCCCGGCGTGATGGAGGACCTCACCGGCGTCGACGAGATCGTCAACATCTACGGCGGACTCGTCACCCCCGGACTCATCGACGCCCACTGCCACCCCGTGTACGCCGGCGACCGCTACGCCGAGGTCAACATGTGGGCCAAGGGCGCCACCCGCGCCGACATCTTCGCCGCCGGCGGAGGAGTGTCCACCACCGTCACCATCACCCGTGGAACCGACCCCTGGACCCTGTGCAACGCCGTCCGCGAACGGCTCCGGCACTGGGTGCTCTCCGGCTGCACCACCGTGGAGGCCAAGACCGGCTACCACCTCACCCGGGACGGCGAACTCGCCGACGTGCGCCTGCTGCGCTCCCTGGAGGAGGAACCCGGCATGCCGCGCCTGCACGTCACGTTCTTCCCCGCGCACGGGGTACCGCCCGAGTTCTTCGGCCGCCCCCAGGAATACGTGGCCACCGCGGCCTCCTGGCTCGGCGACGCCGCCATGGCGGGCGCCGACGGGGTCGACATCTACTGCGACAACCAGCAGTTCACCACCGAGGACGCCCACATGCTGCTCGGCGTGGGACAGTCCGTGGGGTTGCGCACCACCATGCACGCCTGTTCACGGCCCCGCCACGGCGCCGTGCGCATGGCCGCCGAACTCGGCTGCACCTCCGTGGACCTGATGCACGAGGCCGACGACGAGGACATGCTCGCCCTGGCCGCCACCCGCACACCGGTGGTCGCCTGCCCCACCACGGCCCTGCACGAACGCCGCACCCCGCCGGTGCGAGCCCTGCTCGACCACGGTGTCCCCGTGGGGTTGGGCACCGACCACAACCCCGCCCAGTCCGGCACGACCTCCATGCCCCTGGTCATCTCCCTGGCGGTCTCCATGTTCGAGATGACCGTGCAGGAGGCGCTCAACGCCGCCACGGTCGGCGGCGCACGGGCCCTCGGACTCAACGACCGTGGACGGATCGCCCCGGGCGGTCTCGCCGACATGGTGCAGTGGGACGCCGACCACGAGGGTGCCTTCGCCTGGTCCATGGGGCTGAAGACCCTGCGCGTGTGGCAGGGCGGTCAGACCATCCGCTGACGGCCTCAGCGGTTGCTGCGGGCGCGGGCGATCTCGATGACCGCGCGCTCCAACGCGTACTCGGGGTCACGGCCGGCGCCCTTGATCAGCGCGTCCGTCTCCGCGACCACCGCCATGGCACGGGTGACCCCGGCGGGGCTCCATCCCCTGGCCTGTTGGCGCAGGGACCGCATCTTCCACGGTGGTACCTTCGCCCGCTTGGCCAGATCGGCCTCGCTCATCCCACGCGGGGGCTGGGCGGCCACCGCGATCCCGCGCACCGCCCCGGCCAGGGCGCTGTTGATCAGCACCGGTGCGGTGCCCACCGCCAGCGACCAGCGCAGCTGTTCCAGGGCCTCGGGCAGACGCCCCTCCACGGCCCGGTCCGCCACCGTGAACCCGGAGGCCTCGGCCTTGCCCGAGTGGTAGCGGGCCACCGCGGCGGCGTCCACACGGCCCTCGGTGTCGGCGATCAACTGGGTGCAGGCCGCGGCGATCTCCCGCAGGTCCGTGCCGACCGCGTCGACCAGGGCCTCCGCGGCGTCGGGAGTGATCTGTCGCTTGGCCGTGGTGAACTCGCCCCTGACGAACGCCACCCGCTCCGGACCCTTCTTGGGGCCCTTGCAGTCCATCCGCTGCGCCTTGGCCTTGGTGGCGGCCTCCAACACCGCCTTGCCCTTGGCGCCGCCGGCGTGGGTGAGCACCAGGTTCACGTCGTCGGCGGGGCTCTTGAGGTAGTCGATGACGGTCGCCGCCAGGTCCTTGGTCAGGTCCTGGGAGGAACGGAGCACCACCACCCGGCGGTCGCCGAACAGGGAGGGCGAGGTGACCTCCACCAGGGTGGACAGGCCGATCTGGGAGGGCACGAGGTCGTGGACGTCCACCTCCGGATCGGACTCGCGGACCGCGGCGACCACCGCAGCCACGGCCCGGTCGACGAGCAGTTCCTCGTCGCCGACGATGAGTGTGATGAGGGCGGGTGCAGGCATACCACGAGCATGCCACGACCCACCGACCGGCCGGTGCCGTTCGGTGGGTCATCGGCCCGGGGAGGGCCCGCGGGAGACCACGCGCACCGGGTCGTCCAGCACCGCCACGTCCCCGTCCGTATCGGTACGCGCGTTCACCGGCGCCATCCGTTTCAGGATGTTCCGGGTGAACGGTGCCGGGTGCCCGTAGGGGTTGTCCGCGCCCACCGAGGTCACCGACACCCTCGCCCGAGTCGCGGCCAGGAAGGCGGGGTCCTGGGTACCCGACCCGTGGTGCGGGGTGTTCAGGACGGTGACCGCCAACAGCTCGGAGTCCGGCCCGCGCAGCAGCTCACCCTGGGCCGGCACCTCGATGTCCCCGGTGAGCAGCGCCGACAGGTGCGTGCCGTCCGCCCGGACCACCACCGAGGTGTCGTTGACCGTCCCCACGTAGCCCGGCCGTGGCCACAACACCCGCAGCGTCCACGAACCCACCCTGAAGGTCTGTCCCCGCTCGGCGGTCAGGAGCTCCACGCCCTCCTCCGCCAACAGGCGCCCCACCGCGGTGTCCTCGAAACCCGCGGGGGCCAACGCCGCCGGGACCCGGCGGTGCCGCAGCACCCCCGGAACACCGTCCACGTGGTCGGAGTGGTCGTGACTGAGCATCAACAACGGGACCTCTCGTATCCCCAGCCGCTCCAGGCATCCGTCCACCAGTTCCACGTCGTCCCCGGTGTCGAACACCACCGCCTCTCCGGGGCCGACGGACAGCGCCAACGCGTCTCCCTGCCCCACGTCACAGGAGACCAGCGCCCACCCCTTCGGTGGCCAACCCCCCGGCAGGCAACGGGCCGAGAGTCCCAACAGGAGCACCGCGACGGTCACGGCGGCCAACACCCGGCGTGGCCGACCGCGGGTCAGCAGGAACACCGCCACCAGGGCCGCCAGCAGCAACGCCCCGGCCACGTCGGAGCGCCATGGCAGCGCCCCGTACGGAACCCGCGCCCCCACCGTCGCCACCGCGGCGATCCAGGACACCCCGAGTCCCGGCAGGTGCACCAGGACCGTCGCCGCATCCGACCAGACCGACGCCAGTGCGGCCAACGCCGACCCCGCCACGGTCACCACCGCCACCACCGGAGCGGCCAACACATTGGCCGGTACCGCCACCCACGACACCTCCCCCGACAGCAGCACCAGCACCGGGGCCACCGCCACGTGCGCCGCCACAGCCACCGCCAGGGCCTCCGCCACGGGAAGGGGCATCCGCGCCGACCAGGCGTGCGACCATCCCGGCACCAGCAGCAGAATCCCGGCCGTGGCCAACGTCGACAACGCGAACCCGAAGGAGGTCGCCAGCCCCGGAGCCACGAACAGCACGCCCACCACGGTCACGCCCAACGCGCCCAGACCGGCGTGCGCCCGCCCGGTGGCCAGCGCCAACAACCCCAACGAGCCCATGAACGCGGCCCGCACCACGCTCGGCTCCGGTCGGCACACCAGTACGAACAGCCAGATCATCACCGCGCCGCCCAGGACCGAACACCACGTCGGCGCCCGGGTCCATCGCGCCACCGCCAACACGAACCCGGTCAGGATCGCCAGATTGGCCCCGCTGACCGTCAACAGGTGCGTCATCCCGGTGGCCCGGAAGTCCTCCGCGGTCTCCTCCCGCAGCTCAGAGGTATCGCCGACGATCAACGCCGGCAACAGCCCGCGTTCCGGTTGGGGCAGCGCCGACGCGGCCTCCCTCAGGTCGGCGCGGACCTCACCGGCGAAGGCCTGGAGTCGCCCCGGCCCGTCGGTCTCCTCCGGAGGCCCGCGCACCGGTACCAACGCCGCCGTCAGTGGTTCGTCCTCGGCGGTCAGGAACACCCCGCGCGCGGTGAACTCCTGGCCCGGCAGGAGCCCCGACCAATCCGCACCGGAGGCCAACACCACCACCGACGCCCGCGAGGCACGGATCTCACCGTCCACACGGACCCACACGGTGCGGGCCGGGACCACCCATTGCGCCCTTCCCGGCCGGGGCATGCCCGCCCGAGACCGCGGATCGACGGTCGCCACGGCACGGAACTCCACCTCACCGCCCCGCTCGGCTGCGGCCACCGCGGCGCTGGTCACCGTCCGATGCACGTGGAGGCCGGCCACCGCCGCGACCGTCGCCGCGCACACCAGGGTCGCCGCGACGGCGGCGAGCGGAGCCTCCCCGAGCAGTGCGGACGCCCGTCCTCCCAGGAACGCCAGTGCCGCGGTGAGCGCCATCGCGGCCGCCAACGACCACGCCGCCCACGCGGGCACGGCCAAGGCCACCAGTGCCGCGGCCCAGGACGCCAAGGCCGGAGCGACCAGCCGTAGGTCCGGCGGACGCCCCAACCCGTGCGCGTCGGTCCCCAACCACGTCACCATGGTCGACTCACCCCACCGTCACGTGCGGACGCAGGTTCTCCAGGGTCTTCTCCGCGATCCCGTCCACCCCGAGCAGGTCTTCGACGCTGGCGAAGGAACCACCGATGGACTCCCGGTGGTCGATGATCTGGCGCGCCTTCTTCTCCCCGATCCCCGGGAGGGAACGCAACTCCTCCTCGTCGGCGGTGTTGATGTTCACCGTCGCTCCCTCCCCACCGCTCGCCGCCGCGCCACCGTCACCCGGTATCTCCTCCTGCGGAACCCCCACGAGGACGCGTTCGCCGTCGGTCAGCGTCCGGGCGAGGTTGAGCAGGTCGAGATCGGCGTCGGGAAGTGCGCCGCCCGCCTCCTCCACGGCGTCGGCCACGCGGGAACCCGCGGGCATCGTGTACAGGCCCGGTTCGTTCACCTCGCCGCCCACGTGCACCACCACCTCGCCGTCCGGGGCGTCGTCGTCCGGTGGGGGAGCGCCGGAGGCGGCCGGCGGGGCGTCGTCGGACGCCGCCTGGGTGACCAGCTCTGGTGCGACGACCTCCTCGGGGCGTTCGCGCAGCATCAGGAACGCGACCCCCACCGCCAGCAGACCCAAGACCACCAGTACGGCCAGGGAACGACGCGACAACGCGGCCTCGGTGGCCCAGCCCCGGGTGATCCGGTCCAGGGCCGCCGCGGGTTCGTCCGGGACCAACTCCGTGTACCCGGCGGGAGGGCGGGATGTTCCGGTGGGCCGGTCCGGCACCGAACGTCCACGGCGGCCGGGGTCCCGCCACGGGCCGGAACCGGTGTGGGGCTCGTCCGTCGAAGGGGTGGGCTCGGGCCGCTTTGTCCCGGGACCGGGAACGGGCGCGGGCGCGGGGACGGTGAGCACGTCCTCCGGGGCGCGTTCGGGCCAGTCCCGCCCGGCGGGCCGATAGGGGGTGCGGGTGTCGCGCACCGCGTAGGGCGCGCTCGGGACGTCGGTGCCCGGCCGGGGCACGGGGACGGTCGCGGGATCGGCGGGTGGACGCGGGATACGGGCGCGCAGACGCCTGGCGGAGGGGGAGGAGTCCAAGCCGAGTGCGCGGAGTCGTTCCTCGGGGGTCGAGACGGGAGTGCGGCGCCGTGACCGGCGCGAAGCGGTCATGGATTCAACGCTAGGGAGCTCACCACCGGCTGTCACCGGGTGATCTCAACCTGTGGATAACTCGCGGGTGGCCCGCCCGGGCGACCCGGGGACGCGAAGGGCCCGGTCTCCTCGGGGGAGACCGGGCCCTGAAGGTCGCGTGCTATCTGATCCCTAGGCGGACCGGAGAGCGTCCAGACGCTTGGCGATCGCGCTCTTGCGGTTCGCGGCCTGGTTCTTGTGGATGACGCCCTTGCTCGTGGCCTTGTCCAGGGTACGAGCGGCGTCACGCTGCAGGATGGTGGCCTTCTCGACGTCCCCGGCCTCGGCGGCTTCGCGGAACTTCCGGATGGAGGTCTTCAGCGAGGAGCGCACCGCCTGGTTGCGGAGACGAGCCTTCTCGTTCTGCCGGTTGCGCTTCTTCTGCGACTTGATGTTCGCCATGCGAAAACGTGCTCCAGTAACTTTGATCTGCGCGCCGATCGATCCGGCGGCTCGTCTCATGGGCAGCCGTTCCATGAGTGGCTCGCGTGGGCGCCGACGCAGGGTGTGTGTGAGACCAGAAGGGCTCGAATTCGAACGTGGAAGTCCGAGACACGGACTCTCCATTATGCCGTATCCGTTGGACCACTCGGACCTCGGGAACGCGAGGTCACGGTATCGGTCCCAGCCACCCCGTGCGATAGGCGTCCAGATCGGCCTCCTCGGCCTCGTCGGCCAGGTAGAGCGCCACACCCGTGGTGAGTTCCTCGGGCGGCTCCGCCCTGGAAAGCCCCAACCTGATCGCGGCGATCGCGGTCAGCGCGTTCTCGTTCTCATGGCCGGGCCCCCACTTCTCACCGCTGTAGGCGGGCACCCCGAAACGCAGGGTCAGGTCCTCGCGCCCACCCAGAGCCGCCACGGACTCGGTCACCTGCCGCACCATGAATCCGCCGTACATGCCCTCGGTCGGCATGTTCGCGTCCACCCCCGGCAACACGACCTCGTCGGCGTGTTCGGTCACCTGGTCCAGATACCCCTTGGACCAGTACTTCTCCTCGCCGTCGGCGACGAACGACGCCACGCGACCACCGGGGAGCAGTTCCACGTGGTGGGCCTGCACCGACAGCACCGGGTCCGCGCCCAACTCCTCCCGCACCATCGCCATCAGCGTGGGGATCGACGGGTCGTTCACCGTCACCGGTCGGATCTCCATGTGCAGCCCGGCGAAACCGTCCGCCGCCACCTCGGCGACAGTCGGCGCGAGCGTCTCACGGGCCTCGGTGGGGAAACGGTCCCTCAGCAACGACGACCCGGACTCCACGTGCCGCAACCACGCCAGCGGACGCACCTGCGGGTAGGTGGAGTCCAGCCACGAAAGCAGCGCCTCGGTGTCGGGCACCCGCTCCACCGTTCCGTCGGCGGCCACGTCGCCCGCGTACACGTACAGGGTGTTCACCGCGCCGGTGTCCAACAGCTCGGCCAGGGCTCCGGTGTCCTCCCACGAACCCACCCAGGCCGCGTCCGTTTCCTGGGAGGCGGCCCCGTCGCTCGGCGTGCCCGAGAACTGGAAGCTCAACAGCGCGCCCGCGGCGACCACCAGCACCAGGACCGCCGCGACCCCGGCCAACAGCCGTGTCAGAAACCACTTCACCCCTACGCCACCCGCTCTCACCCACCGGGTCCGTTCCCGGCGTCGGTTCGCATAATCTGGACATCGACACCCGCGCCTCGCGCCCATACTGCCGTACCGCCTCGGGATACACCCGGTGAGGGCGGTGCCCGCGTCATGGGAGGATGGAGGACGCCGTGTGCCCGCGGCCGAGGCGGGAAACCGCCCCCACAGGCGCACACGACCCTGAACCAAACCCGTTGAACGGAGCACGGTGGCACAGCCGAACTGGACCGATCCCGCGCTGATTCGCAACTTCTGCATCATCGCGCACATCGACCATGGCAAGTCGACGCTGGCCGACCGGATGCTCCAGATCACCGGGGTCGTCGAGGACCGCCAGATGCGCGCCCAGTACCTGGACCGCATGGACATCGAGCGCGAGCGCGGTATCACCATCAAGTCCCAGGCGGTGCGGATCCCGTTCACCGCCTTGGACGACAAGACCTACACGCTCGACCTGATCGACACCCCCGGCCACGTCGACTTCACCTACGAGGTGTCGCGTTCGCTGGCCGCCTGTGAGGGCGCGATCCTGCTGGTCGACGCCGCGCAGGGCATCGAGGCGCAGACGCTCGCCAACCTGTACATGGCGCTTGAGAACGACCTGCAGATCATCCCGGTGCTCAACAAGATCGACCTTCCCGCGGCCCAGCCCGAGAAGTACGCCGAGGAGATCGCCGGAATCATCGGCTGCGAGCCCTCCGAGGTACTCAAGGTCAGCGCCAAGACAGGTGAGGGCGTCGAGGAGCTCCTCAACGAGATCGTCAACCAGATCCCGGCCCCGGTCGGCGACGCGGACGCCCCCGCCCGCGCGATGATCTTCGACTCGGTGTACGACACCTACCGCGGCGTGGTCACCTACGTGCGGGTCGTGGACGGAAAGCTCAGCCCGCGCGAGCGCATCCAGATGATGTCCACCAAGGCCTCCCACGAGATCCTGGAGATCGGCGTCAGCGCGCCGGAGCCCCAAAAGTCCGGTGGCCTCGGAGTGGGCGAGGTCGGCTACATCATCACCGGCGTGAAGGACGTGCGCCAGTCCAAGGTCGGTGACACCATCACCGCCCTGAACCGGTCCGCCACGGAGATGCTCGCCGGGTACCAGGAACCCAAGCCCATGGTGTTCTCCGGGCTGTACCCGATCGACGGCACCGACTACCCGGTGCTGCGCGACGCCCTGGAGAAGCTCCAGCTCAACGACGCCGCCCTGAACTTCGAACCGGAGACCTCGGCCGCCCTCGGCTTCGGTTTCCGCTGCGGTTTCCTGGGTCTGCTCCACCTGGAGATCACCCGCGCCCGCCTGGAGCGCGAGTTCAACCTGGACCTGATCTCCACCGCCCCCAACGTCATCTACCGGGTGGAGATGGAGGACGGCACCGAGCACGTGGTGACCAACCCCAGCGAGTTCCCCGACGGCAAGATCGACTCCATCCACGAGCCCATGGTCAAGGCCACCCTGCTCACCCCCTCCGACCACATCGGTCAGATCATGGAACTGTGCCAGGAGCGCCGCGGCGAGCTACAGGGCATGGACTACCTGTCCGAGGACCGGGTGGAGATGCGCTACATCCTGCCCATGGCCGAGATTGTCTTCGACTTCTTCGACGCGCTCAAGTCCCGCACCAAGGGGTACGCCTCGCTGGACTACGAGCCCATCGGCGAGCAGGTGGCCGACCTGGTCAAGGTCGACATCCTCCTGCAGGGTGAGCCGGTGGACGCCTTCTCCGCGATCGTGCACAAGGAGAAGTCCTACGCCTACGGCGTGGAGATGACCAAGAAGCTGCGCGAACTCATCCCCAGGCAGCAGTTCGAGGTCCCGGTCCAGGCGGCCATCGGCGCCCGGGTCATCGCCCGCGAGAACATTCGCGCGATCCGCAAGGACGTGCTCTCCAAGTGCTACGGCGGCGACATCAGCCGTAAGCGCAAGCTGTTGGAGAAGCAGAAGGAGGGCAAGAAGCGGATGAAGATGGTCGGCCGGGTCGAGGTGCCCCAGGAGGCCTTCATCACCGCGCTGTCCACGGAGTCGGCCCCCGAGGACAAGAAGAAGAAGTAGTGGTCCGTCCGGCTTCGGCCGGCGGGCGACGACGAAGGGCGGTGGGGGAGTCCCCACCGCCCTTCGTCGATGAACGAGGTGTCGTTCGTGACCGCTAGCCCTTGACCGCTCCCGAGGTCAGGCCCTCGCTGATGTAGCGCTGGAGGAACCAGAACACCGCCAGGGTGGGCAGGGACAGCATGATGGCGCCCACCGCGAACATGCCGAAGTTGGCGTTGCGCTGGGAGTCCACCAGTTGGTACAGCCCCAGGCCCAGGGTCTGGGAGTCGGTGTCCCGCAGGAACACGCTGGCCAACAGGAACTCGTTGATGGTGTTGATGAACACCAGCAGCGCCACGATCGCCAGCACCGGGGTGACCAACGGCAACATGATCCGGAAGAACACCTGGGCGTGCGTGGCCCCGTCCATCTGGGCGGACTCGTCCAGCTCCTTGGGCACGGTGTCGAAGAAACCCTTCATCAACCACGTGTTGATGCTGAGCGCACCGCCCAGGTACACCAGCATCAGGCCCCAACGGGTGTCGAAGCCGATCGCCGGGTAGAGCTCGCCGATGTTGGAGAACATCAGGTAGATCGCCACGATCGCCAGGAACTGCGGGAACATCTGGATGACCAGAAGCCCGATCAGCCCCACCCGACGGCCCTTGAACCGCATCCGGCTGAAGGCGTAGGCCGCCAGCGCCGACAGCAGCACGGTGACCGCCGCGTTGGTGAGCGCGAAGAACAGTGAGTTCGCGTACCAGGTGGTGAACGGGGTGTTGCGGAACAGCTCCATGGCATTGGACAGGCTGGCGCCCGTCGGCCACAACTGGGAACTGCTCAGGGTACCGAGCGGGTTGATCGCGGCCGATACCACGAACAACACGGGGAAGATCGCGAACGCCGCGATCACCCACATGACGGCGTGACGCCAACCCAGCCGACCGGCCCACAGGGTGAACCGGGCGCTCGGACTGCGCCGGTAGACGGGCCTGGCGGCGACTTCGGAGACGCTCATCGCTCCACCTCCTGCAGGGCCTTGGTCCGACTCAGGGTGACCACGGACATCACCGAGACGATCAGGAAGATCATCACCGACAACGCCGCCGCGTAGCCGTACTGCGCGGTGGCCTCACTGAAGGCCAGCCTGTACGTGTAGGTGATGAGCAGGTCGGTGGCGCCACCCGCGGTGGTGCCCTCCGAACCGAACGGCCCACCCCTGGTGATCAGCCACACCGCGTTGAAGTTGTTGAAGTTGAACGCGAACGTGGAGATGAGGATCGGGGTCATCGCGACCATCAGCAGCGGCAGGGTGACGTGTCTGAAGGCCTGCCAGGGCCCCGCCCCGTCCAGCTGCGCCGCCTGGCCCAGTTCCCGGGGGATGGCCTGCAACGCTCCGGTGGCGACCAGGAACATGTACGGGTAGCCCAGCCACACGTTGGCCAGGATCACCGCGAACCGTGCCGCCCACACGTCGCCCAACCAGTCCACCTGCAACCCGAGCATGCGGTTGAACAGGCCGAAGTCGGCGTTGAACATGTCCCGCCACAGCAGGTACATGGCCAGCGAACTCATGGCGTAGGGCAACACGACCAGGATTCGGTAGACCACCTTGCCGCGCATCTTGGGCACGTGCAGGGTCAGGGCCACCGCCAGGCCGACCACGAACACCAGGAAGGTGACCGTGACGGCGAACACGATGTTCCACACCAGGGTGCCGAAGAAGGAGGAAGCGAAGGTCGGGTTGAACAGGAACCGGAGGAAGTTGTCCAGTCCCACCCCGACCTGCCACCCCTGGGGAAGGCGCTGACCGTCCTCGTCGTAGAACGCGCCGCGCTCGTCGTCCGCGTGGTAGACGACGCCGGTCTCGGTGTCCTCGATGCAGTCGCAGGACTCGTCGTAGACGCGAACGGCGTTGCCCTCGAAGGCACTGGACAGGCCGCTGGAACGGATGCCCGCGCCCTCGTCGGTGGGGACGGCGAACTCCTGCATCTCGTCGCTGCGCGAGTTCACCTGGGCGGGCGTCAGGACGGTGTAGCCGATGGTGTCGGTGATCTTGCCCGAGTCGTCTACCTGGGCGCCGACCAGGTCGCTCAGCCCCTCCTCGGTGCCGGCGTAGGTTCCACCCTCGCCGTCGCTGAGGAGGAAGACCAGTTCACCGGTCTCGGGGTCGCCGTTGGCGGCCACGGTGAGGACGAACTCACGGGAGTCGGCGTCGCGGGTCACCGAGAACGCCTCGATGGACGCGATCGCCTGGTCCTTGGAACCCCGGTGACCATCGCTCATGTTGGTGAGCGAGGTGCTCATCGTGTAGAGCACCGGGAAGATCTGGAAGGCCATCAGGAAGAGCACACCCGGCACGAGGTACTTGGCCGGGACGGTGCGCTTGGAGAAGTAGACCCAGTAGACGAGGGCCACCACGGCCACGACCAGACCGATTCCCCACCACACACCCGCGAGGTACAGGGGCAGGACCGCCCATACGCCGAGGGCGGTGAAGAGACCCAATAGGAGGATCTTCATGATCTGGCCGCCGAGGGAGCCGCCCGCCAGTGGGCCTCTCGGGCTTTTGCGGCCCGCGGGCGCCCCCTTGGAGGAGGCGCCCGCGTCGCCGGAACGGTCTGCCGCCACGGTTACCGGCCGATCCGCTCGGCGACGGCTTCGTGGGCGGTCTCCAGGGCCTCACGGGGGTCCGCGCCACTGATGATCTGGGCCTGGGCCACACCCAGGGGCTCCCAGGTCTCACCCATCTCGGGGATGTTCGGCATCGGCATGCCGTTCTCACCGGTCTCGGCCATCAGCGCGATGTTCGGGTCCTCTTCGGAGACGGCCTCCAGGGCCTCGCTCTGCACCGGGGTGCGCGGGTCGGCGTCGTAGAGCGTCTGGATGAAGTCGGAGTCGGTGACGTAGTTGACCACGAACTCCTCGGCCAGCGCGCTGTTGGCGCTGCCCTCGGTCACGAAGAAGCCCTGGTAGCCGATGTAGGGGCTGGCGGGGTCGAGCCCGTCGAAACCGGGGATGGCGCTGATCTCGTAGTCGATGTCGGAGGTGTTGGCGTCACTGACGTTCCAAGGGCCGGCGACGAAGAACGGGGCTTCGCCGTCGAAGAACAGGGAGGCCTCGTTCTCCAGGTCGATGGAGCGGCGCAGCACCCCTTCGCCCTCCTCGCCGTACTCGGCGATCTTCTCCATGGCCTCGATCGTCTCGTCGGAGCCGATGCCGAGGTCCTCGGGGTCCCAGTCGCCGTTGTCGTCCTGCCCGAACAGGTAGCCGCCGGCCGAGGTCATCAGGGCGTTCATGCGGAAGGGGTCGCCCTCCTGGCCGACCGCCATCGCCAGGACCTCGCTGGTCTCACCGTCGTCCTTGAGGTCGGTGCCGACCTCGACGAGCTCCTCGAAGGTCTCCGGGGCGTCCGGAGCCAACTCGGTGTTGCGCATGAGGAAGATGTTCTCCTGCGCGTAGGGAACGCCCAGGAGCTGACCCTCCAGGGTCATGGCCTCCACGGCGGTCTCGTCCAGCGCCTCGGCGCGGTCGGTGGGCAGCTCGATCGGCTGGACGGTGCCGTTGCGCAGCAGGTTGCCGGTCCAGTCGTGGGCGCCGATGAAGACGTCGGGGGCGTTGCCCGCCTGGTGGGCGTTGACGATGTCGCCCTGGATGTCGTCGAAGGAGACGTTCTGGACGTCGACCTCGATGCCGTTGGCCTCGGCGAATTCGGCGGCGGCGCTCTGGATGGCGTCGGCGCGCTCGGGGTCGGACCAGATGACGAGGGTGCCCTCTGCGGAGCCCTCCTCACCGCCGCCGGTGTCGCCGTCGCTGCCACACGCGGTCGCCATCAAGGCGATCGCGGCGATGCCTGCGACCGCTGACGCGCTTCGAGATCTCATGGTGTCTTCCTTCCAAGAGGACTGACGGAGGGCATGCATGCGGTTCTGGAGGTTGCGGGTCCGTTGCGGGCATGCTTGATGATGTGACGTTAGCAATAACTTGCAGGACATGAAAGTCCTTGCAAACTCTGGGGATAAAGATGTGGATACACCCTGGAAACAGTCGGGTGATGGTCACTGGGAGTGCATGAACCGGTGCTCGTTCGAGGGCCCGGGTCAGGGGCTGAAGCTCTCCAGGATCAGTTGTTCGGCCTCGGTCAGCGCATCCGCCGGGTCGGCTCCACCGATGATGTCCGCGGTCGCCTGGGAGAACGGGTTCCACACGGCCTCCATCTCCGGGATCGCGGGCATGGGGATGCCGCCCTCCCCGGCCCGTTGGAACGCCTCCATGTGGGGGTCCTGGCCGGCCACCATCTCCATCGCCGCGTCCAGCGCGGGCACACGGGGGTCGGACTCGTACAGGATCACCGACAGCTCGGGGTCGGCGAGGAAGGCCTCGGCCAACTCCTGGGCCAACGTCGGCTCGGCCGCGCCGGAGGCCACGAAGAACGTCTGCACACCGATCAGGGAGCGCGCCTCGGCGCCGTCGGCGAACCCGGGGATCGGGCTCACCTCGAACGGGATCCCGTTCGTCTCGATGGTGGAGACGCTCCAGGGGCCGCTGACCAGGAAGGGGGCCGCGCCCGTGGCGAACAGGTCGGTGGCGTTGTCGGCGGTGGTGTCGCGATCGAGCAACCCCGAACCGTCCTCGCCGAGTTCGGCCAACTTCTCGAAGGCCGCGATCGACTCGGGCGCCGCCACCCCCAACTCGGTGGGGTCCGGGTCGCCCGATTCGTCCTCGCCGAACAGGTAGCCACCGGCCGAGGTGAAGAACGGGTGGATGTGGTAGGCGTCGCCCTCCTCGCCGACCTGCAGACTCAACGCCTGATCGACCGACCCCGCGTCCACGAGGTCCTTCCCGATCCGGGCCATGTCCTCGATCGACTCCGGTGCCTCCGGGACCAGGTCCGTGTTGCGGAACAGCCCCAGGTTCTCGGTGGCGTACGGAACCCCGTACACCTCGCCGTCGTAACCGACCGCCTCCAAGGCGCCCGGTGAGAACAGGTCGGACCGGGAGGGGTCCAGCCCCACCGGAACGATCGACTCCGCCGCGGCCAGTTCACCCGTCCAGTCATGGGGGCCGACCAGGAGGTCCGGGCCCAGGCCGGTGGCGTGCGAACTCAGGAAGCTGGCGCGCAGCTCCTCGTGGTCGATCACGATCACCTCCACCTCCTGGTTGACGTCACGGGAGAAGGCCTCCGCGAAGGTCCGCATGGCCTGCGCACGGTCCTCGTCGGCCCAGATGGTCAAGGGGATCGACGAGTAGTCGTCGACCTCCTCCGCGCCCGAACACGCGACCAGGGTCAACGCCAGCGTGCCCGCGCACAGTGAGAGAGGAAGTTTCCTCATGATGCACTCCAAAGGAAGAGCCGGCGGGGACCGTGGACACACGGAAGGGGTGGCCCCGCATCAGGGGATCTGGGGGTGAAGCAGGGGTGAAACAGGGGGTGACGCCGGGCGGTCCGGGACGAGGGCCGCCCGGCGTCGGTGGTCAGACGCTCAGCCAGGCCGAGCTCTCGGCGGGCAGCGTCAAGGTGCCCTCGGACACCTCGACACCCGGGCCACTGGCGACCAGGACCTCACCGGAGGCGGACAGCTCCACCGGCGCCTCGGTCATGTTCACGGCCACCCGAACACCGGGCTCGCGCTCGAAGCAAAGGACACCCTCGGGCGACTCCAGCCAGTTCATGGAGCCGTCGCCCAGGGCGTCCAGCTCCCGACGCAGCCGCAGCGCGGTCTTGTACAGCTCCAGGGTGGAGCCCTCCACGCCGCTCTGGTCGGCCCGGGTCGACCCGGCCCAACGCTCGGGCATGGGCAGCCACGGGATGGAACCCTCGGGACCGAACCCGAACGGCGCCTCCTCGCCCTCCCAGGGCAGCGGCACACGGCACCCGTCACGGCCGCGCTCGGTACGACCCGAACGCTCCCAGTTGGGGTCCTGCAACGCTTCCTCGGGCAGGTCGGTGACCTCCGAAAGGCCCAGCTCCTCGCCCTGGTAGATGTACGCGGAACCGGGCAGGCCGAGCATGAGCAGCGTCGCCGCGCGCGCACGACGCAGGCCCTGCTCGCCGTCGCCGAAGCGGGTCACGTGCCGGACGACGTCGTGGTTGGACAGCACCCAGGTGGTGGTGGCGCCCACGGCCCCGTTGGCCTTCAGGGAACCGTCGATCACCTCGCGCAGCCGGGCCGCGTCCCAGGGGGCGGTCAGGTACTCGAAGTTGAACGCCTGGTGCAGCTCGTCCGGACGCAGGTAGCGCGCGATCCGGTTCGAGTCCTCGACCCAGGCCTCCGCCACCAGGGCGCGGTCGCCCTCGTAGGTGGACGCGATCCGCGACCAACGACGGTAGATCTCGTGCACGCCGTCCTGGTCGAAGTACGGCAGCGAGGTGCTGCCGTCGAGCATGTCGGCCTTGGCGTCGGGGTCGATGTCGGGCAGGGCCGGGTCCTTGACCATGCCGTGCGCGACGTCGATCCGGAAGCCGTCCACCCCACGGTCCAACCAGAAGCGCAGGACGTCGTCGAACTCGTCGTGCACCTCCTGGTGGGTCCAGTCGAAGTCGGGCTGACCGGGGTCGAACAGGTGCAGGTACCACTGTTCGGGGGTGCCGTCGGGGCGGGTGAGGCGGGTCCAGGCCGGACCACCGAAGATCGACTTCCAGTTGTTCGGCGGCTCCTCGCCGTCGGCGCCCTTGCCGTCCCGGAAGATGTAGCGCGCGCGAGCCGGGTCGCCCGGCTCGGCGGCCACGGCCTCGCGGAACCACGCGTGCTCCGAGGAGGAGTGGTTGGGGACGACGTCGATGATCAGACGGATGCCCTGTTCGTGGGCGTCCTTGAGCAGGGCGTCGAAGTCGTCGAGGGTACCGAATCGTGGGTCGACGTCACGATAGTCGGCGACGTCGTATCCGCCGTCGGCGAGCGGTGAGACGTAGAACGGGGTCAACCAGATCGCGTCGACGCCCAACTCCGCCAGGTGGGGGAGACGCTCGCGGATCCCCGCCAGGTCACCCTCTCCGTCCCCGTTGGAGTCGGCGAAGCTGCGCACATAGATCTGGTAAATGGCTGCTTCACGCCACCAGTGCGCCTCGTGCTGCATCAGCGGGGTCCTTCCGTAAGAGTGGCTGCAAGTTCTTGCGCAAGATTACCGTCAACTTTCTGCCATGTGACGCCGATCTCGACTAGAGTTGTCGTTATGGGTCCACGACTTGCCGACATCGCGCGGCACGCAGGCGTCAGCGAGGCGACCGTCTCGCGGGTGCTGAACGACAAGCCCGGCGTCGGCGGCGACACCCGAAAAGCCGTCCTGACCGCCCTCGACGTCCTTGGATACGAGCGTCCGGCGCGGCTGCGACAACGCTCCGCCGGGTTGGTCGGCATGGTGATCCCCGAGCTCGACAACCCGGTCTTCCCGATGTTCGCCCAGGCCGCGGAGGGAGCCCTCGCCCAGCGTGGCTACACCCCGGTGTTGTGCACCCAGACCCCCGGCGGAATATCCGAGGACGAATACGTCGAGCTGCTCCTGGAGCGCAACGTCTCCGGCATCCTCTTCGTCTCGGGCAAGCACGCCGACACCTCCGCCTCGCACGAGCGCTACCACGCCCTGGTCGCCAGACGGTTGCCGATCGTGCTGGTCAACGGCTACTCCGACGCCATCCCCGCGGCGTTCATCTCCGCCGACGACCGTGAGGCCGGCCGTCTGGCCGTCAACCACCTGGTCGCCCTCGGCCACACCCGCATCGGCTTCACCAGCGGACCCGAGCGCTACGTCCCGGTCCACCGCAAGCTGGAGGGCTTCCACCAGGCGCTGACCGAACACGGCCTGGACGCCGACGACCTCGTCGAACTCTCCCTGTTCGGGGTCGAGGGTGGGCACGCCGCCGCGAACCGCCTCATCGAACGCGGTGTCACCGCCATGGTCTGCGGATCCGACATCATGGCGCTGGGCGCCATCCGCGCCGCCCGCCAGCGCGGTCTGCGCGTCCCCCAGGACTTCTCCGTGGTCGGCTACGACGACTCCCAGCTCATCGCCTTCACCGACCCGCCCCTGACCACCGTCCGGCAGCCGATCAACGCCATGGCGATGGCCGCCGTGCGAGCCCTGTGCGACGAGATCGCCGGACACCCCGTCTCCCACGCCGAGTACGTCTTCGACCCCGAACTGGTCGTGCGCGGCTCCACCACCGCGGTACCGGCCGCCCCCTCCCACACCGTCGCGGCGCCCTCCCGACACCAACCCAGGGTCGCCGCCCAGGGCCACTGACCGGCCGGGCGCCCGAACACGAAGAGACACGAACACGAAAAGGGGGGTGCGTGCCGCGCGCACGCACCCCCGTTTCCCGTCCCGCACCCACCGCGGGACGGGAGCTCGGGTCACCGCAGGGCGGGGAACCCGCGGACCAGGGCGGTGGAACCCCACCAGCGACCCAGCCCGAGGGTTTCGGCCGACCGCACGCACGCCAGGCCCACCAGCACCAGGGCGTAGACGATGTGGTCGTCCATGAACGGGTTGGTCTCCAAGGGCAGCACCGCCGCCCACATCAGGATCATCATCAACGCGCCCGTGGCGGCGGCGATCCTCTCACCGATGCCCAGGACCAGGGCGGCTCCGATGCCCAGCAGCCCCGCCATGAACAGCGGGTCCGCCCAGAAAGTCCCGGCGATCGAGCCGAACGCTCCGGCGAAGGGACCATCGACCGCGTTGGTGAGGAACCCTTCGGTGGGGCTCGCCCCGTTGATCCAGGCGGCTTCGGCGGGGGTGGCGAACCCCAGCCCCAGCAGTTTGTCGAAGAAGGCCCACAGGAACACCCAGCCGATCGAGATCCGGGTGACGGCGAAGACGTAACGGGCCGCGCGGGACCCGATGAGGGATCGCCCCTCCATCGGCGCGCTCCGGGGGGTGGTCGTGTGGTCGGACATCGTGTGTCCTCTCGCCGAACTGTTGTGTCACCTCCAAGACAACCCCTTGTACGAGCGCCTTTCGAGGCCCGGTGGTAATGGCCGCCAAGGACGAAGGTCCCACCTCGGCGGGCGTTCCGGGAAAGCCCCGGATCACCGCCCCCGCGCACGTCCGCGACCGGTCGGTATGTGTCCGAGCTCTCGATGTCGCGAGCTCTCCGCCACAGCCGGGCCGCGACCGTGCCCGCCCACCCCGCCCCGTCGGCGACACTGGGAACATGCCTTCCGTAGCCCTCGACGGCGAACCGGTGCCCCGCACCGGGGAGCTTCCCGCGCACTCCCTCGCCGAACTCGGCGACCGGCCCCTCGGGTTCTACGTCCACGTGCCCTTCTGCGTCACCCGATGTGGCTACTGCGACTTCAACACCTACACCGCCGAGGAACTCGTCTCCCGGGACGGCACCGCCACCTCCTCCCGCGAGACCTACGCCGAACAGGCCATCGCCGAGATCGACCTCGCCGACAAGGTCCTGACCGGCGAGCGCCCCCCGGTGAGCACCGTGTTCATCGGAGGCGGCACGCCCACCCTGCTGCCCGCCGAGGACCTGGGGAGCGTGCTGGCCGCCATCAGGGACCGCTTCGGTCTCACCCCCGACGTCGAGGTCACCACCGAGGCCAACCCGGAGACGGTCACCCTCGACTACCTGCGCCGCCTACGCGAGGCCGGCTTCAGCCGGGTCTCCTTCGGTATGCAGAGCGCCCGCCCGCACGTCCTGCGCGTCCTGGAGCGAGGCCACACGCCCGGACGGCCCGAACAGTGCGTGGCCTGGGCACGTGAGGCCGGGTTCGAGCACGTCAACCTCGACCTGATCTATGGCACCCCGAGTGAGAGCGACGACGACTGGGCGGGGTCCTTGGAGGCCGCGATCGGCGCGGGCCCCGATCACGTCTCCGCCTACTCGCTCATCGTCGAGGAGGGCACCCGGCTGGCCGCCCGGGTGCGCCGCGGCGAACTCACCGAACCCGACGACGACACCATGGCCGACCGCTACCTCATGGCCGACCAGGCCCTGGCCGCCGCCGGATACACCCCCTACGAGGTTTCCAACTGGGCACGCGCGCCCGAGGGCCGCAGCGCGCACAACTCGCTGTACTGGACCGGTGGGCACTGGTGGGGCGTGGGCCCCGGCGCGCACAGCCACGTCGGTGGAACCCGCTGGTGGAACGTCAAGCACCCGGCCGCCTACGCCGCGCGCCTGGCCGCCCGGGAGACGCCGGCACAGGCCAGGGAGATCCTCACCGAGGACGAACGCCGCTTCGAACGCGTCCTGCTCGAACTACGGATGGAACAGGGCTGCCCCCTGGAGCTGCTCGACGCCTCCGGTCTGACCACCGCCGAACGCCTGGTGGGGGAGGGGCTGCTGGAACCCGGAGCCCACGCCCGCGGATACG
Organism: Nocardiopsis sp. NPDC055879; assembly: GCF_053615935.1. Taxonomy (NCBI): domain Bacteria; kingdom Bacillati; phylum Actinomycetota; class Actinomycetes; order Streptosporangiales; family Nocardiopsidaceae; genus Nocardiopsis; species Nocardiopsis sp. NPDC055879. The sequence goes on from NZ_JBSHCT010000001.1 coordinate 310,107, forward strand.
CCGCCCTGACCCGCCGAGGCCGTCTGCTCGCCGACGCGGTCGTGCGCGACCTCACCTGAGTCGCGCCGGCGAACGCGCGACCCGGACACGACGAAGGGGCCCGGCCGAAGCCGAGCCCCGGTCGTGGCCGGAGACTACTTCACCCAGCTGACGTTGAACGGGTAGCGGTACCACTCGCCCTTGTTGGCCGCGATGCCGCCGAGGATGCCGAAGACGACCGCGCACACCCACACGGCCAGCTGCAGGATGGCCCCGATGAAGATGATGTACAGCACCGCCGAGATCAGGTAGCCGATCAACAGGATGAACTGGAAGTTCAGCGCCTGAGCGGCCTGGTCGCGAACGAACGGGGACTCGTCCTTCTTGATCAGGAAGAAGATCAGCGGGCCGAGGAAGCTGAGCAGGATGCCGCTCAGGTGACTGAGCAGACCCATGGTGCGCTCGTCCTGGTTGGGCTGACCGGTGGTCGCCGAGGACCCCTGCATGCCGGGGTGCGGGGCGTAGCCGCCGTACTGGCCCTGCTGCGCGTAACCACCCTGGTCGTAGCCGGGAGGCGGCGGGTAACCGCCCTGGCCGTAGCCGGGCTGCTGCGGGTGGCCACCCTGGTCATATCCGGGCTGCTGCGGGCCGCTCTGACCATAGCCGGGCTGACCGGGCGGCGGGGGCGGGTATCCTCCGCCCTGGTCGGGCGCGGGATAGCCGCCCGAGGGCTGACCGGGTTGGCCGCCCTGCTGGGAGTACGGATCCTCCGGAGATGGGCCGTTGGGGTAGGACATGGCTCGGTTTCCTTGTCGGTGCGAGAGCTGTATCTACTTGAGAAGTCGGATGCTGAACGGGTAGCGGTACCACGCCCCCTTGTTCGCGCCTGAGGCCCCTAGGACGCCGAAGACGATGGAAAGGATCCATACGAGGGCGATGAGAAGGGAACCGATCCACGCCAGGTTCCCGAAGAAGATACCCAGACCAACGTACAGAACCCCCGCGAACACGTAAGGGATCAGCATCGTGATCTGGAAGTTCGCGGCCTCGGCGGCGTGGTGCCGCACGAACGGCGACGTGTTGCGCTTGGCGAAGTAGATGGCCAGCGGCGGGATCCAGCCGAGGAAGGCGATCATGAAGCCGGTCAGGTGCGCCGACATCGCGACCAGGATGCCATCGTCGCCGCTCGACCGCTGGGGCTGCCGCGCGTACCCCTGCTGAACGTAGGGCTGCTGCCCGGGAACCTGCTGGGGCTGCTGGGCGAACCCCTGCTGTGGCGCCTGCGGCTGCTGCGCGTACTGCTGCCCGTGGTCGGCGGGTCGCGCGGATGCGGGCGGGGCGAAACCCGGCTGTCCCTGCTGGGGTGGCCGCTGCGCGTACTGCTGCGGCATCTGGGCCTGCTGCTGCGGCTGCTGAGGCGGATACTGCTGACCGGGACCGGGACCGGGACCGGGCCGGGCGCCCGGGGGCTGCTGCGGATGCGGCCCGGGCGTCCGCCCGTACCCCGGCCCGCCCTGCTGTGGGGGCGCCTGCGGCGCCTGTGGCGGCAGCGGAGGCCGTTGCTGCCCCTGCGGCTCGTCCGGGGACGGGGGATTCGACGGAGTCTCGCTCATGGTCTTCCTTGGATCCGCTGTCGGGGATGCTGATCGGACGTGCCCGAATGGTGGGGCCGGTGGTCCCGCAAGCCTAGTCTTCCAGGGGATGGGGGCCCGTGACGAAGTCGATGAGCTCCTCGACACGTCCCAACAGGGAGGGTTCGAGGTCACCATAGCCGCGCACCGACCCCAGGATGCGGCGCCATGCCTCACCCGTCTCCATCCGCCACCCCAGGGCGTCCACGACCCCCTCCTTCCACGGGAGTCCACGCGGCACCCGCGGCCAGGCCCCGATCCCGACCGCGCCCGGCCGGACCGCCTGCCACACGTCCACATACGGGTGCCCGACCACCAGCACGTCCTCGCCGCGCACCCGCTCGGCGATACGACTCTCCTTGGACCCGGGCACCAGGTGGTCCACCAGCACACCCAACCGGCGCCCCGGCCCGGGGGCGAACTCCGCCACCACCGCGGGCAGGTCGTCCACACCCTCCAAGAACTCCACGGCCACGCCCTCCACCCGCAGGTCGTGACCCCACACCTTCTCCACGAGCTCGGCGTCGTGCGCGCCCTCGACGTAGATACGGCTCTCCCGCGCGGTACGCGCCCGCGCGCCGGTCACCGCGATCGATCCCGAGGCGCTGCGCAGCGGGCCCTTCGGCTTCGCGGTGGGGCGCACCAGCGTCACCGGTCTCCCGTCCACCAGGAACGCGGCGGGTGCCAACTCGAACACCCGGCGACCACCGTCACGGTCCTCCAGGGTCACCGTGGCCTTGTCCCAGGCCACCACCGCCCCACAGAACGTCTCGTCGGCGTCCTCGACCACCAGGTCGTGGTCGAGTGGGATCTCGGGCACCGTGCCCTTCTTGGGGAGTCGCCGGTCTCCGGCCAGAACGTCGCGGCCGTAACGGCCGGTTCCATTGGTAACCACGGTGCCGCAGTGTACTGGTGACAGGCTCAGGAACCGCGTGGTCGGGTGGCGCACGTCGCCGATCCGTCGGGAAGAAGACGGCCTCGCTCCCGTGTTACTACCGGCGGGTACCCACACGCGTTTGCGGTCGGGCATAGAATTAGCACTGAGGACCACGGAGTGCCAGGAGGTGGCGAGTTGCTGGATGAGCGCAAGCTCGCGGTCCTGCGTGCCGTCGTCGAGGATTTCGTCAACACCAACGAGCCCGTCGGTTCCAGGTCGTTGGCCGACCGACACCCGCTCGGTGTCTCCCCGGCGACCATCCGCAACGACATGGTCGCGCTGGAGGAGGACGGGTACATAGCCCAGCCGCACACCAGCGCGGGGCGAGTGCCCACGGACAAGGGATACCGCCTGTTCGTGGACCGGCTCTCCTCGGTCAAGCCGCTCTCGGCCGCCGAACGCCGCGCCATCGAGTCCTTCCTCGGCGGTGCCGTGGACCTCGACGAGATCGTCGCCCGCACGGTGCGGTTGCTCGCGCAGCTCACCCGTCAGGTCGCGATCGTCCAATACCCGTCGCTGACCCGTTCGTCGGTGCAGCACGTGGAACTCGTACCCCTGGGCGGCCAACGCATCATGATGGTCGTCATCACCAACACCGGACGGGTCGAACAGCGCGTCATCGACGGTCTGGGCGTCGTCGACGAGAAGGTGGTCGACGATCTGCGCAACATGCTCAACCGCGCCATATCCGGGAAGCACCTCGGTGACGTACCGGACGCGGTGGACGACCTCCCCGCGCAGGTTGCCCCGGAGGACCGGCCCGTGGCGGTCGCCGTCCTCTCGGTCCTGCTGGAGAGCCTCGTCGAACGACACGAGGAGAAGATCGTACTGGCGGGAACCGCCAACCTCGCCGCGGTCGACTTCGCGGCGAGTCTGCGGGACGTGCTCGAAGCACTGGAAGAGAACATGGTCCTCATCCGTTTGCTGGGTGAGGCGAAGGACCCCTCGATGCTCACGGTGCGCATCGGCGCCGAGAACTTCCACGAGGGCCTTCGATCCACCTCCATCGTTTCGGCCGACTACGGTGTGGGAAACCAGTCGCTGGCCAAGATCGGTGTGGTGGGACCCACCCGGATGGACTACCCGGGGACGATGGGCGCCGTCCGTGCGGTGGCTCGGTATGTCGGACAGATTTTGGCAGGACAGTAACTCAGTGGCCAGAGACTATTACCAGGTTCTCGGGGTGCGTCGCGACGCGTCCAAGGACGAGATCAAGAAGGCGTACAGGCGGCTCGCGCGCGAGCTGCATCCGGACGTCAACCCCGACCCGGCGACCCAGGATCGCTTCAAAGAGGTGACCCAGGCCTACGAGGTCCTCTCCGACGAGAACAAGCGTCGGATGTTCGACATGGGTCACGACCCCTTCGCCCCGGGTGGCGGAGGCGGTGGCGGCGCCGGCGGCTTCGGTGGCGCGGGCGGCTTCGCCTTCGACGACATAATGAACGCCTTCTTCGGCGGCGGCCAGCCCGGTGGGCGGGGCCCGCGCGAGCGGGTCCGGCGCGGACGCAGCATCAAGATCCGCATCGAGCTGGACCTGGTCGAGACCGCGTTCGGCGTCAGCAAGGAGATCACCTTCCCCACCGCCATCCTGTGCGACACCTGCCAGGGTGAGGGGACGGCGGCCGGTTCACAGCGAACCACCTGCGACATGTGCCATGGCCAGGGTGAGGTATCCCAGGTCACGCGCTCCTTCCTGGGCCAGGTCATGACCTCGCGCCCTTGCCCGCAGTGCTCGGGCCAGGGCTCGGTCATCACCAACCCCTGCGGTGACTGCGCCGGTGAGGGGCGGGTCCGCGAGAAGGTCACCCGCACCGTCAAGATCCCCGCCGGTGTCGACGACGGCACCCGCATCCAGCTCGCGGGAGAGGGCGAGGTCGGCCCCAACGGCGGACCGCGCGGCGACATCATCCTGGAGATCGTCCAGAAGTCGCACCCGACCTTCGAGCGTCACGGTGACGACCTGCACTGCACCATCGCCGTGCCGATGACCGCGGCCGCGCTGGGCGCCTCCTTCGCCTTCGACACCCTCGACGGCACAGAGAACATCGACCTGCGCCCGGGTACCAACTCCGGACACGTCATCACCCTTCCCGGCAAGGGCGTCAGCCACCTCGACGGTGGTGGACGGGGCGACCTGCGCATCCGGGTGGACGTGGAGACGCCGAGCAAGCTCGACGAGGAGCAGGAGGTCCTGCTGCGCAAGTTCGCCGAACTGCGCGGGGAGGACCAGAACCCGGGCCGGTTCAGCCCTGGCCACGGCGGGTTCTTCTCCAAGATCCGTGACGCCTTCGGCGCCGGCAAGTGACCCCACCGGTATTCCTGGTCGACACCGCGGCCCTGGCCGCCGACCGGATCCGGCTCGACGGGCCCGAGGGGCGGCACGCCGCCGCGGTCCGACGCGTCCGTGAGGGCGAGACCGTTGATCTCTCCGACGGTCTCGGCTCGCGGGCGCGGTGCGAGGTGGTGGAGGTCCTCGGCAAGGAAGCCCTCCTGTGCCGGGTTCTCGAACGCCTCGACGAACCCGAGCCGCGTCCCCGTCTGACCGTGCTCCAGGCCCTGCCCAAACGGGACCGGGGGGAGCTCGCGGTGGAGACGATGACCGAGGTCGGGGTCGACACCATCGTTCCCTGGGCCGCGGAACGGTGCGTCACCCAGTGGAAGGGCGACCGGGGCGCCAAAGCCCTCGCCAAGTGGCGGGCCGTGGCCCGGGAGGCCGGCAAACAGGCCCGCAGGGCGCGCCTGCCCGAGGTCACCGAACCCGTCGACCGCAAGGGCGCGGCGGCGCTGCTGGCCGAGGCCGACCTGTCGGTGGTCCTGCACGAGGACGCGACCGAACGGTTGTCCCGACTGCCGCTGCCGGACTCCGTCACCGAGGTCGTACTTGTGGTGGGGCCCGAGGGCGGAGTGTCCGAAGCGGAGCTCGCCGCGTTCGACGAGGCGGGTGCCGTCCGGGCGCTGCTGGGCGATTCGGTCCTGCGCACCTCCACCGCGGGGGTGGCGGCCCTGTCACTGCTCCAGGCCCGAACCGGGCGCTGGTAGAACGAAACGAGGAGGACCCGCGCCGTAGGCGCGGGTCCTCCTCGTTTTCTCGGTGTCACACCACCGGAGTCCTCATGCCACCCGGGTCACTGGGCGCTGGGAAGCTCGTCCTCGGTACCGCCGCCGCCGTTGTTCCCGTTACCGGGGGTGCCGCCACCGGGGGACTCGTCGTCCTCGGGGTCGTCCTCCGGGGCGGTGCCGGGGTCCGTGCCGGGACCGGTCGGTTCCTCGGTCGGCTCCTGTTCCGGGTCGCACTCGGGATCGGCCGAAGCCGCGTCCCGCTCCTCCTTGTCCCGCTCGGAGTCGGTCGCCGTGGGCGTGACCTCGTCCTTGGGCGGGCAGCTGGAGGTGGACTCCACGCCCTCCTCCTCCGTGTCCTCCTCGTCCTCCGGAGAGGGGGAGGCCTCGGAACCCTCCTCGGGCTTCTCGGTGGGGTGGCTGGTCCCGGTCGCGGAGTCGCTCGCGGTGGACGAAGCGGACGCGTCACCGCCCTGCTCCTCACCGGCGGCGGGAGGGGTGTCCTCGCGGTCCGCCCCGGCGGGCACGATCTCCATCACCTGGTCGCGCACTTGGGGGTTCGACATGATCACCGAACCGGCGATGAGTACGGCCCCCGCCACCGCGGCGACGGGGCGTAGCCAGGGAAGACCGAGCCAGAGCGCGCCACGGCGGCGTTCGGTGCGCTCACGGATCAGATTGAGTCCCTCGGCCGACGGTGTGAATTCGTCGGCCGAGGCGTGCAGGGCCTGCCGGAGTCGGTTCTCGAACTCCATCTCGTTCGGATCGTTGGGGCTGCTCATGAGGTCTGCTCCAGTGCAGAGCGGAGCGCGGAAACACCACGGGAGGTGTGGCTCTTGACCGCGCCTCGGCTGATGCCCATGGCATCGGCGATCTGTGCTTCGGACAGGTCACCGTAGTACCGGAGCACGATGGCCTCTCGCTGGCGGGTGGGAAGTTTACGCAGGGCGCGGATCACGGCCTCGCGTTCCAACAGGTTCATGGCCCCGTGCTCGGCGCTGGGGGCGTCCGGCAGGGCCTTGGGGGCGTGCTTCTCGACCACGGCGCGGTGACGCAGGACGGACCTGGCCTTGTTCACCACCGCTTGACGCAGGTAGGAGAGGGCCTTGTTGGGGTCTCGCAGCCGGCGCCAGGCTCCGTGCATGGCCACGAAGGCGTCCTGGACGACCTCCTCGGCGGTCGCGTGGTCCCGGACGAGAAGGGTGGCGAGTCGAACGAGTGGACGGTAGTGCTCTCGATAGAGCTCCGTCACGGCGTGGTCCGCGTCCCACTCGACCGAGAGCGGCGCCGTGCCGGCTCCGGCGACCATGGTTTCTGTCGTCACGTCTGTTCGACGCACACCCTTGTCGCGGGGTTTACGAAAGGGCATACCTCTTCTTTTCCAGGTAGTCGTGCGATCCCGTCCGAACGCGCCGGATCCGGCCGAAGGGCAGGTGGAATGGACACTTCGACGCGCACGGACGCCAAGCCTATCGTGCCGTATCCCACTCCCGTGGGGGGAGCCGGGATCGGTACGATCCCGGAAAGGTTGAGGGTTCATCTCTTCCTTGTGTCCCCTGCGACCTACGGGCCACTGCGGCATCATGGTCCACGGACGAACCGGGTACGGGCCCCGCCGCACGGCGAGGGTCCCATGATGGAAGGTGTGCGATGGCCGACCCCGACTGCCTTTTCTGCAAGATCGTCGAGGGGGAGGTGCCGGCGGAGATCGTCCGTGAGGGAGAGCGGACGGTGGCCTTCCGTGACATCAACCCCCAGGCACCAACCCACGTCCTGGTGATCCCGCGCGACCACCACCCCGACGCGGCCTCCGCGGCCGCCCACGACACCGGCCTGCTGGACGCCCTGGTCCAGGACGCCCACGAGGTCGCCGTGGCCGAGGGCATCGACGAGACCGGATACCGGCTCGTCTTCAACACCGGCGCGGGTGCCGGGCAGACCGTGTTCCACCTCCACGCGCACGTCCTGGGAGGTCGTGGCCTCAACTGGCCCCCCGGGTGAGTGGCCGGAAGTGACGGTGGGGCGCGAACAAACTCCTCGAATCCGCCGGATCCGCCTTGGTAGACTCGAACACAGGGCCCCACCGGCCACTTCGGGTGAACCGAACCCCCGTGGTGAGCCGGAACGGCGCCGTCGACCGCGGTGCCTGGCCCGGGACCCGGCCCCGACGAGGGGTCTGTGACCGAAGGGTAGGGACAGCGGCCGTAAGGCCACACCATGGCCGATTCAACTCACACGCACCCGGACGCCGGCAGTCAGGTCAAGGTCGTGGTGCCGGACGAACACACGATGATCAGCCTGCTCGGCTCGGGTGACGAACTGCTCCGAGCGCTGGAGCGGGCCTTCGACAGCGACATCCACGTTCGCGGCAACGAGTTCACGATCAAGGGAGACCCCGAGGAGACGGCCGTCGTGGTCCGCCTCGTGGAGGAGCTCATCGAACTCGCCAAGAGCGGCACGCACGTCACCCCGGACACCATCGAGCGCATGATCCACATGCTGGGCGCCCCGGGCGACGAACGCCCCGCGGACGTGCTCACCACCAACATCCTGTCCAACCGGGGCAAGACCATCCGCCCGAAGACGCTGAACCAGAAGCGCTACGTCGACATCATCGACCAGCGCACCGTGGTCTTCGGCATCGGCCCGGCGGGTACCGGCAAGACGTACCTGGCGATGGCCAAGGCGGTCAAGGCCCTGCAGGACAAGGAGGTCAACCGGATCATCCTCACCCGCCCCGCGGTCGAGGCCGGTGAACGCCTGGGCTTCCTGCCCGGCACCCTCTACGACAAGATCGACCCCTACCTGCGTCCGCTCTACGACGCCCTGCACGACATGCTCGACCCGGACTCCATCCCCAAGCTGATGGCCGCCGGCACCATCGAGGTCGCCCCCCTGGCGTACATGCGTGGCCGGACCCTCAATGACTCCTTCATCATCCTGGACGAGGCGCAGAACACCTCGCCGGAGCAGATGAAGATGTTCCTCACGCGTTTGGGCTTCGGGTCCAAGATCGTGGTCACCGGTGACGTCACCCAGGTGGACCTGCCCGGTGGACAGACCAGCGGGCTGCGCACCATCGAGAACATCCTGCGTGATATCGACGACATCGCCTTCTGCCGGCTGACCAGTGAGGACGTCGTCAGGCACAAGCTCGTGGGGCAGATCGTCGACGCCTACGGCCGCTACGACGCCGCTCAGAGCGGGCGCGGCGGCGACGCGGGTGGGTCGCGGCCCCGTCGCGGGCGCCGACCCGCGGGCGACACCCGGGGAGAGGACGTCTCCGGGGACGGCCCGGAGCGGGCAGACTGAGGAAGAGTACGTAGTGACACCGGCCGGTGGGTCCGCCGAACGCGCGGGCCCACCGCTGTCGGATACGGCGTTGTCGCGAGAACGCCCGGCGGGTCGCCCCGCCGACCACCACCGATCAAGTGAGGCACCCGCATTCGATGAGTATCGACGTCGCCAACGAGTCCGGCGTCTCCGGCATGGACGAGGAGAGGCTCTCCCGCCTCGCCCGGCACGTGCTCGACGCCATGCGCGTCCACCCGCTGGCCGAACTCTCCGTCGTGCTGGTGGACGAAGGGCCGATGACCGACCTGCACGTGCGCTGGATGGACGAGCCCGGACCCACGGACGTGCTCTCCTTCCCCATGGACGAACTGCGTCCCGGTGGCCCCGGCCGCACCAGCGACCCCGGCGTGCTCGGTGACGTGATCATCTGCCCGCAGGTCGCCGAACGCCAGGGTGAGGAGGCCGGACACGGCACCGAGGCCGAGATCGACCTGCTGTGCACCCACGGCATCCTGCACCTGCTCGGTTACGACCACGCCGAGCCCGACGAACACAAGGAGATGTTCGGGCTCCAGGGTGAGATCCTGGCCTCCTGGCGCGAGCGTGAGGCCGCGCGGAAGGAAGAGCTCGAAGGGGACGAGACCGCACGATGAGCGCGCTTTGGCCCGATCTGGCACCGGTGAGCACCGGGGAACCCTGGGAATGGGCGCTGGCCCTGGTCGTCGCGCTGGTGCTGACAGCGCTGGCCGGACTTCTCGTGGCCGCCGAGGTCGCCGTCACCCGCGTGGTGGCGGTCGGTATGGAGGCGACCTACGGCGAGCGGGCGGTCAAGGCGAGTCCCGCCTGGGAACGGGTGGCCGCGGACCCCACCGCGCACCTCAACATGCTGCTGTTCCTGCGTGTGGTGTGCGAGGTGTGCGCCGTCCTGGCCGCCGGGATCGGCATGGTGTTCCTGCTGGGCATCGGCTGGCCCGCGATCATCCTGACCGCCGTCGTGATGATCGTGGTGGAGTGCGTCCTGATCGCCGTCACCCCGCGTATCCTCGGCCGGCAGTTCGCCGGACCCGTCGCCAGGTTCAGTGCCGCGATCATCCACCCGGTACAGGTCGTGCTGGGTCCCCTGGCCCGGCTGCTGGTGGGGGCGGGCCGGGCGCTCACCCCGCGCGGCAAGGGCGACCGAGAGGGACCCTTCAGTACCGAGACCGAACTGCGGCAGTTGGTGGACCTGGCCGAACGGGGTGAGGTCATCGACGCCGAGGAACGGCAGATGATCCACTCCGTGTTCAAGCTCGACGACACCTCCGTGCGCGAGGTGATGGTGCCCCGGCCCGACATCGTCTTCACCGCGCGCGAGGCCGACGCCGACGCGGTGCTCACCCTCGCCTTGGGCAGTGGCTACTCGCGCATCCCGGTCACGGGTGAGGACGAGGACGACGTCGTCGGCATCGTCTACCTCAAGGACCTGGTGGAGCGGCTGCGCGACCGTTGGGCGGCCGCCGCGGGCGGTGCCGACGACGTTCCGCTGACCGCGGGCGACGTGATGCGTCAGGCCACCTACGTCCCCGACACCAAGCCGATCGACGAGTTGCTGCGCGAGATGCAGAAGCAGCGCAACCACGTGGCCGTGGCCATCGACGAGTACGGCGGGACCGCCGGGCTGGTCACCATCGAGGACATCGTGGAGGAGATCGTCGGGGAGATCACCGACGAGTACGACCACGAGATCCCGCCGGTGGAGCGTCTGGACGAATCCCGGGTTCGGGTGACCGCCCGTCTTCCGCTGGGCGAGCTCGCCGAACTCTTCCCCGAACTCGACCTTGAGGTGTCGGACGTGGAGACCGTGGGCGGACTCGTCGCGTTCGTGCTGGGCCGGGTCCCCGCCGGAGGGGCCCAGGCCGAATACGCTGGACTCAGGCTCACGCTGGAGGGCAAGAGCAGCCGCCGCAACCGGATGACGACCGTCCTGGTGGAACGGCTGCCGGAGGAGGACTCCGGCCCCGAGGCGGGCAAGGAAGAGAACGTAAGGAGCATGGACCAGTGACGGACACGACGGGGCTCGACCCCGAGGACACCAAGCTCATCACGCTCGCGCGCGCCTCCCGGGCACGCAACGCGACCGCCGAGGGCGCCGCGGTGCGCGATGAGACCGGCCGAACGTACGTGGCCACGACGGTGTCGTTGAGCTCGTTGCGCCTGTCCGCGCTCCAGGCCGCCGTGGCCGCGGCGGTCTCCAGCGAGGCCTCCGCCCTGGAGGCCGCGGTGGTCGTCACCGAGGCCAAGGAGCTGACCGAGGACGACCGCGCTGTGGCGGACGACCTGAAGACCCAGGTGTTGGTGATCGCCGCCCCTGACGGGGTGCCCGCGAGCATCACCCGGCGCTGAGAAGGACCCATGAACGATCTCGACCTCGAGAAGCTCCGTGTTCCGCTCGAACTCCCCACCTATCCGGAGGGTTTCCGCAGCGGTTTCGCGTGCTTCGTGGGCCGACCCAACGTCGGCAAGTCCACCCTGATGAACGCGCTGGTCGGGCAGAAGGTGGCGATCACCAGCAATCGTCCCCAGACCACGCGGCGGACGGTGCGCGGGATCGTGCACCGCCCCGAAGCGCAGCTGATCATCGTGGACACCCCCGGACTGCACAAACCCCGCACCCTGTTGGGGGAGCGGTTGGACTCCCTGGTGCGGTCCACGCTGGTCGAGGTGGACGTGATCGTGTTCTGCCTGCCGGCCAACGAACCGATCGGCCGCGGCGACACCTACATCGCCAAGGAACTGGCCGCCCAGCGAAACACCCCCGTGGTGGCGATGGTGACCAAGGCCGACCTGGTCGACAAGAGCGCGCTCGGCGAACACCTGATGGCCGTGAACGAGCTGGGCGACTGGGCCGACATCGTGCCGGTGTCCGCGCAGAGTGGTTTCCAGCTTGATACCGCCGCCGAGGTGCTCTGCTCGCACTTGCCGGAGGGGCCGCCGCTGTACCCCGATGGCGACCTCACCGACGAGCCCGACGAGATGCTCGTGGCCGAGCTGGTGCGCGAGGCGGCCCTGGAGGGTGTGCGCGACGAGCTGCCGCACTCCATCGCGGTGGTGGTGGACGAGATGTTCGAGCGTGAGAACACCAAGCCCGGCAAGGAACTGGTGGACATCTACGCGTCCTTGTACGTGGAGCGCTCCAGCCAGAAGGCGATCGTGATCGGCTCCAAGGGTTCGCGGCTGCGGGACGTGGGTTCGCGGGCCCGTAAGCAGATCGAGGGTCTGCTGGGGCAGCGGGTCTTCCTGGATCTGCGGGTGCGTGTGGCCAAGGACTGGCAGCGTGACCCCAAGCAGCTGCGCAAGCTGGGATTCGACCAACAGACTTAGTCATTTTGGGTCTCCGCCGGCACTTGTGAGCATGACGAGGGGCCCTGACCGAAAACGGTCAGGGCCCCTCGTCATGGGTGCCTCAGGACTGGTTGTTGAGGTCGGTGGCCAGGAGCGTGGCCGCGCTTCGCACGATGGGTGCGGCCCGGTCGACGAACTTCCAGCTCACGCGGGCCTCCGGTCCGGAGATGGAGACGGCCATGCCCGAGGGGGCGTCCTTGACGGGGACGGCCACGCAGCGCACGCCGATCTCCTGTTCGCCGTCGTCGATGGCGTAGCCGGCCTCCCGGATGCGGTGGAGTTCGGTCAGGAAGGCGTCCGGGTCGGTGATGGTGCGTTCGGTGGCGGCGGGCATGCCGGTGCGCCGTACGGTGGCCAGCGCCTCCTCGTCGCTCAGCTGGGACAGCAGGGCCTTGCCCACACCCGCCGAGTGCGGCAGGACGCGCCGGCCCACCTCGGTGAACATGCGCATCGCGTGCGGCGAGGGGACCTGCGCCACGTAGATGACCTTGTCGCCGTCGAGCATGGCGAGGTTGGCGGTCTCCCCGAGGTCATCGACGAGCTGGGCCAGGTGGGGTCGGGCCCACGTGCCGAGCATCTGGGCGGCCTTGTCGCCGAGCCCGATCAGGCGCGGGCCCAGGGCGTATCGGCGGGACGGGAGTTGGCGGACGTAGCCGTTGCCGACCAACGTGCGGATGATGCGGTGGATGGTGGGCAGGGGGAGCCCGGAGGAGTCGGCGAGTTGACTCAGTGAGGCCTCGCCACCCGCCTCGGCCATGATCTCCAACAGGGAGAAGGCACGGTCGAGGGACTGTACGCCACCGGGGCGACGGGCCGTCTCCGCGGCGGGGCGGGGTTGGTCCATAGGGGGGGTCTGTGAGGCTGACAAGGGTCGTGCTCCCATGCTGAGGGCCGCTACGGTCACGCTCTCATTCTGCAATACGAAAGGTGTCTTTCGCTCTCGGTCACGCGGGGAAGCTCTCGGCGACGGATTTTCGCCGCCCGAGAGCTCTTGTTCTTCCGAATTGCAAAAGTTAGTATCCGCATGTAGAAAACTTGACCGGTCTTCGAGTGGAGACCGGTGACGCAGACGGAGGAGGACACCCCACGTGGCGAGTGACACCCCACCCGGCCTGAGCGGCCTGGCCACCGAACTCGACTCCCGGCTCGCCGAGGCCGACGCCCGCCTGGACCGTGAGTACCCGGGCGATCAGGGCGGCCGCCAGCCGATCCACAGCGTCTACGTCCCCGCCGACAAGGTCGGGGCCGCTCTCGCCGCCGACTGGGGCGCCAAGGCCCTGGCCGCGCTCGACGAGTTCGCCCCCAAGGCCGCCGACCTGGCCGCGGCCACCGGCATCGGTGAGGCCGCCGTCGCCGACGCCCTGCCCCTGGTCCGCGGCAAACTCGCCCGTGAACCCATCGAGGACCTGCGCGCCGACTTCGAGGACGGCTACGGCAGCCCCGGCGACGAGGCCGAGGACCGGGACGTGCTCAAGGTGGCCCGCGCCTTCGCGTCGGACCTGGCGAAGGGGGAGGCCACGCCCTACTTCGGCATCCGCATGAAGGGAATGGAGGCCGCCGGCCGACACCGCGGGGTGCGCACCCTGGGCATGTTCCTGGGCACCCTCCTGGAGGAACACGGATCCCTGCCCGACAACCTCGTGCTCACCCTGCCCAAGATCACCTCGATGGAGCAGGTCGAGGCCATGGTCTGGCTGAGCGAACGCCTGGAGAGGGACCTGGACCTGGCACAGGGGCGGATTCGCTTCGAGCTGCAGATCGAGACCCCCCAGTCGATCCTGCTGCCCGACGGCACCGTCGCGGTCTCCCGGATGATCCAGGCCGGACAGGGCCGCGTCACCGCCCTGCACTACGGCACCTACGACTACAGCGCGGCCTGCGGGATCACCGCCGCGCACCAGAGCCTGGCCCACCCCGTGGCCGACCACGCCAAGTCCGTCATGCAGGTGGCCGCCGCCGGCACCGGCGTGTGGCTCTCCGACGGCGGCAGCAACATCATGCCCGCCGGCACCCCCGAGGAGGTCCACTCCGCGTGGCGTCTGCACGCCGGGCTGGTGCGGCGCTCCCTGGAGCGCGGCTTCTACCAGGGCTGGGACCTGCATCCCAACCAGCTGCCCATCCGCTACCTGGCCACCTACGCGTTCTACCGCGAGGCCTTCGCCCCCGCGGCGGCGCGCTTGCAGGCCTACCTCGGCCACGCCGCCGGTAACGTCGTGGACGAACCGGCCACCGCCCAGGCGCTGGCCTCCGTCCTGGCCCGCGGCCTGCGGTGCGGTGCCCTGGAGGAGTCCGAGGTCGTCGACGCCTGCGGTACCGACGCCGCCGGCATCGAGGCCCTCGCCACCCGCCGGGTGGGACAGGAGCAGGGATGAGCGAACACGAACTCGTGGTGCGGGCCGACCGCGCCCTCACCCCCGAAGGGGAGCGCCCCGTCACCGTGGTGGTGGACGGTGGGCGCATCACCGACGTCCTCTCCGGGACCGACCACGCCGTCGGCGCCCGCCGTGAGCTGCGACCGGCCGACGACGAGGTCCTGTTGCCCGGACTGGTCGACAGTCACGTGCACGTCAACGAGCCCGGGCGTACCGAGTGGGAGGGGTTCGCCAGCGCGACCCGCGCCGCCGCCCTGGGCGGGGTGACCACCATCGTGGACATGCCGCTCAACAGCGTGCCGCCCACGACCACCACCGCCGGCCTCAAGGCGAAGAAGGCGGCGGCGGAGGGCAAGCTCGCCGTCGACGTGGGGTTCTGGGGCGGTGCCGTTCCCGAGAACACCGGACCCGACACCACCGGCGCCCTGGCCGACCTGTGGGCGGAGGGGGTGTTCGGGTTCAAATCGTTCCTGTCGCCCTCCGGAGTGGACGAGTTCGGGCACCTGGACCCCGAACACCTGGACACGGCGGCCGCCGCCATCCACGCCTTCGGCGGTCGGCTGATCGTGCACGCCGAGGACCCCACGGTGCTGGACTCGGCGCCCGCCGCGTCCGGGCGCGAGTACGCGGACTTCCTGGCCTCGCGTCCCGACGAGGCCGAGCACGCCGCGATCGCCCGGGTCATCGACACCGCCCGCCGTACCGGGGTGCGGGCGCACGTGCTGCACCTGTCCAGCGCCTCCGCGTTGCCGCTGATCGCCCAGGCCAAGGGGGAGGGCGTGCCGCTCACGGTGGAGAGCTGCCCGCACTACCTGACCCTGGTCGCCGAGGAGATCCCGGCGGGGGACACCAGCTACAAGTGCTGCCCGCCGATCCGGGACTCCGCGAACCGGGACCTGCTCTGGCGGGCGCTGCGGGACGGGTTGATCGACTGTGTGGTCAGCGACCACTCGCCCAGCACACCGGATCTGAAGGAGCTGGAGACCGGCGACTTCGGTACCGCCTGGGGCGGTGTCTCGGGACTCCAACTGGGTCTGTCGGCGATGTGGACCGAGGCGGCCGGCCGCGGGGTTCCGCTGGCCGAGGTCGTGCGGTGGATGTCGGAGGGGCCGGCCCGGGTCGCCGGGGTTCGGGGCAGGGGCGCCATCGAGGTGGGCGCCCAGGCGGACCTGGCCGTGTTCGCCCCGCAGGAGTCCTTCCGGGTGTCCGTGGGCGAGCTGGCCCACCGCAACCCGGTCAGTGCCTACGACGGCGCCGAACTCAAGGGCCGCGTGCGTCGCACGTTGCTGCGCGGCGTCGAGGTCACCGCGGACAGCGTGAACGGGCGGATGATCACCCGGTAGGCGTGTTCGGGTCGCAAGACCGTCCTCGGACGTAGGGAGGGCCCCACCGAAACGAACGGTGGGGCCCTCCCCTCATCGATTCATCGATGGACCGAGTGGTCAGGAGCCGGTGGCCTTCCAGCGGGACTCCAGGTCGGCCACACCGGTCTCGGTGAGGGTGCCGAAGACGTGCAGGCGGGCCATGCCGCCGTCCGGGAACGCGTCGACGCGCACGTGGGTCACGGTCACCGGGGCGTCCAGGACGAAGCGGTGCGGACTGTCGGGTTCCAGGCGGGTTCGGCCGACGATCTCGAACCAGGCGTCCGGGTCGGTGCCGCGGGCGTCACGGCCCTTGATGGTGATCCACCCGGCCGCGTTGCCCTTGAGGTAGGCGGTGTCCACCTCCAGGGCGCGCACGGTGGCCTGGGCGGTCAGCCGGAAGCGCACCCAGTCGTTGCCGGTGTCGCGGCGGCGCCTGTTCTCCCAGCCGTCGTCCATCTTGTGCGAACGCCCCGGGGCGATGATGTTCTCCGGCGGCGAGTAGAACCGGTCCGAGGCGTCCTCGACGGTACCGCCGTTGAGCAGCGCGGCCACGTCGAAGGCGCCCTGCGCGGCCAGCCAGGCGGGGTCGGCGACGGGTTCGCCGTACACGCGTAGGCGGGCCACGCCGCCGTCGGGGAACTGTTTGAGGCGCAGGTGGGTCCAGCGGCGGGTCGAGGTGACCTCGAAGCCGTTGGCGGCGTGCCCGTACACGGGGGTGCGGGGCACCAGCTCGGTCCAGTCGGCGGCGAGCAGCTCTTCGGTGGTGGGTGTGCCCTCCACCTGGGCGGCCTCCACACCGATCTCGGTGGGGTGGTTGCCTCGGAAGTGCGCGGTGTCGACGTTCAGGGCGCTGATCACGCCGGGCAGCGCCAGGCGGACGAGTGCCCAGTCGTGGTCATCGGCGGTGGGGTGGGGCCGTTCGGCGCTGACGCCGCGGCGGCGCCGGGTCTCCCAGCCGTCCATGACCTTGCCCTTGTGCCCGAAGGCGTGCGGGTCGAACGAGGCGGGTTCGGGTTTGAGGAGGTTCTCGCGCTGGGCGAAGAACTCGTCGTTGGCCGCGAGCACGCCGCCGCCCAGACGTCGGTCGGCGAGGTCGACCAGGCCGGAGAAGTCGAGCTCGGTCTTCTTGTAGTCGGCGTAGGGGTCACCTCCGCCGTAGGGCCGGGCGTTGTAGTCACGAGGATCGAAGGGCTGGGCCCCGCTCATGGTTCTCCTGTCACGTCGGTGGGTGGGGACGTATCCAGGTTGGCAGGGGAGACCGATAACTTCCAGCGAAACTTTTTGATCTATACGTTCACTTGTACTGAACGGTTGTGCTGTGTAGTTCTTCGGCGACCCGTGTAAGGGAGCGCAGGGCCGCGTCGATCTGGGGGCGTCGGCCCGAACCCGCGCGAACCGCCCACACCACGTGCCGGCGGGGTCGGTCCGACCGTGGGGTCCGCAGCACCACCCCGGGCGCGTCGTCGGCCGCGGCCAGTCGTGGGACGAGAGCCACCCCCAGTCCGGCCGCCACCATGTCGAGGATGGCCCGCCAGTCCGAGGCCACGTGCCCCTGCTCGGGTACGAAGCCGGCCTGGGCGCAGGCGGCCACCGTGATGTCGCGCCAGGGGCCGGACGCGCCGTAGATCCACGGTTCGTCTGACAGGTCGCGCAGATGCGGCGCGGGGGCGTCGGCCAGCCGGTGCCCGGCGGGCAGTGCCACGTCCAGGGGGTCGGTCAGCAACTCGCCTCGTTCGTAGCGTCCGTCCTGGTCACCGGGGGCGTGAGCGGCCAGGGACAGGCCGATGTCGACTTCCCCGGCGGAGAGCAGTTCGTACACCTCGGCGGCTTCGGCCTGGTGCACCCGTGTACGAAGGTGCGGATGGGTGCGGCGCAGGGCGCTCAACGCCGGCACCACCAGGGTCGGGATGGCGGTGGCGAACGCGCCCACGCGCACCCGGCCGGCCTCACCCCGGACGAATCCGTCCAGTTCGGCCTCGGCCCGCTCCAACTGGGCCAGCACCACGTCGGCGTGGCGCAGTAGCACGTGTGCCGCGTCGGTCAGTCGGACGCGGCGCCCGTGCGCCTCCAACAGCGCCACCCCCACCTGTCGGGACAGCGATGACAGCTGTTGGGAGACGGCGGAGGGTGTCATGGACAGCGCCTCGGCGGTCTCCCGGACGGTTCCGCGTTCGTGGAGGGTGCGGAGTACACGAAGCTTGCGCAGGTCCCAGTCGGTCACCTTCACAGGCATACCATTCACCTTCGCTGAACGGAATCGGATCCGTGGAACGAGAGAGGGGCGGGCGCACGATCCCCGTGCGCCCGCCCCGGAGGGTCGTCGATCAGACCGGGTCGGTCGTGCCGTCGCGGTAGGCGTGCCCGGCGTGGTCGGAGTACTTGGCCTCGCCCGGACCGGCGCTGCCGATGTCCTCCCGGTCGATGTCGGAGGGCGGGCCGGAGGCCGGTCGTCCGATCACGTTGAAGCAGATGTTCAACAGGATCGACACGATCGCCGCCCCGATGATGCCCGAGTGCGCGATCATCTCGACGGCCTCGGGGAGGAAGGAGTAGAAGGTCGGGTAGGCCAGGGGGATGATGGCGACACCGATGGAGGTGGCCACCAGGATCAGGTTGAGGTTGTTGGTGAAGTCCACCTTGGTCAGGGTCTTGACGCCGCTGGCGGCCACGGTGCCGAACAGGACCAGGCCCGCCCCTCCCAGGACCGGGGTCGGCAGGGCCGCCATGACCCCGCCCAGGATCGGGAACATGCCCAGCAGCAGCAGGATGCCGGCGCCGGTGGCCACCACGTAACGGCTGCGGATGCCGGTCAGGGCCAGCAACCCGATGTTCTGCGCGAAGGAGCTGGTGGGGGTGGTGTTGAAGATCGGTCCGATGATGGAGCCGCTCACGTCGGCGCGCAGACCGGCGGAGATGCGCTTGGCGTCGACCTTGGAACCGGTGATCTCGCCGACCGCGATGATGTGCGAGGCGCCCTCGGTGAGCACCACCAGCATGATCACGCACATCGTGGCGATCGCGGCGACCTCGAACTCGGGGGCGCCGAAGTAGAACACCGAGGTCGGGTTGAACACGATGTCCGCCTCGCCCACGCGGCTGAAGTCGGCCATGCCGAAGGGGATGGCGATGAGGGTGCCGACGACCAGGCCGAAGAGGATGGACAGACGTCCCCAGATGCCGGGGAACACGCGGGAACCGATCAGGATGACCGCGAGGGTCACCCCGGCCAGGGCGAGGTTGGCCATGGGGGCGGCCGGAACCGTGGAGCCGTCGTCGAGGACCGTGGTGGTGTCGTCCATGATCCAACCGGCGGCCACCGGCATGAGGCTGATGCCGATGACGGTGATGATCGTGCCGGTCACGATCGGGGGGAAGAAGCGGATGAGCTGACCGAAGAAGGGCGTCAGTAGCAGCGCGAACACGCCGGCGGCCATGGACGCGCCGAGGGCGACGGGCATGTTCTCCCCGTCCTGCCCGGCGGCCAGGGTGGCGATGGCGCTGACGGGGACGAACGAACAGGCCACCACGATCGGCATCTGCGCGCCGACCTTCCGGTGTCCGACGGTTTGCAGGAGCGTGGCGATACCCGCCATCAGGAGCGCGCCGCTGACGAGGATTCCCATGGCCGCGGGGTCGTTCGCGAGTCCAGCGGCGCTGCCGATGACGAGGGCCGGTGCCACCGCACCGGCGTACATGGTGAGGATGTGCTGGAGCCCGTAGACGAGGAGGAGCCGGACGGGCAGCTTCTCGTCCTCCGGACGATCGGGGGTCGTGGCGTTCGTTGTGGCCGAGTCCTTCGCGGACGGACTGTTCGACATGGCCAGTTTCCAGCCTTTGCGATCGGCGGTCGTGGAAGACCTGATTGCGGATGCGGGGGATCCGTGGTGTCGCTACGGCCCGGCGGACCGATTTCGGGTACGCCTGAGGCCGGCGGGGCCCATTGGAGCGTGGGCCAGGCGAGGTGGTCCTCGGATGGTGCCCTCAGGTCGGCGGAGCGGACGGGAGCATGAACCGGTCGCGGGGTACGCCGACGAGGGACCGGGGCCCGGCCGCACATGCGGGCCCCGGAGAACGGGAGTCCTGTCGAGGTCGGAGCCGAGACGGTGCCGCCTCGGCTCCGCACGTCGCGATCATGGGGACGTGGTCCCTCGACGTGGTACTAGATGAAGCCCGGGACGGCCTTCCAGGCGTCGCCTGCCTCGGGGGCGTCGTCACGCTCGACGACGGCCTCGATCTTGCCGTAGGGACGGTCGGCGGCGAAGAAGACCTCGTTGGGGTTGTCCAGGCCGAACGGGGACAGATCCACCAGGAAGTTGTGGTTGTTCGGCATGGAGAAGCGGATCTCGGCGATCTCCGGGTGGGCTTCGAGGACGGCCTTGCCCATCGCGTACAGCGTCTGCTGCAGGGCGAGGCTGTGCGTCTCGGCGAAGGCCTCCAGGCACAGGCCGCGGACGGAGGCGTAGACCTTGTCGAAGTCGTGTTCGGTGCCGACGTAGCGCCAGCGGGCGGTGACGTCGGTGGCGAGGATCCGGTCGTTGGTCTCGGGCAGCGTGGTGTACCGGGTCTTGGGGTAGCTGTGGAACTCCGAGCCGGTGGACTTGAGGACGGTCAGGCCCTCGAAGCCGGAGACCACCCACTCCTTGTCCCCGTCCTTGTTGACGACGGTGGTGCGGGTCTCGGCGCCACGGCGGGTGAACGCGTGGTCGTGCGGGCCCTTGGCGGTGGTGATGCGGTCCCAGGAGTACTCCTGGACCTCCTGCCGGGCGCCGTACACGTAGTCGTGCTCGTCCACGAAGTGCCGCGCGAGTCGAAGGGCGAAGTCCTCGATCGCGCCGACGCCGCCCCACTCCCGGGCCTTGGCGTAGACGGTGTTCTTCTGGGTGTCGGTCGGCAGGCACTTGGCGTTGTCGCCGATGGTGTGGACTTCCTCCAGGTCTCCGCGGAGCTGGGAGGTGACGTTGACGTCCTTGATCCGGTGGACGTCGGTGTCGCGGTTGATGTGGACGAGGCGGACCTCGGCCTTGCCGTACTGGTTGTCTCCGAGCCTGATGCCCATCAGGGTGAACTCCATCCGTGTGGATTCGTTTCATCGCTCGCGCCGGTGCGCGCTGTGCGTATGAGGGAGGACCGCTGTGGTCATGCGGAAGGACCTGTCACGCACTCGAAGAGTCGGGGGATGCCTTGTGTGCGGCGGGGATACGGTCTGGTGTTCCTCCTTCTCGGGGCCGGTGGTCCGGGGCTAGGAGCCCCGGTAGGTCGAGTAGGCGAACGGGCTGAGCAGGAGTGGCACGTGGTAGTGCGCGTCCTCGTCCGCGAGGTCGAACACGATGGTGACCTCGGGGTAGAAGCCCTTCTGCCCGGTCGCGGTGAAGTAGGACCCGGTGTCGAACACGACCCGGTAGTACCCGGCGTCGAGCCGATCGGGGCCGAAGTCGGGGATGCGCCCGTCGTCGTCGGTACGGCCCTCGGCCACCGGTTTCCAGGAGGTGCGCGCGTCGTCGGCGGCCGCCTCCAGACGTACGGGCACGTTCCGGGCGGGCAGCCCCAGCGCGGCGTCGAGGATGTGGGTGGTCACGTGGCTCATGCCGCCTCCAACAGTTTGACCAGGCGCAGCCCGGCGATCTTGCGCAGTTCGTCGCCGACCACGGCCAGTTCGGACTCGGGGTCGTTGTCCAGGCGGGCGACCAGGTCCGTGAGGAGTTCACGGCCGGAGCGTCCGCTGGCGCAGACGAGGTAGATCTGCCCGAACCGACCCTCGTACTCCCCCTGCGCGTAGGTGAAGATCCGCTGGACGCGGGTGGAGGCGTCGTCGGTGTCGGCGGAGAACGCGGACTGTTCCCCGCGTGACCAGGTCGCTTCGGTGTTCTCGCC
Organism: Nocardiopsis sp. NPDC055879; assembly: GCF_053615935.1. Classification (NCBI taxonomy): domain Bacteria; kingdom Bacillati; phylum Actinomycetota; class Actinomycetes; order Streptosporangiales; family Nocardiopsidaceae; genus Nocardiopsis; species Nocardiopsis sp. NPDC055879. The sequence goes on from NZ_JBSHCT010000001.1 coordinate 331,993, forward strand.
CTTGGCCTTCTCCCCGATGCGCGGGTGGCGGGCCAGGGCGGTGGCGACCTCGTCGGGGGTGATCGCACGCGCGTGCTCGTCGGCACGGGCGAGCAGGGTGGCGCGGTCGGTGAAGGGCGCCTCCGTGGCGACGGCCTCCACCCAGCGGTCGATGTCCAGGCACTGCGCGAGTTCGGTGCGCAGGTCCTCCTTCGACAGCCGGTTCAGGCGGGCCAGTCCCGGCTCGGGGACGGCCCCCGAGGTGTCCGGGGTGGTCTCGGGCATGTGTTCTCCCTGGGTCCGGCCGGTGTCCCCCTGCTCACGGGGCACAGGGCCCACGGGGCGGGGAGTCCCGCGGCTCGGACCTTGGTTTCGTAGGGCAGATAGCTGATTCCGCATTACGGATTGAAGGGACTCTAAACGATGACAGTGTGACCTTGTCAACACTGGCAAGGGGCTTTCTGGGAAAAAGTCCCGGTTCTGTGTCCTCGCGCGAAGAACGCGGGAAGTTGCTGTTCGCGGGTGGTGGGCCGGTCGTTGGGGTGGGGGTGGGGCCGAAAGAGTGGTTGACAAGCCTCGGTGGGGCGCTGCACACTCAAATCATTCCTTAAAGTGAAAAGTAGTTTCCGCAAAGTGGAAGTAGCTTCTGGAGGCCGCGCATGAGCCACACACTCGGGTACACGGTGAACTGCTCCCTGCTGTTCACCGAGCTCCCCGTCAACGAACGCCCTCAGGCCGCCAAGGACGCGGGCTTCCACGCCATCGAGTTCTGGTGGCCCTTCGAGACCGCCACCCCCGAGCAGGCCGACGTCGACGCCTTCGTCGCCGCCATCGACACCGCCGGCGTACGCCTGACCGGCCTCAACTTCTTCGCCGGACGGCTGCCCGGCCCCGACCGCGGCGTGCTCTCCCACCCCGACCGCGTCGCCGAGTTCCGCGCCAACGTCGACGTCGTCGTCCAGATCGCCGAACGCACGGGGATCACCGGCTTCAACGCCCTCTACGGGCTGCGCCAGGACGGTGTCGACCCGGCCGAACAGGACCGCGTCGCGCTGGAGAACACCCTCGCCGCCGCCGAAGGCGTCGCCAAGGTCGGCGGCACGGTCCTCGTCGAACCCATCAGCGGGTCCGAGACCTACCCGCTCAAGACCGCGGCCGAAGGCCTGGCCTTCGTCGCCCGGGCCAAGGCCGCGGGGGCCGACAACGTCGCCCTCCTCGCCGACTTCTTCCACCTCGCCGTCAACGGCGAAGACCTCGCCGCCGTGGTGCGCGAGCACGCCGCCGACTTCGGACACGTCCAGATCGCCGACGCACCCGGACGCGGAGAGCCCGGTACCGGCGAACTCCCCCTCGCCGAACTCCTCACCGCTTCCCGGGCCGGCGGCTACCAGGGCCTGGTGGGCCTGGAGTACAAGCCCACCGTCCCCTCCGCCCAAAGCCTCACCCGGCTCCCGTGAACAGCGCACACACCGACAGACAAGGACCCGCCATGTCCGCCCGCAAGATCGCCTTCATCGGCCTCGGCATCATGGGCCTGCCGATGGCCGTCAACCTCGTCCGCGCCGGTCACACCGTCACCGGTCACAACCGCAGCACGCAGCGCGTCGACGCCCTGGTCGGAGAGGGCGGCCTACGCGGCGGCGGTGTCGCCGACGCGGTCGCCGACGCCGACGTCGTCATCACGATGCTCCCCGACTCCCCGGACGTCGAGGCCGTCCTGACCGGTCCGGACGGCGTCTTCGAGAGCGCCAAGCCCGGGACGCTCGTCATCGACATGAGCACCATCCGCCCCGACGTCGCCCGCGCCCTCGCCGCCACCGGCGCCGAGCGCGGCTTCCGGGTCCTGGACGCCCCGGTCAGCGGGGGTGAGGCCGGCGCCATCGAGGCCAAGCTGTCCATCATGGTCGGCGGCGCCCAGGAGGACTTCGACGCCGCCCGACCGATCTTCGACGTCCTGGGCACCACCCCGGTCCTGGTCGGCCCCAGCGGTTCCGGCCAGACGGTCAAGGCCGCCAACCAGCTCATCGTGGCCGGCCATCTCCAGCTCCTCGCCGAGGCCCTGGTGTTCCTGGAGGCGCACGGGGTGGAGACCGAGGCCGGCCTGGAGGTCCTGGGCGGCGGGCTCGCCGGCAGCACCGTCCTGCAACGCAAGGGCAAGGGCATGCGCGAGCGCGACTTCGAGCCCGGCTTCCGCATCGCCCTGCACGACAAGGACATGCGCATCATCACCGACTCCGCGAGCGCCGCCGGCGTGGCGATCCCGCTCGGGTCGCAGGTGGCGCAGTACGTCGCCGCGCTCAAGAACCAGGGGCACGGCGGCCTCGACCACTCCGCGCTGCTCAAGATCGTCGAACGGCTCTCCGGCCGCGACCGGTAGGAAACCGATCCTCCCGTAGAACACGGGGCGCGGCCGTCGTCCCCGGGTGTTGGCCCACCCGGGATCGGCACGACGGAGCCCCCACCCCCTGGCACACACAGTCACCCCAGCACTGAAGGGTTCGCTCCCATGGCGAAAATGCCCGCGATGAACGCCGTCGTGGAGGTTCTCAAGGATGAAGGCGTCGACACCGCCTTCGGCTGCCCCGGCGCGGCGATCCTCCCCCTCTACAAGGCCCTGGAGGACGTCGGCGGCATCGAGCACCTGACCGTCCGCCACGAGGAGGGCGCCACCCACATGGCCGACGGGTGGTCCCGCACCACCGGCAAGGTCGGCGTGGCCATCGGCACCTCCGGCCCGGCCGGCACCAACATGATCACCGGCCTGTACACCGCGATCGCCGACTCGGTCCCGATCGTGTGCATCACCGGTCAGCAGCGCACCGACCTGCTCGACAAGGAGGGCTTCCAGGCGGTCGACATCGTCGAGATCGCCAAGCCCGTCACCAAGTGGGCCGTGCAGATCAAGGAGGCGGCCACCGCCCCGTGGATCTTCCGCGAGGCTTTCCGGGTCGCCCAGGAGGGGCGCCCCGGACCGGTCCTGATCGACATCCCGTTGGACGTCGCCCAGCGGGTCATCGAGTACGACCCCGCGCTGGACGCCGCGCTCAAGATCAACACCGTCGAGCCGCACCTTCCACGCGTGGAGAAGGCGCTGGACCTGTTGCTGGAGGCCGAGCGTCCGCTCATCCTCGCCGGTGGCGGGGTCATCCTGGCCGAGGCCTCCGAGGACCTGCGCGAACTCGCCGAGTACCTCCAGGTCCCGGTGCAGGTCACCCTCATGGGGAAGGGTTCCTTCGATGAGGACTCACCCCTGTACTCGGGCATGACCGGCGTGCAGACCTCCCAGCGCTACGGCAACACGTCCTTCCTGGAGTCCGACCTGGTCCTGGCCGTGGGCGCACGCTTCGCCGACCGCCACACCGGTCAGATCGACGTCTACCGGGGCGAGCGCAAGTTCGTCCACGTCGACATCGAGGCCACCCAGATCGGTCGGGTCTTCGAACCCGACCTGGGCGTGGTCTCCGACGCCAAACTGTTCATCCGGGAACTGCTCGCCGCCGCCAGGCGTCGTGAGACCAAGGCGCGGGTGGGGGAGTGGATCGCCCGCGTCGGCGAGTTGAAGGAAACCCTGACCCGTCGCGAGGACTTCGACAGCGTCCCGGTCAAGGCCCCGCGCGTGTACAAGGAGATCAACGAGGTCTTCGACGCCGACACCTACTTCGTCACCGCCATCGGCCTCTACCAGATCTGGGGCGGCCAACACCAGAAGGCGTACAAGCCGCGCCACTACCAGATCTGCGGCCAGGCGGGCCCGCTCGGCTGGGAGATCCCCGCGGCCATCGGTGTCAAGAAGGCGCTCAAGAACACCGAACCCGACGCCGAGGTCGTCGGCATCGTCGGTGACTACGGCTTCCAGTACATGGTCGAGGAGCTGGCCGTCGCCGCCCAGTACGACGTGCCGTACGTGATCATCATGCTCAACAACGAGTACCTGGGTCTGATCCGTCAGGCCTCCATCCCGTTCGACATGAACTACCAGGTGGACGTCCACTACGACGAGTACGGCACCGACAACGTCAAGCTCATGGAGGCCTACGGGTGCTCCGGGCGGCGCGTGTGGGAACCGGGCGAGGTCCGCGACTCCCTGGAGTGGGCCCGCAAGGAGGCCAAGGCGACCTCGCGTCCGGTGCTGGTGGAGATCATGATCGAGCGCGAGGCCAACACCCCGCATGGTCCGGCGATCGACGCCGTCAAGGAGTTCGAGCCGCTGCCGAGCGCCTGATCCGAAGACCGCCACGGGGCCGGACCTGCACCCGAGCCCCGTGGCAGGGCCCCTCCGAGACCGGCAGGAGGGGCCCTTTCCCCGCTTCCGGCGTTCCCTCGCCGGGTACATCCGCGGAGGTTTCGAAAGACCCCAAGGCGATCACAGAGACCATGTGGACAAGAACTCTGAGTCATCATCGCTGGTGATCAAGAACGTACGCGTCTTCGACGGTGAGAACGACCGACTCGAACCCGGGCACGTGGTGGTGCGCGGAAGGCGCGTCGACCGGATCGTCCCTCACACGGACCCGGTCGCCGAACCCGACGGTGCCCGGGTCATCGACTGCGCCGGTGAGGCGGGAGAGATCACCCGGGTGCTCATGCCCGGGCTCATCGACGCCCACACGCATCTGGCGGTCGGCGGCATCTCCGCCCTCGAAGTGTTGACCGGTCCGGACGGGCTGGTGCACTGCAAGGCCCTCGTCGAGGCCCGGCGCATGCTCATGCGCGGGTTCACCTCGGCGCGTGACATGGGCGGGCCCACCGCGGCGATCAAGAACGTGATCGACTCCGGTGACTTCCCGGGTCCGCGTATCTATCCGAGCAACGCCGCGATCTCCCAGACCGCCGGACACGGCGACTTCTCCGCCGTCTACGACGCGCCCACCGCCCTGGGCGGGCCCCTCTCCCGAGCGGACCAGGTGGGGATCATGCGGGTCGCGGACGGCACCGAACGGGTGCTCGCCGCCGTACGCGAACAGCTCAAGAAGGGGGCCAGCCAGGTCAAACTCATGGCCGGTGGTGGGGTCACCTCGATCTACGACGACCTGGACGTGGTGCAGTTCACCCCGCAGGAGCTGCGGGTGGCGGTCCAGGCCGCCCAGGACTGGGGAACCTACGTCGCCGTGCACGTGTTCACCACCGAGGGGATCAAGCGTGCCCTGGACGCGGGGGTCCGCTCCATCGAACACGGGCAGTTGGCGGACGAGGAGACGGTCGCCCTCATCGCGAGCAAGGGGGCGTGGCTGAGTACCCAGCCCTTCGCCGAGGGCGACCACACCTTCCCCGACCCGCGCTCCAAGGAGAAGGACGCCAGGGTCTGTCGGGGAGTGGACCACCTGTTCACCTGGGCTCGCGATCACGGCGCGCGGATCGCCTTCGGCACCGACCTGCTCTTCGCCCCGGACGCGGGTGATCGACAATCACGGATGTTCGCCCGCCTGGACCGGTACATGTCACCGGTGGACGCCCTGCGCGTGGGCACCTCGGGCAACGCGGCCCTGCTGCGCATGTCCGGCGCCCGCGATCCCTATGGTCAGGCCGAGCTGGGGGTGGTGCGGCCGGGCGCCTGGGCGGACCTGTTGGTGGTGGAGGGTGATCCCACCCGTGACCTCTCCCTGTTGGCCGACCCCGAGCGGAACCTGTCGGTCATCGTCAAGGACGGGCTGACGTATCGCGATCGCCTCGGGTAGAGGAGAGGCCCCGGTCCGAGCGGGCGGACCGGGGGCCTCGATGAGGCGGCTCAGCCGCAGTAGGTCTCTTCCTGGTCGATGATGCGGTAGGGGCAGTCCGCGTAGTCGAGCAGGCGCAGCACCGCCTCCTCGTTGCGCGAGGTCTCACGCTCGATGACCGACGAGGGCGGGTAGAAACCACCGTCCGCGGGCGACTTCGGATACATCTCAAATGTGAAGTTCACGATGCCCTGGTCGGCCCACAACCAGTCGTTGATGGACCCGTCCGTGACGTACAGGTCGCTGGACTGTTGGGGCGTGTACCCGTTGGCCTCGGCCATGTACTCGCCCAGCGCCTCGTGGGTGTCGTACTCCTCCTGCGACATCGCGTCGTTGGTCTCGTCGTAGGTGTGGCCGAACGGCCAGAGGATGAGCTCGCTGTAGGTGTGGAAGTCGATGGCGCTGGTGATCTGCTGTTCGCCGTCCACCACGCGGCCGCGTACGAAGTCCGCGACGGCGGCCACCTCGACACCGGACTCGGCCGCGTCGCCCCGGTAGGTGATGCTCTCCGGGTCGCCGGAGGAACCGCCGCAGCAGCCCCAGTTGTAGGCCCAGTTACGGTTCAGGTCGGTACCGATGGCCGACGAACCCTCGCTGGGCTGGCGGTTCTTGCGCCAGTCCCGCCAGGTGTCATCCGCCATGTCGTACTCGCTGCCGTCCGGGTTGACGTTGGGCAGGATCCAGATCTCACGGCCGTCGACCAGTTCGGTGATCCGGTCGTCCTCGCCGTACCCGTCGGTGAGCAGGTCCATCAGGTAGATCGCCATCTCGACGGTGAGGTGTTCGCGCGCGTGTTGGGAGTGGGTGAACAGCACCTCGGGCCGGTCCTCGTCCACGGACACGTTGCCGCTGATCTTCACCGCGACCAGGTCCTGGCCCTCGTAGGACTGCCCGTAGACCTCCTTGGCGGCGAGTTCGGAGTGCTGGGCGACGACCTCGTCGACGATCTCCAGCAGTTCGGGGTAGGTGGTGTAGCCCGGGTCGGGGGAGGCCAGGGTCTCGGGGAGTTCGTAGGGCTCGGCGGCGTAACCGAGGGAGTCCAGTTCGTCGACGTCGTCGATCGAGCCGGTGATCAGCAACGAGTCGTCGCCGACGTGGTCGATGGCGACACCGGTGGCGGCGATCTCGGAACGTTCCTCGGCGGTGCTCACGCCGTCGACCTCGTACAGACCGTAGGAGGGTTCGGCGGTGGCGCTTCCGGTGGCCAGCGTCCCCAGGAGGAGGGCGCCGGCGGCGACGGGGACGAGGACTCTTCTGACGGGGGTCGTGGGGGAGGGGTACTCCACTATGCCTCCATGAGCGGGGAGTGAGGCGGCGAATACTAGGCGGTATTGGAGATCGGGCCACCCCGACCTGTCAATGTGGCGGATTTTCCGGCCGCGAGATGGCGAATCGTCTTGTTTGGAGTACTTGCCACGTGAAGCCCGCTTTTTCCGTGACCGCGCGGATGCCGAGCGTGGCCGGATCCGGCCACATGGGACCCCCGTGCCACGTCGACCGCCGCCCCTCGACCGCTTACCCGCGTCGGGCGCCGTCCGGCCAGATCACCTCGACCGGCAACCCCCGGTCCCGGGCCGCGACCACCGCGTCGGCGGTGCCTCCGCGTCCGTCGGAGGGATGCCCGTCCCAGACCGCGAAGAGCCGTTCCACGTTCGACAGCACCGCCTGGTTGGCGTCCTCGTAGGCGGCGCGGCCGGCCCGCCGGTGCGGCATGTAGCGCACCGACGACGCGCGGATGAGGAACCCGTCGAAGTCCTCGCGGTCCTCCGGCTTGACTTTGTTCTCCCGGTAGTCCGCGGAGGGGAGCACGACCTCGACCTTGCCCCCCGCGCGCAGGACGGCCTCGGCGAACAGCCGGTCGGCACCGCGCGCCAGGCAGGAGATGCCGACCAGGTCCTCGCCTCGGTAGGGCGTCAGGGCCGCGCCGAGCGCCTTGACGACCGCCTCGCGGCTCTCCTCGGTCAGGTTAGAGTGTCCGGTGATCCCGATCCGTGGCATCCTGCCCCCTTTGTCTTCTATGGCGTTGCCAGCAGGGTAAGGGGAAGTTCGTCACGGATCGCCGCCGTGTCCGGGTTTTTGTGCAGTGCGGAGGATTCGACGTACCAATCGCGCAGACGTCGGCGCACCCGCCCCGAGGCCAGGCCCGGGCCCGATCCCAGCGCCGCGCGCACGGAACGAGCCGACTCCGTGCCCTCTCCCAGGGCCGCGTACGTGCGGCCGAGTCCGATCAGGTCGAGGGTCCTTCCCCGGCCCGTCCCACGTCGCTCCAGCGCGGACGAGATGTACTCGACCGACTTCAGCGCGAACCGTTCGGACTCGGGCCGTTCCAGGGACCGACCCAGGTCGCGGTAGCGCGCGCCCACGACACCGGCCAGTTCGGCCTCGTCGAATTTTTGCGACCACTCGGGTGCGGGACCCTCCTCCCGTGCCAGGAGGTCCTGGGCCTGACCCACCGTGCGTTCGAACGACGCCACGCGACCCATGCGCGCGTACGACCACCCCTCGCGCGTGCGTAACAGGGCACGGACCGAGGGCGGGGCCCCGAGCGAGGCCGCCTGGTCCAGGGCCAGGCGCGTGATGTCGAGCGCGTCCTCGGGGTGGTGCAGGTCCAACATCTGACGCGCCATGTCGGCCAGCACCCGGACCCCGAAGGACGAGTGCTCGGGGCCCGCGTACCGGACCGCCCGCAGGGAGAGCGAGTAGTAGCGCTGCGCCGTGCCGTGGTCGCCCGAGTCGAAGGACATCGACCCCACGACCCGCGCGAGTTCGGCCATCACCGCGAACAGGCGCTGTTGCACGTCGGGCCGTTGTCGGTGCTCGACCAACTCCGAGACCTCCGAGAGCTGCCCGATCACGGCCTTGCGTCGTGTCCCCATCCGCCACCGTTCGTCCCAGTGGCGCAGGCACACGGTCGCCGCCTCGATCCGCTCCAGTTCCATCACACCGATGGTCGATCCGCCACTTCGGGTCCTTGGTGTGCCGGGTGCGGTCCACCGTTCCAGGAGTTCCGTCAGCGCGGCCCCGACCAGGATCGTGCCGCCGATGGCGAATGCCTCTCTACGTTTCATCAGGTCCCTCAGAGTCTGCTCGGCCATCTCCCGCGCCATATCCGCGGCGGGGGAGGAGTCGCTAACGCGTAAGGAGGATTCTGTCCACGACGCCTCCATTTCATTCTCGGAATCCGAGGCCGCGAGTCCGAGAACCCTTCTGGCCTGCGAGGGCATGGATAAACCGTCGGCCACACGGAGCCAGGTGTCTAGAGCGGTGACCGAACGGCGCCCGCACATGATCGCGCTCACGTGGGGCTGGGCCATGTCGATCGCCGAACCGATCGTCTGCTGGCTCGCACCGGTGTGCAGGCGCACGAGCCCCAAGAGGGCACCCGCGTCCCTTCGTGCGAGGCAGCCACGAACGTCGTTTCGATTCCAGAACGGACCCGGCGGGAGTACCCGGGTCTGGAGCTGCGATTTCGCCATACATATCACCGGTGTATATCTGTGCGGGATTCCGTGCCGAGGGGAAAACGAGGTTTGCTCGCCTTGTTCATCCTTACCCGGATTCGGTGGCCGGTGAATGGACCGAAGACCCTGATCGGTTCGTGTGCCCGCCACATGTGGAGGTCCCCATGTCCATCTCCCGATCGACACGCGAGCGTTCCATGAGCGTGGAGCTCGGACCGGCGGCCATCGAACGAAGAACGTGCCCGGTCGGAGCGGGGGAGGTGGGGACGTGAGCCGGGCCCACCGGAGGATGGTCGACCGTCTTCGCGCGCAGGTGCGAGTGGGCTCCGACTGGGAGAAGGTCTTCGCCGAGGTCCCGCGCCACCGGTTCCTTCCGGACCGCTTCGTCCCGGACGGTGGGCGGGACGAGGTCGACCGGTGGCACGACGAGACGGCGTGGATGGAGGCCGCCTACGCCGACCAGGGGGCCACGGTCGGACACCACCAGGCCGGCGGACTCGACGGCGCGCGCTCGATCGGTGGTTCCGTGTGTTCGCCCTCCCGGGCCGCCGACCTACTGCTCCGCGCCGATCTCACCCGCGGCATGCACGTCCTGGAGATCGGTACGGGCAGCGGCTATTGCTCCGCCCTGATGTGCGGGTTCCTGGGAGAGGACGCGGTGGTCTCGGTCGAGATCGATCCCGACCGCGCCGATCACGCGCGCGTCAACCTCCTGGGCGCGGGAGCGGTCCCCACGGTGGTGGCCGGTGACGGTGTGGACGGTTGCGCGATCCGAGCGCCCTTCGACCGGGTGGTCTCCTCGGTGCCGGTCGAGCGGCTGCCCGACCGGTGGGTGGAACAGTGCCTGCCCGGAGGGCGGATCCTCACCCGTTGGGGCGGTTCCTTCTCCCATGACCTGGTGGCCGACCTGCGCGTGGGCGCCGACGATCGTGCCCGTGGCCACTTCACGGTGGCGCGCCCCTGGGCTCCCGCGCTCGCGGGGGAGCACGAGGCCGCCCTGATCTCCCGGTACGTCAGACCGGGTGAGGAGGAACGGTCACACGCCTTCGACCTGGACGCGTGGGACCTGATGGACGAGGCGAGCGCGCTGTGCTGTGGTCTGACGATGCCCGGGGTGCGGCGGATCGTGCGGCCGGCGCTGTTGCGGTCGGACCTGCGCGTGGCCCTCTACCTCATCGATCCGGAGTCCGGTTCCTGGGCGCTGGGCGCGGTCGCGGCCCAGGCGCCACGAGGGGTCCTGGCCAGGCAACGCGGCCCGCGCATGCTCTTCGACGAGTGGGCGCGCGCCCACATGGCGTGGAAGCGGGTCGGGCGGCCGGGACTGGATCGCTTCGGGGTGACGGCCGGGCCCACGGGACAGACCATCTGGCTGGACGACGAGCGCACGGTGTGGGCGGTGACCGCATGAGGGGGTTCGAGGGCCGGGTCGGTCCGTGTGAACGTGTCCGGCCGCGAGCACGTGGTTCACGCACCGCCTATCCGGGTTTTCCCAGTTCACGTCGGTATCCACAGGTCGTGGAGGCGCTGACCAGGGCCAGGTTCGACGCGGCCCGGGACCTGAGGAAGGTGCCCGGCATGGATCCCTCGAAGCAGGCGGCCGTCATCCTCTGCGTCAGCGAGATGCTCACGGTGACCATGAGACGGGCCGCGCGCGGCGGGCGCAGCGCCGACGTGGTGCGCGTGCTCTCCCTGGGGCGGAACGGTGCCCGCACCATGCTGCGACTGATCGTCACCGAGCGGCCGGTGGGCAGTGCGGTCGAGGCGATGCCGTACCCGGAGGCGGACGATCCCGAGTCCGAGAGCCGGAACCTGGAGATGGTCGACCACCTCAGTGACCGGTGGGGCGCGCGGCGGCTTCGTTGGGAGTGGGGAGAGCCGGTGATCGCGCTCTGGGCGGAGTTCGCGCTGCCGCCGGTGACGGTGGCCCGAGGCGCTACGGGCTGAGAGAAGAAGGATGTCCGTCGGCGGTACCGGCACGCGGTGGCTCGGGCTTACCGGCCTGCCGAGGCCTCGGGTGTTGGCCGCACCCTGGGTCCCGCCGACGGACTCCGTATGACCCCCCTAGCACTGAAGGGTTCCCCTCCAGGGTAGCCCTCATCGCCTGTATCTTGAAGTCGAGGTACCCATTTTGAACGATCATCTCAAATCGTTGTGGGCCCCTCGCGTCACCCCAGATCACGTGGGCACCGTCTCAGCATGTGAGCATCGAGTGTCGAAATTTCGCGACCGTCTGCTAGCGTGACGATCGTTATGTTGCGCGAGCTGCTCCTCCTTAGTGGCCGCGGCGGGGATCGTTAGAAGGTCGGCCCCTCGCCGCGGGACTTCGGCTTGCCTTGTCGGCCGTTACATCACGTGCCACTGATTTCTCCCGAGGAGCAACACCGTTATGGTGCCGCAGCAAAAGCACAGTTCCATGCCGTTCGAGCGCTACCAGGCCTTCAAGCCGGTGGACCTGCCGGACCGCACCTGGCCCGCCGAGACCATCACCGAGGCTCCGCGTTGGCTGTCCACCGACCTGCGCGACGGCAACCAGGCGCTGATCGAGCCGATGGACCCCGCGCGCAAGCACGAGATCTTCCAGCTGCTGGTCAAGATGGGCTACAAGGAGATCGAGGTCGGCTTCCCAGCCGCCAGCCAGACCGACTTCGACTTCGTCCGGGAACTGATCGAGGGCGAACTGATCCCCGACGACGTGCAGATCTCCGTGCTGACCCAGGCCCGCGAGGACCTGATCGAGCGCACCGTGCAGAGCCTGATCGGCGCCAAGCGCTCCACCGTGCACCTGTACAACGCCACCGCGCCCACCTTCCGTCGCGTCGTCTTCAAGGTGGACGAGGAGGCGTGCAAGGACATCGCGGTCCAGGGCACCCGCCACGTCGTACGCTTCGCCGAGCAGTACCTGGGCGAGACCGAGTACTTCGGCTACCAGTACTCGCCGGAGATCTTCGTCGACACCGAGCTGGACTTCGCCCTGGAGGTCTGCGAGGCCGTCATGGACGTGTGGAACCCCGGCCCGGGACGCGAGATCATCCTGAACCTGCCGGCCACCGTCGAGCGGGCCACCCCCAACATCTACGCCGACCAGATCGAGTGGATGAGCCGCAACCTGTCCCGCCGCGAGCACGTGGTCCTGTCCGTGCACCCGCACAACGACCGCGGCACCGGTGTGGCCTCCGCCGAACTGGCGGTCATGGGCGGCGCCGACCGCGTCGAGGGCTGCCTGTTCGGCCACGGTGAGCGCACCGGCAACGTCTGCCTGGTCACCCTGGGTCTGAACCTGTTCAGCCAGGGCGTCGACCCCAAGATCGACTTCTCCGACATCGACGAGATCCGCCGCACGGTCGAGCACTGCACCCAACTGCCCGTGGCCCCGCGCCACCCCTACGGCGGGGACCTGGTCTACACGGCCTTCTCCGGCTCCCACCAGGACGCCATCAAGAAGGGCTTCGACGACCTGAACAAGCGCGCCGTCGAGGCCGGGGTCCCCGTCGAGGAGTACCCCTGGGACGTGCCGTACCTGCCCATCGACCCCAAGGACGTGGGCCGCAACTACGAGGCGGTCATCCGGGTCAACAGCCAGTCCGGCAAGGGCGGCGTATCCTACATCATGCAGCGGGACCACTCCCTGGACCTGCCGCGTCGCCTGCAGATCGAGTTCTCGCAGGTCATCCAACAGTTCACCGACGCCGAGGGCGGCGAGTTCCCGGCCGGCCGCATCTGGGAGATCTTCTCCAAGACCTACCTGGCCGACGAGGGCCCGGTCGCGGTTCTGGCGCACCGCTCCAGCACCGGTGAGGACGGCACGTACACGATCGAGGCCGACGCCCGCGTCAACGGCGAGATCCGTGAGCTGAAGGGCACCGGCAACGGTCCCATCTCCGCGTTCGCCGACGCGCTGACCGACGTCGACGTCAAGGTGCGCGTCAACGACTACGTGGAGCACTCCATGGGCGAGGACGGCAACGCCCGCGCCGCCGCCTACGTGGAGGCCGAGATCGACGGCGAGGTCGTGTGGGGCGTGGGCATCCACAGCAACATCACGACGGCTTCTCTGAAGGCCATGTGCAGCGCCATCGGCCGCGCCTGAGCCACGCTCGAAACCGACCCCTGGCACTGAGGGAACGGGCCGCGCCCCCATCGGGGACGCGGCCCGTCGCGCGTGTTCCTCGAACTACTCGTAGCCGAACTTCTGCGTCCAGGCCCGGTCGGCCTCGCCGACGCCGATGGCCTGCAGGTCGCAGTTGAGGATGTTGGCGCGGTGGCCCTCGCTGTTCATCCAGGCGTCCATGACCTGCTCGGCGCTCTGCTGCCCCTTGGCCACGTTCTCCGCGCCCCAGGAGTCGTAGCCGTGGCGGTTCGCTCGCTCGCCGGGGCCCTCCCCGTCCGGGCTCTGGTGCGCCATGTAGTCACGGGCGGCCATGTCGTCGCTGTGCTCCTGGGCGGCGGCGGTCAGCCGGTCGTCCACGTGCACCGGTTCGCAGCCGTTCGCGGAACGTTCGCTGTTGACCAGGTTCACGACCTCGTTGGCCAGGGGGCCACCGGCGTTGGAGGTGGTGCCGTCGCCACCGCCGCCTCCGTTGCCTCCACCACCGTCGCCGTTTCCACCACCGCCGTCGCCCTCGGAGCCGGCGTCCTCGCCGTCCTGGGGGGAGAACGTGGCGGTCGCCTGCGCGCTGAGGGTCGCGCTGTCACCGGAGGGCTCGGCGCGCTCCGGCGTCGCGGTCGGTTCGTCGAAGAAGTCGTCGTCCTCCGCGTTCTCGGGGACCTGGGAGTCGTCGGCGACGGCGCCCTCCCCGATCTCTCCGACGGCGCTCGCGCCATCGGCCGCGTCCGAACCGTCCTCGCCGACCGTGTTCAGGACCAGGGCCCCGGCCAGGGTCAGCCCGACCGGAACGGCGATGATCCCGGCGACCAGGGGCACCACTCGGCGCTTCTTGCGACGCGCGGAGCCATGGCCCCGCGCGTCGAAGTCATCGTCGTACTCGTCGTCGTAACGAGCGTCGTACTCCGATGACGGGTGGTCGCGGAGCGAGCGCTGTTCGCGAGCGCTCATCCTGCGCCTGCCTCGGCGGCCTCGCGCCATTTCGCTGTACCTTCCGTGCGGGGTCGGGGATCGCGCGGGCACCCCCGTGGGGGATACGGGTCGGGGCCGAGATCCGTCTCGGGGTGATCGTTCCCGTGCCCGCGTCAGAAGGAGCGTGTGCGACGTCGGGGGTCCTGTGAAGCCGAGGGGGGAAGGGCGGCACATCCCGAACGTCGAAACTCCCTAGCGCGTGAGAGTAGAGCAAATGTCCTAAAAAGGGAATCTAAACGGTACTAAACCACTTCAGGGGTGTGCGCGTCGGTATGGACAGACCGTCTGGTCGGTCTTTCCGGGAGCGGCCGACCAGATGGTCTGACGCATCCGCGACAATGGAGGGGTGAGCCTCTACCGAGACGAGGGTGTGGTCCTGCGCAACCAGAAGTTGGGCGAGGCCGACCGCATCGTCACCCTCCTGACCCGCCGCACCGGACTGGTGCGCGCCGTCGGCAAGGGCGTGCGCCGTACCAAGTCCCGCTTCGGCGCCCGCCTGGAACCGTGCACCCACGTCGACCTCCAACTGCACACCGGGCGATCCCTCGACGTCATCACCCAGGCCGAGACCATTCGGTCCTACGGCACGGCGGTGACCCACGACTACTCCCGGTACACCGCCGCGACCGCGATGTTGGAGACGGCCGAGAAGGTCGTCGCGGTGGAGAAGGATCCGGCGCTGCGCCAGTTCCTCCTGCTCATCGGTGCCCTACGTACCCTGGGTGAGGGAGGCCACGACTCCAGGCTGGTCCTGGACGCCTACCTCCTGCGGTCGCTGGCCGTGGCCGGCTACGCCCCGGCCCTGACCGAGTGCGCGCGCTGCGGAACCCGGGGGGAACACCGTGCCTTCGCGGTGCACGCCGGCGGTATGGTCTGCTCGGTGTGCCGCCCGCACGGCTCCGTGTACCCCGCCCCCGAGACGGTTCGACTCATGTTCGACCTGCTCGGAGGCGATTGGGGCAGCGCGGACGCCAGCGACGGCAGGCACCGCTCCGAGTGCAGTGGGATGGTCGCGGCCTACCTACAGTGGCACCTGGAGAACGGAATTCGATCCCTGCGCCATGTGGAGCGTTCTTGAGCCTGTTCAGCTTCGACAAAGGAGGGCGGGACCAGCGGGAGTACACCGCACCCGTCCCGCACCCCAGTGGGGCGCGGCCCCCCCGGATCCCCGCCGACCTGGTACCCCGCCACATCGCCGTGGTCATGGACGGCAACGGCCGCTGGGCCAAGGAACGCGGTCTGCCGCGCACCGAGGGCCACAAGGCGGGGGAGGCCTCCCTCTTCGACGTGGTCGAGGGCGCCCTGGAGATGGGTGTGTCCAACCTGTCCGCCTACGCCTTCTCCACCGAGAACTGGAAGCGTTCCCCCGACGAGGTGCGGTTCCTGATGGGCTTCAATCGCGACGTCATCCGTCGGCGCCGTGACGAGCTGCACGCCCGTGGCGTGCGCGTCAAGTGGTCCGGACGCGCGGGGATGCTCTGGAAGAGCGTCATCTCCGAGCTCAAGGACGCCGAGGAGATGACCAAGGACAACACGGCGCTGACCCTCCAGTTCTGCGTGAACTACGGCGGCCAGGCCGAGATCGTCGACGCCGCCCGCGCTCTGGCCCGTCAGGTCGCCGAGGGCCGCATGTCCCCGGAGAAGATCACCGAGGACACGATCTCCCAGCAGCTGTACGCCCCCGAGGTCCCCCCGGTGGACCTGTTCGTGCGCTCCTCCGGGGAACAGCGGCTGTCCAACTTCCTGCTGTGGCAGAGCGCCTACGCCGAGTTCGTCTTCCTGGAGACACTCTGGCCCGACTTCGACCGCCGCGACCTGTGGCGTGCCTGTGAGATCTACGCGAGCCGGGACCGCCGGTACGGAGGTGCCGTGCCCAACCCGGTCGAGGGGGAGAAGAAGTGAAGGATCGCGAGGACGCACTGATCCGACCCGGGATGTCCCTGGTCTCGATGGGGGACAGCTTCACCGAGGGCGTGGGAGACCCCTACGCGGACGGCTCCGGGGTGTTCCGCGGTTGGGCCGACCGGCTGGCCGAACACCTGGCCGACCACGTCGGAGAGATCCGCTACGCCAACCTGGCGGTACGCGGCAAGCTCATCCGGCAGATCGTCACCGACCAGCTGCCGCCCACCCTGGAGATGGCCCCGGACCTGGTGACCCTGTGCGCCGGCGGCAACGACCTGCTGCGCCCGGCCGGTGACCCCGAGCGCCTGGCCCGCGTCCTGGAGCACACCGTGTCCCGCCTGCGCGAGGGCGGTAGCGACGTGGTCCTCTTCACCGGCGTGAACATCGCGACCGGGTACATGCGCGGCACCATCGGCCTGTTCGCGCGCTACTACATGAACGTGCGCGCGATCGCCGACGAGTACGGCTGTCACGTGGTCGACCAGTGGTCCATGGACGTGCTCACCGACTCCCGCGCCTGGGACGAGGACCGACTGCACATGTCCCCCGAGGGACACCGCCGGTTGGCGCTGCGCGTGGCCGACGTCCTCGGCGTTCCCACCTCCGAGCGCTGGGACGAGCCCTGGCCCGAGATCGATCCGGTGCGCTGGGCCCAGGCGCGCCGTGAGGACCTGCACTGGGTGAAGGAGTCCCTGGGCCCGTGGATCGGCCGCCGCCTTACCGGGCGTTCCTCCGGTGACACGGTGACCGCCAAACGTCCTGAACTGACGCCCCTGACCAAGGATCGTTGACCCGGTCGGCGGGCGGGGACCATGGGCGGTCGCCCCGAGCGACCCAGGGCGCACCGCCCGTGGTGTGAGGTCCACCCCAAAACGTGACGAACCATCAACCTACTGTCGCGTAACCCGGGTCTCGGGTTGCATCATCGAACACCATGAGTGGTGTGCGGACCGGTTCCTCCGGTGAATGGAAGAGCAAGGACATCCTGTCCTACGTCGCCCTCGGTGACAGCTTCACCGAGGGTATGAGCGATCATTACCCGGACAGCGACAGCGTGCCCAACGGCCGCTATCGGGGTTGGGCCGATCGTGTGGCCGAGCATCTCGCCGAACACGTCGGTGAGATCCGCTACGCCAACCTCGCGATCCGAGGTCGCCTCATTCGCCAGATCCGCGACGAGCAGGTGCCGCGCGCGGTCGAGATGAAGCCCGACCTCGTCACCCTGTGCGCGGGCGGGAACGACATCCTGCGCCCCGGCAGCGATCCGGACCAGGTCGTGGCGATCTTCGAGTCGATGGTGGCCGAACTGCGCGCCACCGGCGCCCGGGTGGTCATCTTCACCGGCTTCGACACCAACTGGCAGCCGGTCATGCGCCACCTGCGCGGCAAGATCGCCACCTACAACATGCACATGCGCGCGGTCGCCGACAAGTACGGCTGCGAGGTCGTCGACGTGTGGAGCATGCGCGCCCTCGACGACAACCGTGCCTGGAGCTGGGATCGCCTGCATCTGTCCTCTGAAGGTCACCGGCGCCTGGCCCTGCGCGTGTGCGAGGTGCTGGACGTGCCGGTCGAGGGCGACTGGAACGAACCCTGGCCCCCGCCGGAGCCCCGTGACTGGCGTACCGCCCGCCACGAGGACCTGCACTGGGCGCGAGAGTTCCTGGTCCCGTGGATCCACCGCCGGCTGACCGGTCGCTCCTCCGGCGACGGTGTGAGCGCCAAGCGCCCCACCCTGCAACGCTGCGAGCCCACGCACCATCGCACCGACTGACCCGGTGCCCGGAGCCGTCCGAGCATGAGTGAGGCCCCCACCGATCGGTGGGGGCCTCACTCATGAGGGCGAGCGAAACGGTTCAGCCCTTGGAGCACTCGGCGCAGGTACCGAAGACCTCGACGGTGTGGGTCACCCCGGTGAAACCGTGTTGGGCGCCGATCTCGGCGGCCCAGCGTTCCACCGCGGGCCCCTCGATCTCCACCGCGGTGGAGCACACCCGGCAGACCAGGTGATGGTGGTGGTTCTCGGTGTCGCACGCGCGGTAGACGGCCTCGCCCTCGTCGGTGCGGAGCACGTCCACGTCGCCCGAGTCGCTCAGCGCCTGGAGGGCGCGGTAGACGGTGGTCAGGCCGATCTTGGAGCCGTCGGCCCGCAGGTCCGCGTAAAGGTCCTGCGCACTACGGAAACCGGAGGAGGCCGTCAGTGCCTGATGCACGGCCTCACGTCGTGTACTCATGGTGTCACCTTCCCCCGATCGGTCTGGAGCATCGTATCCGTGGGGCCTGTCGATGTCGGCGCCACCCCACGGCCCTTGGTGGCCCGGCGCAGAACCCCACCGGCGACCACGGCCACGCAGTACACCGCGAGGGCCAGGAGGACGATGGTGGCTCCGGGAGCCAGGTCCGAATAGAACGCGGTGGTCAGTCCGCCCACCGAGGACAGCAGGCCGATGAGCACGGCCAGGCCCATGGTCACACGGAAACTGCGGCTGAGCTGCTGCGCCGCGGCGACGGGGACGATCATCAGGGCGCTCACCATCAGCACGCCCACCACCCGCATCGCGATCACCACGGTCAACGCCGCGGTCACCGCCAACAGGATGCTGAGGAAGCGCACCGGCAGCCCGTGGGCCCGGGCCACCTCCTCGTCCTGGCACAGCACGAACAGCTCCCGGCCGAAGATCGCCAGGACCGCCAGTACGCCCACGGCCAGTACGCCCACGACCCAGATGTCCTCCTCGGCGACGGTGCTCACCGAACCGAACAGGAAGGAGGTCAGGGTGGCGTTGCTCGCCCCCGGCGTCAGCCCGATGAGCAGCACGCCACCGGCGATGCCGCCGTAGAACAGCAGCGCCAGCGCCACGTCGCCGCTGGTGCGGGTACGGACCCGGACCAACTCCATGAGGACGGCGCCCAGGGTCGCCACCACCGCGGCGGTCACCACGGGGGAGGTGCTGGTCATCAGGCCCAGCGCCACACCGGTCAGCGCGACGTGGCCGATGCCGTCGCCCAGCAGGGCCAGACGCCGCTGGACGAGGAAGGTGCCGATCACCGGGGTGACCAGACCCACCAGCACGGCGGCGATCAGTGCCCGCCGCATGAACTCGTAGTGCAGCAGTTCAGTCACGGTGGGGCACCTCTAGTCGGACGATCTCCGCGTTCACGTCGGTGGGCGCCACGCGGGGGTCGGGGTCGTTGGGATCGGGGTGGGGGTGCTGGTGTTCGTGCCCGGGCCGCGCGCACTCACCGGTGGCCTCGGGCGGGGCGCCGTCGTGCACCGACCGGCCGTGCTCCAGGACCACGGCGCGTTCGATGACGTTCTCCAGCGGCCCCAACTCGTGCAGGACCAGGACCACGGTGCTGCCTTGTTCGCGCAGGCGTGCGATGGCGCGGGCCAGTGCCCGCTGGTTCTCGGCGTCCACCCCGGCCATGGGTTCGTCCATGACGAAGGTGTCGGGGCGTCCGGCCAGCGCGCGGGCGATGAGCACCCGCTGCTGCTGGCCGCCGGAGAGCTCGCGTACGGCGTCGCCGGCCCGGTCTCTCAGGTCGACGGCGGCCAGGGCGTCGTCGACGGCGGCTCGGTCGGCCTTGGTGGACAGCGACAATCTGCGGCGTCGGGCGACCTGACCCGAGGCGACGATCTCGCGGACGGTGGCGGGCACGGCGCCCCCTGCGGTGAGCCGCTGGGGCACGTAGCCGATGCGCTTCCAGTCGCGGAAGCGGCGCAGCGGCGTGCCGTGGATCCGGATCTCACCTGAGGTGAGCGGGACGATGCCGAGCATCGCGCGCATCAGGGTCGACTTGCCCGAACCGTTGGGTCCCAGGACGGCCATGGTCTGACCTGAAGGGATCCGAAGGTCGACGCCGTTGAGGACGGGAGCGCCGTCGTAGGCGGCGTGCGCGTCGATGGCCTGGAAGGCGGGCGGGGTCTCGGGGGCGTTCGCCCTCGCCCCGGTGAACTGGTCAGACACTCACACATTATGGCGAAAACGAAAATGGTTGTCAAAACTTGATGTTCGGTTCGCCGCAGGTCAATAGCCCAGGACACGGGCCACCGCCAACACCGACACCACCAGGATCATCAGTATCCGGGGCGCCCGCCGGCGTCGGTCCAGGGTCGGCCAGGTCAGGTACGCCAACCATGAGAAGAACACCACCACCAGGGCCAGACAGAGCGCCCCCGGCACACCCGGCGCCATCAGGCCCGCGATGAACAGGGCGCCCAGCGCCACCGGTGCCGACCAGCGAGGGCGTTGGTGCAACCACACCAGTGGGACCGCGCTGCGCCGCTCCACCTCGCGGCGCAGTCGGCCCGCGCCCGGAGTGAACAGGGAGTCCCCCTCGGGAAGTGGGCGCTCGTCTTCGTGCTCGGGAGAGGTCATCGTCGCCCGTTTCCCCTTCATCGGTGTTCATCGGGATGTCCCGTCCCGCTTGCCTGGTAGATTCACATGCGTGTCCGCCGCAGGTGGCGGGCATGCGCGGGTAGGCGATCCGTGCCAGTCTGCCGAGACCTCTGGGTCACACCATGTCAGTGAAGCCCATGTCAGTGAAGCAGGAACCGGCCGCCGCCGCGAGGCGTGCGACACCACTCGAAGGTCGAGGATCGTCGAGTGGAAATCCCGTCCAGGGAGGAAGCCGAGTTCGTGGGTCAGACCCTGTCGCAGGGCACCGCGGCGTGGGAGCGGGCACCGTCGCCCGTCCCTCGCAGCCCCTCTCCCCCCGGTTTTCGCTGTCCGGGGCTCGGTGCACGAAGGGTCAAGTACCTTCTACATTCAGTTAGTGACCGTCTGATCAGCGCGGACCGTCCGCACTACGGTGCCCGCACGTCGCACCGCGACGAACCCTCCGGAGGGTGTCAACTTCCGTGCCCGAACCCACAGTCATCGTGACGTTCGACGTCACCGAGCCTCATCTGCAGAACTGCCTCGACTCACTGGCCCGTCAACGCGACGAGGTCCAGACCGGGGACGCGTCGCCCGACGACGCCAGGACCGACACCGAGATCGTCCTCGTGCCGGTCCGTAACGGCGGTGGCGACACCGTCGACGAGTCCACCGATCCGGAGGTCCCCGAGGGGCGGGCCACCGAATCGGATACCAACGGTGACAACGAGGACAACGAGGAGCCCGAGACCGGCTCCGAGGGGCCCGGTCCCGAGGAGGACGAGCAGGGCGACGAGGCCGTCGCCTCCGCGCGCGAGGACGGCTTGGCGACGGCCCGCGCCTTCGCGCAGGCACCGCCCGCCGGCCTGCGCGTTCGGCTTTTGGACGGGGAACCGGCGCCGCACCACCCCGAGGCCCGCGCACGCGGCGCGGCCGAGGCCGGCGGCAGCCACCTGCTCTTCCTCACCGGCTCCGACGCCCTGACCAGCTACGCGGTCGCCCACCTGTTCCACAGCGCCACCGACACGCGCTCGGACCTGGTCATCGGCAACGTGTACCGGTTCAACGAGTTGGGCGCCTCGCCCTCCAAGGCGCACAAGAGACTCTGCGGCCGTCTCCGCCTGGCCGAGGACCCCCGCAACATCGGTGGCCTCGCCTCCGACGCCACCCTGGGCAACCGGCTCTGGCGCAAGGAGTTCTGGCTCTCGCGCACCGCGCCCGAGATCGACCCGCAGGACGACGACCTCGCCGTCCGGCGACTCTCACTGAGCGCCGACGCCGTCGACGTCCTGCCCGCCCCGGTGCTGCTCAAGCGCGAACGCACCGACACCCGGCTGCCGCTGGAACAGGCCGTCCTGAAGCGGCGGCTGACCGCGATGCGCCGGATCGCCGAGGATCTGGGCGCGGCCGACCGCGAACTGTGGGACCGTACCCTCCTCCAGGGCGAGATCCACAACCTCCTCTTGCGCCTGGACGACGCGGACGCGCAGGTGCGCGAGATCGCCATGGACCTGGTCAACGCCTACCTGGACCACGTGTCCCCGTCCCTGCTGCGCGGCCTGTCGGTCCTGAACCGACTCCTGTACCACCTGGTGCGCAAGCGCCGTTCCCAGGACGTGCTGGAGGTCGCCACCTTCGCCAAGAGCGTCGAGATCAAGAAGGCGCCCGCCGTCCGTCAGGGGTTGGGCTACTACATCCGCTACCCCTTCTTCGAGACCGACGATCAGACCAAGTCCGTGCCCCGGGAGATCTACCGGCTCGAGGACGAGATCAAGGTCCGGCAGAAGACCGAGGCCGTCCACTGGGAGGACGGGCGCCTGCACATCAAGGGGCGCGTCGGCATCCGCCACCTGCGCGCCCACAAGCGCTGGCACCAGCACATCGTCGCCTTCGCGGTCAACACCGCCACCAAGCGACGCATCCGCGTACCCGTCCAGGTCCGCCTGGCCGCCGAGTACCGTCTGCCCGACCTGCCCGACGCGGCCCGTCACGACTACGGGGGCTTCACCGCGATCGTGGACCCGCGTCGACTGCGCTCGTCGCGCACCTGGGAGCCCGGCGACTGGAAGCTCGAACTGGTGGTGTTCAACCGCGGCCTGACCCGACGCAAGTTCATCTCCAACCCCGTCTCCGGTCAGCCCGAGCGCCCTGGCTACCACAGCGTCGGCGGCGACATGTGGATCCGCCCGCACTGGAGCCGGGAACGCCACCTGCTCATCAGCGTCGAACCCGCCCGTGCCCGCGTCACCGAACACCACTTCGAGAAGCGCGACGCCGAACTCCACATCGAGGGCGAACTGCTGGCCCCGCCCGCGGCGGAGGCCACCGGGATGCGCCTGATCCGCCGTCCCGGCACCGCTCGCCTGACCTACCCGGTCCGGATCGAGGGCGGTCGGTTCAGGGCACGCGTGCGCGCCGACGAGCTCTTCGCCCGGAGCCTGAGCGAGTGCGGCGGTGTGATCCGCCAGGAGGAGTGGGACGCCGAACTCGTGACGGAGGCGGGGGCCCGGGTGCCCCTGATCCTGCCGGACGAGGTGCCCGGACGTCCCTACAACTCCGACGGTGCCCAGCAGGAACTCGTGGTGCTGCGCAGCGCCACCGGCCACCTGAAGCTGCGCGCCGGTCGTGCCCATCCCGTGGTGGACAGCGCGGAGTGGCAGGAGCGCACCCTCGTGTTGGGCGGTGACTTCCCCGCCGGGGTGGACCTGCGCATCGTCGCCAAGGCCCGGGGCCGCGACGAGGAGCACGAACTCGAAATCGAACGCGACGGGGGCCGCTTCACCACCCGCTTCGATCCCTCCCGCATCCGCACCCTGTCCGGCGAGATCTCCCTGCCGGCCGGCTCCTACCAGCTGTGGGGGCGTATCGGGGAGGAGGGCGCCGACGAGGGCTCGGAGGCCACCGTCGACGTGGGCGTGGAGTTCGCCGACGCCATCATCGGTGAGCTGCCGTCGCAGACCGAGAGCCCCGAGCGCACCTACACGCTCACCTACCAGAACCGTGGCATCCCGGTGATCCAGGTCGGTAGCGACCTGCGCCCGGTGGAGCGGGGCACCTTCGCCCAGCGTCGCCTGCGCGAGGTCTTCTACCCGGCCCAGCGCGAACTGCCGGTGACCGATGGCGTCCTGTTCGACACCTACACCGGTCGTCAGTACTCCGACAGCCCGCAGAGCATCTACGCGGAGCTGCGCGAGCGCGAGGGCTGGGCCGACTACCCGATGTCGTGGCTGGTCGCCGACGGGCAGGTGCGCCTGCCCGACGACCTCACCCCGGTCCGTCACAAGGGCGAGGAGTTCTACCGGGAGCTGGCTCGCAGCCGCTACCTGGTGACCAACTCCCGCCAGCCCGCCTGGTTCCATCGCCACCCCGACCAGTTGGTCGTGCAGACCTGGCACGGGTCGATGCTCAAGCGCATCGGCTTCGACGTGGAGAACATCCGTGGCAAGTCGCGCGACTACTTCGACAAGCTGGCCTGGGAGACACAGCAGTGGGACTACCTGGTCTCGCCCAGCCCCTGGGCGACACCGATCCTGCGCAGCGCCTTCCGCTTCGACGGCGAGATCCTGGAGACCGGCTACCCGCGCAACGACATCTTCTTCTCCGCGGACAAGGAGCGCGTCGCCGAACGCACCCGGCGCGTCCTGGGCCTGCCCGAGGGCAAGAAGGTCGTGCTGTACGCGCCGACCTGGCGTGACGACAAGTACTACACCCGGGGCAAGCACAAGCTCGACCTGCACCTGGACCTGCGCCGGATGTACGAGAAGCTCGGCGACGACCACGTGCTGCTGGTGCGCCGCCACCCCCGTGTGGTCGACAGCGTGCCGATCGTCGGTGAGGACTTCGTCTACGACGTGTCCCTGTACCCGGAGATCATGGAACTGTTCCTGATCACCGACGTGCTCGTCACCGACTACTCGTCGATGATGTTCGACTTCGCCAACACCGGGCGTCCCATGCTCTTCTTCACCTACGACCTGGAGGGCTACCGGGACAACCTGCGCGGCTTCTACTTCGACTTCGAGGAGACCGCGCCCGGCCCGTTGCTGACCGAGTCCGACGACGTCATCGAGGCCCTGCTCGACATCGACGAGGTCGCGGCGCGCAACAGCGCCAAGTACCGGTCGTTCGTCGAACGGTTCTGCCCGCTGGACGACGGTCGGGCCTCCGCCAGGGTCGTGGACCGGGTGTTCGGCGAGTAGGCGCGGAAAGACCCGATCACGGGCCGTTCCGGGACTCCCGGGACGGCCCGGCCCGTCTCCTGGGCCACAATGGGATCGTGATCGTCATCACCCGTTACTCCGTGCCCGAGGCCGACACCGAGGCCTTCCGAACCGACGCCGACGCCGCCGTGGCGGTACTCGCCGAACGCCCCGGATTCCGGTGGCACCGCATCGGCCGTGCCGCCGACGATCCCACCCTGTGGACCGTCGTGACCGAGTGGGACGGCGCCGGCTTCTACCGTCGCGCCCTGTCCTCCTACGAGGTCAAGGTCACCGCCGTGCCGCTGCTGTCCCGAGCCATCGACGAACCCAGCGCCTTCGAGATCCTCCACCCCGCGAAGACCCCTTGACCTGATACGCGGCGGGTCGGCCGGCCCCGGTCCTGGGAAAGGAGTGCGCGAGAGTCCCTTGGTTGCTCTAGCCTGGGGTGACGCGGTCGCCCGGTGCGCCACATCCGTGGCTCCGCGCGTGATCCGCGTTCCCAACACACGACGATGTATCGCGAACAGCGATCCACCGACCGCCAGCCGGATGGAGAGTCACCCATGGCCGCCAAGTCAGAGGCAATGGACGCACTGGTCAACCTCGCCAAGCGCCGAGGTCTGGTCTACCCCTCCAGTGAGATCTACGGAGGTCTGCGCGCCGCCTGGGACTACGGCCCCTTGGGCGTGGAGCTGAAGAACAACGTCAAGCGCCAGTGGTGGCGTTCGATGGTGCAGGAACGTGACGACATCGTCGGCCTGGACTCCAGTGTGATCCTGGCCCGCGAGGTCTGGGAGGCCTCCGGTCACGTCCGTGAGTTCGCCGACCCGCTCACCGAGTGCCAGGCCTGCCACAAGCGCCACCGCGCGGACCACCTGATCGAGGCCTACGCAGAGAAGCACGGTCACGAGCCCGCCGAGGGCCTGGCCGAGATCGCCTGCCCCAACTGTGGCGCCAAGGCCTCCTTCACCGAGCCGCGCATGTTCAACGGTCTGCTCCGCACGTTCCTGGGCCCGGTCCAGGACGACAAGGGCCTCGCCTACCTGCGCCCGGAGACGGCGCAGGGCATTTTCATCAACTACAAGAACGTCGAGCAGAGCGCCCGCCGCAAGGTCCCCTTCGGCATCGGCCAGATCGGCAAGTCGTTCCGCAACGAGATCACCCCGGGCAACTTCATCTTCCGGACCCGCGAGTTCGAGCAGATGGAGATGGAGTTCTTCTGCAAGCCCGGCAGCGACGAGGAGTGGCACGAGTACTGGATCCAGCAGCGCCACCAGTGGTACCTGGACCTGGGCATCGCCAAGGACAACCTGCGCCTGTACGAGCACCCGCAGGAGAAGCTGTCGCACTACTCCAAGCGGACCGTCGACCTGGAGTACCGCTTCAACTTCCAGGGCAGCGAGTGGGGTGAGCTGGAGGGCGTGGCCAACCGCACCGACTACGACCTCAAGACGCACTCCGAGGCCTCGGGCGTGGACCTGTCCTACTTCGACCAGGAGAGCAACGAGCGTTACTTCCCCTACGTCATCGAGCCCGCGGCCGGTGTCGACCGGGCGGTGCTGACGTTCATGTTGGACGCCTTCAACATGGACGAGGCCCCCAACGCCAAGGGCAAGCTGGAGAAGCGCGCCGTCATGCGTTTGGACCCGCGTCTGTCGCCGGTCAAGGCCGCGGTCCTGCCGCTGTCGCGCAACTCCGACCTCTCGCCCAAGGCCCGTGAGCTCGCCGCCGCGCTGCGCAAGCGCTGGAACGTGGAGTTCGACGACGCCGGTGCGATCGGTCGTCGCTACCGTCGCCAGGACGAGATCGGTACCCCGTTCTGCGTCACGGTGGACTTCGACACCCTTGAGGACAACGCGGTGACCGTGCGCGACCGCGACACCATGTCGCAGGAGCGCGTGTCGTTGGACAACGTCGAGATGTACCTGGTGGAGCGCCTGCCCGGCTGCTGATCGGTACATCGGGGTTCGGGCCCCGTGCTTCGCGTTCGCGGAGCACGGGGCCCTTCTCGTCCGAGGGGACGGGGACGTTCGTCCTTACCCGTCCCACCCGAAATGCCCTGGTGCGATAGGAGCCGATCTGTACCTGTCGGCCCGACGGTTGTAACGTGACGCGGACACACGACCGGTGCGGACCGGCGTCGGAACGGGGGGCACATGGGACGGGTCACCACACGCCAGAGGATTCTGCGGATCAGGGACGGCGTGGTGAGCGAGCGGGCGGACACCCTGGTGGCCGAGGAACCGCTGGAGGTACGGATCGACGGTTCCCCGCTCACGGTCACCATGCGCACCCCCGGCAACGACTTCGACCTGGCCGCGGGGTTCCTGGTGGGGGAGGGCGTGGTCCACCACACCGAGGACGTGCGGGTCATCCGCTACTGCGCGGGCGCCACCGAGGACGGTTCCAACACCTTCAACGTGCTCGACGTGTCCCTGGCCCCGCACGTCCCGGCGCCGGACACCTCACTGGAGCGCAACTTCTACACCACCTCCTCCTGCGGGCTGTGCGGCAAGGCGAGCCTGGACGCGGTGCGTACCCAGGCCAGGTGGTCGGTGACCGAGAACGAGGCGGGGGTCGGGCTGTCGACGCTGACGCGACTGCCCGATCGGCTGCGCGAGGCCCAACGGGTGTTCGACCGTACGGGTGGCCTGCACGCGGCCGGGCTGTTCACCACCGAGGGCGAGCTGTTGGTGGTGCGTGAGGACGTGGGCAGGCACAACGCCGTCGACAAGGTGGTGGGCTGGGCCCTGCGAGAGGGACGTCTGCCGCTGCGCGAGAGCGTGCTGATGGTGTCCGGGCGCGCCTCGTTCGAGCTGGTCCAGAAGGCCTGGATGGCGGGGATCCCGACGCTGGCGGCGGTCTCAGCGCCGTCCTCCCTCGCGGTCGACCTGGCCACCGAGGCGGGGATGACGCTGGTGGGGTTCCTGCGCGGGGAGTCGATGAACGTCTACGCGGGCCGGGAGAGGGTGCTGATCGAGGCGGCCTCCCCCGTGGCCTGACGCTCCCCGGGAACGCGGAGACGGCCGGACCGGGGGGAGCGGTTTCCGGCCACCGGGTGGATCAACCCGACGTGTACACGACGAAGGACACCGCGATGTAGTGGCATACGAACGCCGCGATGGTCAGCGAGTGGAAGATCTCGTGGAAGCCGAACCAGCGGGGCGCGGGGTCGGGTCGCTTGAGCCCGTAGACCACGGCGCCGACGCTGTAGAGCACGCCGCCGACCAGGATGAGGATCCAGGTGGCCGGGTGCGTGCCGTTGACCAGGTCGGGGATGAACAGCACCGCCACCCAGCCGATGGCCAGGTACAGGGCGGTGGAGAGCCAGCGTGGGGCGTTGAGCCACAGGAGCTTGAACGTCACCCCGGCGATCGCCCCGCCCCAGACCAGGGCGAGCATGGCCACGCGCAGGGTGCCGTCCAGGACCAGCGTGATGAACGGCGTGTAGGTGCCGGCGATGATCAGGTAGATGTTCGAGTGGTCCATCCGGCGCAGCACGCGTTGGGCGGGCGGTGACCAGCGGCCCACGTGGTACACGGCCGAGGTGCTGAAGAGCAGGACCGAGCTGAGCGCGTAGATCGCGGCGGCGAGCATCGCGGGCAGGGTGGGGGAGAGCGCCACCAGGACCACACCGGCGGCGAGCGCGAGCGGGGCGGTGCCCAGGTGCAGCCAGCCGCGCAGTCTGGGTTTGACGGCCTCCAGCAGGTCACCGGCGGCCGTCGCGGCCCGTTCGGGTACGGAGGCGTTCGCCTCGGTCTCCACCCGCCCTTGCCTCTTGATCACGTCGCGCACCCTTCTGCCGGTCCGGTCCCGCCCCTTGACGGGTCCGGGTAAAGCCTAACTTACGGGAGCGTAGGTTACTTAAAGGTAGGGCTGTGTCGCCCCGCACAATATGGGCTTGGAGTGTCGGCCGGGGTGGGGGAGTGGTCCCGGGGTCGCCGGGGTCGGTGGTGGGCCTGGTGCGTTCGGATCCTCCTTGGTCGAACGGCCTTGACCGGTGGGTTCGTTCCATGGATGTGCGCCGATCCCAAGGAAGTCGAGGTGGGGGCGCTGATGAATAACTGGACCATTGGTATAGACCTTTTTAACGCCTTTGAACTGCGAATATGCCATGAAGTGGTGGTATCTGGAGGGTTGCTTTTGTCGGATGTGGATAGGGTCGCGCCCAGATCCAGAGGCCGGCCCCGAACGCCGGGTCGCCGCGAGAACGAGGGAGCACCCCCGTGACCAAGCATGTCTACAAGTTCACCGAGGGCAACAAGGATCTGAAGGATCTTCTCGGTGGCAAGGGCGCCAACCTCGCCGAGATGACCAACATCGGTCTCCCCGTTCCCCCCGGCTTCACCATCACCACCGAGGCGTGCCGCCACTACCTCGACAGCGGCACCATGCCCGCCGGACTGGACGAGGAGATCGAGGCCCACCTCGTCGAGCTGGAGAAGACGATGGGCCGTGAACTCGGCAGGCCCGACGACCCGCTCCTGGTGAGCGTACGTTCGGGCGCGCGCTTCTCCATGCCCGGCATGATGGAGACCGTCCTCAACATCGGCCTCAACGACGAGTCCGTCGTCGGACTGGCCATCCAGGGCGGCGACGAGCGCTTCGCCTGGGACTCCTACCGTCGCCTGATCCAGATGTTCGGCAAGACCGTCCTGGACATCGATGGCGAGCTCTTCGAGGCCGCCATCGACGAACTCAAGGCCGAGAAGGGCGTCACCGACGACCTCGATCTGGACGCCGCCGACTTCCGCCGACTCGTCGAACGGTTCAAGGAGGTCGTCGCAGACCAGACCGGGAAGCCCTTCCCGACCGACCCGCGCGAGCAGATGGCCCTGGCCGTCAAAGCCGTCTTCGAGTCCTGGAACGCGCCCCGCGCCGTCCTCTACCGTCGCCGGGAACGCATCCCCGCCGACCTCGGAACCGCCGTCAACGTCTGCTCCATGGTCTTCGGCAACCTCGGCATGGACTCGGGCACCGGAGTGGCCTTCACCCGCGATCCCGCCACCGGGCGACCCGGCGTCTACGGCGACTACCTGCGCAACGCCCAGGGCGAGGACGTGGTGGCGGGCATCCGCAACACCGTGCCCCTCTCCGACCTGCAGAACATCGACGCCCACGGCTACGAAGAGCTCATGGGCATCATGGACAAGCTTGAGAACCACTACCGCGACCTGTGCGACATCGAGTTCACCATCGAGCGCGGCAAGCTCTGGATGCTCCAGACCCGGGTGGGCAAGCGCACCGCCGCCGCGGCCTTCCGCATCGCCGACCAGCTCCTCGACCAGGGCATGATCACCCTCGAAGAGGCCGTCCAGAGGGTCACCGGCGACCAGCTCGCCCAGCTGATGTTCCCCCGCTTCGACGAGGAGGTCGCCGTGGGTGACGACTTCCACCTCCTGGGTCGCGGCATGAACGCCTCTCCCGGCGCGGCCGTCGGCAAGGCCGTCTTCGACTCCTACACCGCCGTCAAGTGGTCGCGCAGCGGCGAGAAGGTCATCCTGTGCCGCCGTGAGACCAACCCCGACGACCTCGAAGGCATGATCGCCGCCGAGGGCATCCTCACCAGCAGGGGCGGCAAGACCTCGCACGCCGCCGTCGTGGCCCGCGGCATGGGCAAGACCTGCGTCTGCGGCGCCGAGGAGATCGACATCGACACCAAGAACCGGCGCATGACCGCGCCCGGCGGAGGGGTGATCGAGGAGGGCGACGTCATCTCCATCGACGGCACCAGCGGCCGGGTCTACCTCGGCGAGGTACCCGTCGTGGACTCCCCGGTGGTCCGCTACTTCGAGGGCGAGATCGACCCCGCCTCCGACCAGGCCGACGACCTCGTGCGTTCGGTCGACCGGATGATGCACTACGTCGACGCCGCCCGCCGCATGTACGTGCGCGCCAACGCCGACACCCCCGAGGACGCCGCCCGTGCCCGCCGCATGGGTGCACAGGGCATCGGACTGTGCCGCACCGAGCACATGTTCCTCGGCGACCGTCGTCAGTCGGTGGAGCGCCTCATCCTCGCCGACACCCCGGAGGAACAGCGAGAGTCCCTGGAAACCCTGCTGCCCCTGCAACGCCAGGACTTCAACGGCATCCTCGAAGCCATGGACGGCCTGCCCGTCACCGTGCGCCTGCTCGACCCGCCGCTGCACGAATTCCTGCCCGACATCACCGAGCTGTCGGTGCGCGTGGCCGTGGCGGAGGCCCGCGGCGAGAGCCACGAGAACGACCTGCGCGTCCTACAGGCCGTGCACAAGCTGCACGAGCAGAACCCGATGCTGGGCCTGCGCGGCGTGCGCCTGGGCCTGGTCGTGCCCGGCCTGTTCACCATGCAGGTGCGCGCCATCGCCCAGGCCGCCGTCGATCGGATCCGTGAGGGCGGGCGGCCCCGACCGGAGATCATGATCCCGCTGGTGGGCACCGTCCAGGAGCTGGAGATCATCCGCGACGACGCCCTACGGGTGCTGCGCGAGGTCGGCGAGGAGAACGGGATGGAACTCGACTTCCCCGTCGGCACCATGATCGAACTGCCGCGGGCGGCGCTCACCGCGGGTCAGATCGCGCAGAACGCGGCGTTCTTCTCCTTCGGCACCAACGACCTCACACAGACCGTGTGGGGGTTCTCCCGCGACGACGTCGAGGCGTCGTTCTTCTCCGCCTACCTGGAGAAGGGTGTGTTCGGGGTCTCGCCGTTCGAGTCCCTGGACGTGGACGGGGTGGGCCGGCTCATCCGCATAGCCGTCGAGGAGGGGCGAGCCGCCCGTCCGGGCATCAAGTTGGGCGTGTGCGGTGAGCACGGCGGCGACCCCGCCTCGGTGCACTTCTTCCACGAGGCCGGGCTCGACTACGTGTCCTGCTCGCCGTTCCGGGTCCCCGTGGCCCGCCTGGAGGCCGGTCGCGCCGCCGGGCGTGCCCACTGACCGTGCTCCGGATCACCGCCCGTGGTGACGCCTGTTCGGAGGCGTCCCCACGGGCCGTTTCGTGAATAGACTCGGCGTGCGGGGCCGCCTCGCGCGAACCGGTTTCGTGATCTCCTCGTGATATATTCTGGCGGCCGTGACGGTCTCCCCGCCGACGTCTCCGGCACCCCCACACCTTCCTCACCACGTTCACGTGGGGTTCGCGAACCAGCGCGGGGTGGGGGCCGTCCCAGTCGGGGACAGGTATCCCGGTGACGATTGTGTGGAGGTGAGCCGGTGCGAATGGTCGGCGACGATCGCGGTGACGAGGCGTGGAACGGTTCCACGTCCGGCTCGACCGACGACGAGGCCACTCGGGTCTTCTCCCGCGATGATCTCGCCTCCTCCGGTGAGGCCACCAGAGCCTTCACCCGTGCCCAGGACACCGAGCCCACCCAGGAGTTCGGGCGGGCCGAGCCGCCGTCCGACGGGCCCGCGGCGGGCGAACCGGACAAGTTCACCCGCAAGTTCGTGCGGGAACGGCCCGGATCCCGGCCCCGGCCCCGGACCCGTGAGGAGCGCCCGCCGGCCCCGCCTCCCGAGCCCTACGACGACGAACCCTACGACGATGGGCCCTACGACGACGGGCCCTTGGACGAGGACCCCGAGCCCCGGCCCCGGCCCCGGCGGCGCAAGCGTCGCCGCTTCCGGTTGGGCCGGATCATCACCCTGATCCTTCTCGTCGCCCTGGCGATCCCACCCGCGACCTGGGGTTGGGTCTGGTACACGGCGCGACAGGACGACCGCGAGGCCTCCGACGCGATCATCGTGCTCGGGGCCAGCCAGTACAACGGTGTGCCCTCGCCCGTCTTCGAGGCGAGACTGCGCCAGGCCCAGGTCCTCTACCTGGACGGGGTCGCCCCCGTCATCGTCACCGTCGGCGGCAAACAGCCCGACGACAACTTCACCGAGGCCGCAGCCGGACGGAACTGGCTGGTGGACGTCGGAGTGCCCGCCGACCACGTCGTCGCGGTCGAGGAGGGAAGCGACACCCTCCAGAGCTTCCAGGCGGTCTCGGAGGTGTACGAGGCCAACGAGTGGGAGACCGCCATCCTCGTCTCCGACCCCTGGCACAGCCTGCGCTCCAAGGTGATGGCCTCCGACTTCGGCATCGAGGCGGGAACCTCGCCCTCGCGTTCGGGACCCGCCGTCATCGAACGCCGCACCCAACTCTGGTACATCACCAGGGAGACCGCTTCCCTTTGGTACTACTGGATCTTCAATGACAGCAGCGAACTCCGCGTCAACGCCGCCTGACCTCGGCGAGTAGGGTCACGAACATGACGACCACCCCGGGAGAGGCCACCGATCGCGGCTACACCGCCGACGACACCGAACGCTTCGCCCTCGAATCCCGCAAGAGCCGAAGACGTGGTCCGTTCGAACGCGACCGGGCCCGTGTCCTGCACAGTTCCGCGCTGCGCCGGCTCTCGGCCAAGACCCAGGTGGTACAGCCCGGGGTCAGCGACTTTCCGCGTACCCGACTCACCCACTCCCTGGAGTGCGCCCAGATCGGCCGGGAGCTCGGACAGGCGTTGGGCTGTGACCCCGACCTGGTCGAGGCCGCCTGCCTGTCCCACGACCTCGGACATCCGCCCTTCGGGCACAACGGCGAACGCGCCCTCGACGAGGCCGCCGCGGTCTGCGGCGGGTTCGAGGGCAACGCCCAGAGCCTGCGCCTGCTCATGCGACTGGAGGGCAAGGTCGTTGACCCCGACGGCCGCAGCGCCGGACTGAACCTCACCCGCGCCACCCTCGACGCCACGGTCAAGTACCCCTGGCGAAGAGGGGAGGGCGGCGACACCCACAAGTTCAACTGCTACCCCGACGACGTCGAGGTGTTCACCTGGTTGCGCAAGGGCGCGCCGACCGGTCGGACCTGCTTCGAGGCCCAGGTCATGGACTGGGCGGACGACGTGGCCTACTCGGTGCACGACGTCGAGGACGCCATGCACGCCGGGATGGTGCGCATGACGGCCCTGCGCGACCCGGCCGAACGCGCCGAGGTGGTGCGCATCGCCGGTGCCCACTACTGCGACGCCGACGCCGCCGAACTGGAGGACGCCTACCTCTCCCTGCTCGCCGAGCCGATCTGGCCCCGCGAGTTCACCGGCGACCTCGCCTCCCTGGCCGGGCTCAAGAACCTCACCAGCGAACTCATCGGCCGGTTCTGCCACGCCGCCGAACTGGCCACCCGCGAGGCCTACGGTCCCGGCGCGCTCACCCGCTACGGTGCCGACCTCATCGTGCCCCGCCGCACCCTCCTGGAGTGCGCCCTGCTCAAGGCCATGGCCGCGCACTTCGTGATGGACCGCGCGGAGGCGCGCCGCTATCAGATCGAGGAACGCCGCGTCCTCACCGAGTTGGTCGACGTGCTCTGGCATGGTGCCCCCGGGGCCCTCGAACCCCTGTTCCGGGCCCCGTACGAGACCGCGCCCGACGACGCCGCCGCGCTGCGCGTGATCATCGACCAGGTCTCCACGCTCACCGACACCTCGGCCTCGGCCCTGCACAGGCGGCTCCTGGGCTGAGCCCGGAGCCGCCGGCCCGGTCACTGGTAGCCGCGGATCTCCCGGAAGACCTCTTCCAGTTCCATCTCCCGCGCGTCGAAGACCCGACCGCCGGTCTCCGACGACAATCGCTCCATCTGCGCCGCGTCGGCGTCGCCGAACAACACGGTGAACACCGGGGCCGCCGCCACGTGCGAGGGCGCCTCCGCCAACGAACCCAGCAGTTCGTCCAGGTCCCTGCCCTGGTTGACCTCACCGTCGGTCATCAACACCACCGACAGCAGGTGGGAGTCCTCACCGGCCTCCTCCAACAGGTCGTAGGCGCGTCCCACCGCGTCGTAGGCCGCCGTCTCACCGTCGGCCTCCAGCGCGGCGACCTCCTCGGCCAGCTCCGCGCGCACCCCTTCCGAACCGTCCGGTTCCAGGACGAAGGTGAGCGGCTCCCCCGGTTCGTCGGAGAACGGCAACAGCGTGACCTCCTCCCGTTCCTGGAAGGTCTGACCACGCGAGGACAACGGGCCCTCGTCCGTGCCGGTCAACGCGGTCAGCGACGTACGCAGGTCGTCGATCCGCTCTCCGTCCATCGACCCGGACACGTCCAGCACGTACACGGTGCGCGCCGGGCGGCGCAGTTCGGCGAAGTACGCCGCCACCAGGTCGTCGACCACGTCCTGGCGGGCGGGGAACGGCAGCTCCACCACCGGTGGGAGGTCCCGGCCGGCGGCCTCGGCGGTGACCGGACGACGGAACGTGGTCTCGGCGATCTCGGTCTGGACCTCCTCCGAGGTCAGGTCGGCCACGACCCGCTCGTAGGCGTCCACCAGCTCCTGCGAGGCACCGGACAACAGGGTCAGCGGGTAGTCGGCGGTGACCACCCCGTCCTGCGGGTACACCAGGGCCAGGTCGTCCCCGGCCAGGTCGGAGCCGCGCGAGAGCAGTACCGACTCGTAGTTGAGCACCCCGTCCAGGGTGGGACCCTGCGCCCCGGCGTCGCCGGCCTGCCGCAGCACGAACTCGTCCATCAACCACCCGGAGGAACCGGCGGTGAGCCCCTGACCGGAGAAGAACGCCTCCAGACGGTCCTCGACGCCGGCCACGTCCTCGCTCTCCAGGGCCGCGCCGGTGTCCGCCATCGCCGAGGCCGCCCCGACCAGCGCGGAGAACCCGGAGTTGGACGCGGCCGGGCTGGACATCCCGTAGGTCAACCCCTCCCGTTCGACCGCGAGGGCGATGTCCTCCCAGGTCAGGTCGGGGACGGTCCCGTCCGTCACGGTCCAACCGAACGCCTCGGCCCGTGACTCCAGCACCCCCATCACCACGGGGGAGAGCATCATCGAGGTCTCGGTATGGATCGTGGAACGCCCCCCGTCGACCAGGTGCAGGTAGCGGTTGGAGGGGAACCACACCGCGTCGAACCCGTCGGCCCGACCCGCCGCGATCCGCTCGGTTCCGTCCAGGGTCCCGGAGTACTCCAGCTCCAGGCTCACCCCGGTGCGTTGCGCCGACGCCTCCAGCAGCGGCTCCATGTCGGCCAGTTCGCTGCCGGCCAGCACCCGCAGTGTCGCGTCCTCGGCCTCAGGCGCGCACGCGCCCGCGGTCAGCAGGGTCACCGCGACGGCCGCCGCCCCCCATGCCCTCCTCACGACCGACCACCCCCGGAACGGCTCGAAGCCGCTTCCTCCTCCACCGCGGGGCCGGCCCCGGTGTCCTCGTAGGCCGTCTCGACGCCGTTCAACAGGGCCTCCAGGGCATCGTGCGCGGGGGAGTGCACCACGTCACCGACACGTGGCCGCACGGGCAGCCCGTGTTCCTCCACCAGGTCGCCGAAGTGTTCGGTGTCGTCGGTGCGGTAACCGTGTTCGGTGATCAGTTCCCGCAGTTCGGGGTCCTTGGTCAGCAACCGTCCG
This sequence comes from Nocardiopsis sp. NPDC055879, assembly GCF_053615935.1. Lineage (NCBI taxonomy): Bacteria > Bacillati > Actinomycetota > Actinomycetes > Streptosporangiales > Nocardiopsidaceae > Nocardiopsis > Nocardiopsis sp. NPDC055879. The sequence goes on from NZ_JBSHCT010000001.1 coordinate 368,083, forward strand.
ACCTCGTCGCCGTTCTCGCCGAACGGGACGATCGTGTGGGTGGAGAACACCGTCGGCTCCGGGTACATCAGCACGGTGTCCTCCGGTAACGCGGGGCCGCGCACCGCCGCGTGCACGTACTGTGATTCGTAGGCCCACAGCAGCGGGGTGTGCCCCGGGCCCAGGTCTCGGAACTGTTCGAAGGGCTGCTGGGAGGACTCCGGTGGTTGCCCCTGGGACAGGAACAACCGGGACAGTGTCTCGACGAGCTCCTCGTCCTGCGCGCCGGGCGAGACGACCTCCTCGCCGTTGAGCAGGTAGGACAGCACCACCACGTGCATCGCGGCCGAGTTCGAGGTGCGCGGATCGGTGGTGCGGGCCAGGACCTCGTTGCGGTTGCCCGCGCTCACCGAGTCGCCCGGGAGGTCCCGCCAGCGGGTGCGCTCCTCGGTCAGCTCCAGGTAGGCGGACATGTCGAACGACCAGGCACCGTCCTCGGCCTCGCGCGCCACACCGAACTCCCGCAACGCCTCCGCCATGGGCGCGTAGGTCAGCATCACCATGGGGGTGCTGAAGGGGCGGTGCTCGGTGTCCACCCCGTGCAGTTCGCGCACGTGCTCGGAGGCGATGGTGGACCCGGGGGAGACGAAGTCGGACCGATCGGCCTCCTCGGCCATCAGCCGCGAGCCTCGCGGGCGAACCCGGACGTCGTACCCGAGTTCGGCGAACCGCTCCCGGACCCGCTCGTCCTCGAACAGGTCCACCTTCTCCGAACCCACGACCCCCTCGACCACCACCGGGGAACCCCCGAAGCGGTCGACCACCACGAATCCGAGCGTGGCGACCAGGATCACGACCAGGGCCCCGCCCACGAGAACGATCCACCTTCGGACACGGTCGGACCTGGACTGCGGATCCGGCAAGGGGGCCTCCCGGGGGAAGAGAAGGGACATCCCCAGCATGTCCGCCGGATCCGGCGGGGGACCGAATCCCAGGTGACACCGCGGTTGCGCCCGGACGAACCCGGAAGGTGTGGCCGGACCGCCTCGGGAGCGAACTAGGCTGAAAACCGTGGCAGGACGGATCAAAGACGAAGACATCGCACTCGTACGCGAGCGCACCCCCATCGCCGACGTCATCGGCGAGTACCTCCAGCTGCGCAACGCCGGAGGCGGTTCCCTCAAGGGACTGTGCCCCTTCCACGACGAGAAGTCGCCCTCCTTCAACGTCACCCCGTCGAAGAACCTCTACTACTGCTTCGGCTGTAACGAGGGCGGGGACGTCATCTCGTTCGTGCAGAAGATCGACAGCCTCAGCTTCGTTGAGGCGGTCGAGACGCTCGCTCGCCAGACCGGCATCACGCTGCGCTACGAGGAGGGTGGGCGCAGCACACCCAGGCGGGACGAGGGCAAACGCCAACGGTTGCTCGACGCGCACAAGGCCGCCGCGGACTTCTACGCCGAACAACTCCTGACCCCGGCCGCGGTGACCGCGAGACAGTTCCTCGACGAGCGCGGGTTCAACCGGGCGCACGCCGAACAGTTCGGGCTGGGTTTCGCCCCGGCGGGCTGGCAGAACCTCGTGGACCACCTGCGTCGGAAGGGTTTCACCGACGCCGAGGTCATCGAGGGCGGCCTGGCGAGCCAGGGGCGGCGCGGCGCCTACGACCGCTTCCGCAACCGGCTGCTGTGGCCGGTCCGTGAGGTCACCGGCGAGGTGGTCGGCTTCGGCGCGCGCAAGCTGGACCCGAGCGAGGACGGCCCCAAGTACCTCAACTCGCCCGAGAGCCCCATCTTCCACAAGGGGCGCCTTCTGTACGGGTTGGACCTGGCCAAACGGGAGATCTCCCGCAAGGGCGAGGCGGTCATCGTCGAGGGCTACACCGACGTCATGGCCTGTCACGAAGCCGGGGTGACCACCGCGGTCGCCACCTGCGGAACCTCCTTCGGTGAGGACCACCTCAAGATCCTGCGCCGCATGCTGTTGGGCCGCTCCAACCAGGGCGGCCGGGTCGTGTTCACCTTCGACGGGGACAAGGCCGGACAGAAGGCGGCCGTGCGCGCGTTCGCCGAGGAACACGGGTTCACCTCGGAGACCTTCGTGGCCGTCCAACCCGACGGTCTCGACCCCTGTGACCTGCGACTCCAGCAAGGCCCTCAGGCCGTGGCCGACCTGGTCGACGGCGCCAGCCCGCTGTACGAGTTCATGATCCGCACCATCGTCGAGGGCTATGACCTGACCAACGCCGAGGGCCGCATCGCCGCCTTGGACGCGGCCGCGCCCGTGGTCGCCAGCATCCGGGACGAGGGTGTGCGCCTAACCTACGGCAAGAACCTGGACCGCTGGCTCGGGCTGATGGACGAGGCCTTCGTGCTGCGCCGGGTCCGCCAGCACATGGGCCGAGGCCGTGGACGCGCCGCCGTCCCGGCCCCCGTCACGCCCACCCCGGACGCCCGGGAGGCCCCCTACGACCTGAGCGACCCGTCGGTGCAGCGCGAACGCCAGGCGCTCAAACTCGCGATCCAGCAACCGCACCTGGCCGTGGGCTTCGACGCGCTGGGGGAGGAGGACTTCACCGTCCCCCAGCACCAGGCGGTGCTACGGATCATCCGGGAGCGGGGCGGTGTGGCCGCCGCGGGAGACCCCCAGCACTGGCCGATCGTTCTGCGCGAGGCGGCGCCCAACGATCTCCAACGCGATTTCGTCACGCGCCTCGGTGTAGAGGAGATCAAGTTCTATGGAGAACTCGACGAACATTCCTCCCGAGTAATGCTGAGCACAATCAAGACTCATTCCATCAATCGGCGCGAGGCAAACCTCAAATCCGAGTTGCACCGTATCGATCAGGCGGCTCAGCCGGAGGAGTTCAACCGGGTGTTCGCCGAACTCATGCGGCTCGGCCAGCAAAAACGCGCACTGCGAGAGTCGGGGATCGAGGGTATGTAGCACGGGGGTGACAATAATGGTTCTCCCTATTTCGCTAGTATTGTGGGCACAATGTACGGGTGGCTCCCACGGTTGTGTCCCAGGAAATACCCTCCATTCGTCAGGTCGTCCCACTTCTCCCCGACTCGGGTCGGGGAACGGTCAGTCGTGGGGAGGTCGCGGCCGCGCTGGAACGTCTGGACGCGCCACCCGACTCCCTTGACCGGACGATCTCCGACCTGTCCCGCGCCGGGGTGGACGTGGCCGAACCGGAGGAGGTGCCCATCGTCCTCGACCAGGGCCGCCGCTCCGGCTCGGACCTGGTCCGGATGTACCTGCGGGAGATCGGCCGGGTACCCCTGCTCACCGCGCGGGACGAGGTCGACCTGGCCAAGGCGATCGAGGCGGGGCTGTACGCCGGGCGCAGGGACCCCGAGGAGGACTTCTGCACGGCGGAGGAACTCGCCGAACTGATCGAGGAGGGTCGCCGGGCCAAACGGCGCCTCATCGAATCGAATCTGCGCCTGGTGGTGTCGATCGCCAAGCGCTACATGGGGCGCGGCCTGATGTTCCTGGACCTGATCCAGGAGGGCAACCTGGGGCTCATCCGCGCCGTGGAGAAGTTCGACTACGGCAAGGGCTTCAAGTTCTCCACCTACGCCACCTGGTGGATCCGCCAGGCCATCACCCGCGCCATCGCCGACCAGGCGCGCACCATCCGCATCCCCGTGCACATGGTGGAGACCATCAACAAGATCATCCGGGTCCAGCACCGGTTGCACCAGCAACTGGGCCGTGAACCCAGCCTCGCCGAGATCTCCGCCGCGGCGGGCTTCGGCGGGGAGCGCGTCCTGGAGATCCAGCGCATCGCCCGCGAACCGGTCTCCCTACAGGCCCCCATCGGCGAGGAGGAGTCCGACTTCGGCGACTTCATCGAGGACTCCGACGCCGTCATACCGGTGGAGGCGGCCGCCTTCAGCCTGCTCCAGGAGCGGTTGCGGGTGATCCTGGGCGACCTGTCCGAACGTGAACGCCGCATCATCCGACTGAGGTTCGGGCTGGTCGACGGTCGTCCACGCACCCTGGAGCAGGTTGGCCGGGAGTTCGGGGTGACCCGGGAACGCATCCGGCAGATCGAGGCCAAGACCCTCGCCAAACTCCGCCACCCCTCGCGGGCCGGCACCCTGAAGGACTTCCTGCGCGGCGGTTGATCGCCGTACAACGTCCGGGGGCCGCCCACGGTTCCCCAACGTCCCGGAACGGCCTCATGTGGCCGACATGGGACGAACCACCGCCCCCACCGGGCTCCTGCCCCTACGGTCGTGGTGTGAACGCCCTGCCGACACCCTCCAGGCCCCGACCGTCCCCCGGACGGCGTCCGCTGCTGGTGGTGGGAGCGGCCGTCGTCGCCGTCGTACTCATCGTGGGGACCATCGTGCTCCTGAACAAGCGGCCGCTCGAACGCATCGGCTACTTCGCCGACTGGAACGTGGCCAACCGCGGATTCACCATCGAACGGCTCAGGCAGAGCGGGGCCCCCGAACACCTGACCCGCCTGATGTGGGCCTTCGGCGACATCGACCCCGAGGGCCTGTGCCACATCCCCGAGGACGACCACGACCAGCCCTGGGAGCTGTACCAGCGTCGCTACGACGCCGACGAGAGCGTCAACGGGGAGGCCGACGAGTACGAGCAGGAACTGGCCGGCAGCCTCAACCAACTCCGGCAACTGCGCGCCCTGCGTCCTGACCTGGGCGCGAGCCTGTCCCTGGGCGGGTGGAACTGGTCGGTGCATTTCTCCACCGCCGCCCGCACCGAGGAGTCCCGAGAGGCCTTCGTGTCCTCCTGCCTCGATCTGTGGCTGCGCGGGAACCTGCCGGTGCGCGGGGACGAACCCCAGGGCGGGGACGGGGCCGCGGCGGGTGTCTTCGACGGCATCGACCTGGACTGGGAATGGCCGGGCGGCCAGGGCAACGCCTCCAATGTCGAACACCCCGACGACCCGGCCAACTTCACCCTCCTGCTGGCCGAGTTCCGCCGCCAGATGGACGAACTCTCCGCCGAGACCGGCCAGGAGTACGTCCTGTCGGCGTCCCTGCCCGGCGGGGCCTCCCACAGCGAGGCCTACGAAGCGGAGATCTTCGACCACGTCGACTTCGCCACCGTGCAGGGCTACGACTTCTCCGGTCCCTGGAGCGAGAGCACCGCCCACCACTCCAACCTCTACGTCCCCGACTACGACGACGAGGCCAACAGCGTCGACCAGGCCGTCCGCCGCTACCTGGACCTGGGCGCCGACCCCGGTCGGTTGGTGATGGGGGTTCCGGCGTTCGGGCGCGGCTGGCAGGGCGTGCCCGCGGACGAGGGTGGCCGCGGCCAGACCGCGCAGGGACCGGCGGACGACGACTACGACGGCCCGACCCGCGCGTTCGGCGAGCTGGAGGAGGCGGAGGGACGCCGCTTCCTCGACGAGGAGGCCGGCGCCTACTGGGTCTACGACGGCGACGAGTGGTGGACCTACGACAACCCCGACGTGATCGCCCTCAAGGGCGAGTACGTGCGGGAGGAGGGTCTGGCCGGGATGATGGTCTGGAACCTCGACATGGACACCGACGGTGACCTGGTGCGCGCCATGGACGAGTCTTTGGAATGATCCGCTCCGAGGCGGTGAACGGGTGGTCGCGCGGCGTGGTTGCCAGGACGACGTGCCTCACGCCACGCTGATCCCATGGCCGACCCGAGCAGCACCACCGCACGCCCCGATCTCGCCGCCCTGCGCAGGGACCTGGAGGACTCCGTCCAGGGGACCGTGGCCCTGGACGCGGGAACCCTCGCCCTGTACACCTCCGACGCCTCCAACTACCGCCGTGTCCCCCTGGCCGTGGTCATCCCCGAGACGGTCGAGGACTGCGTGGCCGCGGTCCGCGCCTGCGCCGCGCACGGGGTGCCGGTGATCCCGCGCGGGGGAGGCACCTCCATCGCCGGGAACGCCATCGGCACCGGCGTGGTCATCGACACCTCACGCCATCTGCGGCGCGTCGTCGAGGTCGACCCCGCCTCGCGCACCGCCACCGTCGAACCCGGGGTGATCCTCGACGACCTGCGGGCCGCGACCGCCGAACACGGCCTGACCTTCGCCCCCGACCCCTCCACGCACAGCCGCTGCACCATCGGCGGCATGGTCGGCAACAACGCCTGCGGCTCGCACTCGGTGGCCTGGGGCACCACGGCCGACAACATCGTCGCCCTGGACGTGCTGCTGTCCGACGGCACCCGGATGACCGTCGGCTCCGGGCACACCGCCGAGGAGTTCGCCGCCCTGGCCGAACGCCCCGGCCGTGAGGGCGAGATCCACGCCGCCCTGGCCCGCCTGGTGGAGACCCATCGCGCCGAACTGCGCACCGCCATGCCCGAGTTCCGCCGCCGCGTCTCCGGCTACGGACTGGACCGGCTGCTGCCGGAGAAGGGACGCGACGTGGCCGCGGCGCTGGTCGGCACCGAGGGCACCTGCGTGATGGTCCTGGGCGCCACCGTCCGCCTGGTGGAGTCACCGCCCGCCCGGGCCCTGGCCGTCCTGGGGTACGACGACGCGCCGTCGGCCGCCGACGCCGTTCCCGCCCTGCTGGAACACTCCCCGCTCACGGTGGAGGGCATCAACGACCGCATGGTCGCGGCCCTGGACCGGCAGGGATCGAGTTCCCGGGTTCCGTTGCCGTTGGGCGGGGCGTGGCTGCTGGTGGAGATCGCCGGGAAGGACCCCCGGGACGCGGCCGAGACCGCCGAGGCGATGATCGCCTCGTTGGAGAACGACAGCCGACCCCGGGACGCGTCCGTGGTGGTCTCCTCCGTCCACCAGAAGGCGCTGTGGCGCATCCGGGAGGAGGGCGCCGGGCTCACCTCCCGCACCCCCACCGGTGCCGAGGCATGGTCGGGATGGGAGGACGCCGCGGTGCCCCCGGAGAACCTGGGCGACTACCTGCGCGACTTCGACGCCCTCATGGCCCGGCACGAGCGCTACGGGCTGGTCTACGGGCACTTCGGTGACGGCTGCCTGCACGTGCGCATCGACTTCGAGCTCACCCACGAACGGGGACGGCGGGAATACCGGGCGTTCATGGAGGAGGCCGCCGAGATCGTCGTCCGCCACGGCGGCTCCCTGTCCGGGGAACACGGTGACGGTCAGGCCCGTTCGGAGCTGCTCTCGCGCATGTACCCGCGCGGCGTCATCGACGCCTTCGCCGAGTTCCGGCGGATCTGGGATCCGCGGGGACTGATGAATCCCGGCATCATCGTCGACCCGCTGCCCCTGGACGCCGACGTGCGCGTGGCCACCGATCTGCGTCCCGAACTGCCGCTGATCTCCCAGACCACGCTCGCCTACACCGAGGACGACGGGGACTTCGTCAAGGCGCTGCGCCGCTGCTCGGGCGTGGGCAAGTGCCGCAGGCAGAGCGGACCCGGGGTGATGTGCCCCAGCTACCAGGTCACCCAGGAGGAGAAGCACTCCACGCGCGGGCGCGCCCACCTGCTGTTCGAGATGGCCAACGGCGAGGTGATCACCGACGGGTGGCGGTCCGAGGAGGTGCGCGAGTCCCTGGACCTGTGCCTGTCCTGCAAGGGCTGTCTGAGCGACTGCCCGGTCAACGTGGACATGGCCTCCTACAAGGCCGAGTTCCTGCACCAGCACTACCGGGGCCGGGTACGGCCGGCCGCGCACTACTCGATGGGCTGGCTGCCGGTGCTGGCCCGTCTGGCGTCGCTGGCGCCGGCCGAGACCAACCGGCTGGCGCGGCTACCGGGGGTGTCGTCCCTGGCGAAGAAGGCCGCCGGGGTGGCCGTCCAACGCGACCTCCCGGCGTTCGCGCGCACCACCTTCACCCGGGCCTTCAAACGGCGCCTGAACCGCGGGGAGGGACGCCAGGGCGGTCCCAAGGTGGTGTTGTGGCCGGACACCTTCGGGAACCTGCTCAACCCGGGGGTGCTGACGAGCGCGGTCCGGGTCCTGGAGGACGCCGGGTTCTCGGTGGTGCTGCCCAAGGGACAGGTGTGCTGCGGGCTGACCTGGGTGTCCACCGGACAGTTGGACGTGGCCAGGGCCGTGATGCGCCGGGCGGTGTCGGCCCTGGCGCCCCTGGTCTCCCAGGGGCTGCCGGTAGTGGGCCTGGAGCCCAGTTGCACGGCGGCGCTCAAGCACGACCTGGTGGAGCTGTTGCCGGGGGAGGAGAGCCGCCGGGTGGCGAACGCGGTGCACACCTTCGCGGGCTTCCTCAACGAGTACGCCCCGGACTGGACCCCGCCGAGGGTGGACGCCTCGGCGTTGGCGCAGGTGCACTGCCACCAACACGCGGTGGTCGGGTTCGACGCCGACCGGGAGCTCATCGCCCGCGCCGGCATCGACGGCGAGGTCCTGGACTCGGGCTGCTGCGGCCTGGCCGGCGACTTCGGGTTCACCGAGGGGCACTACGAGGTCTCCAGCGCCATCGGTGAACGCGAACTCCTACCGCGCGTGCGCGAGGCCGAGCGGGACACCCTGGTGCTGGCCGACGGGTACAGCTGCCGCACCCAGATCGAACAGGGGACCGGCCGCCGGGCCCTGCACCTGGCCGAGGTCCTCGCCCGGGCGCTCGGTGAGTCGAACTAGTGCCGCGGCACTAGACGCCCATCTGCTCGCGGATCAGGGCCAGGGCCCGGGAGACGGCGTCGGCGAGACGCGGGTCGTTCGGGTCCAGGCCCTCGCCCAGATGCACCCGCCAGTCGATCTCGTCGCCGAGTGGGGCGCGCCTGGCGACCAGACGGAAACCCTCGGTGGAGTCGGGGGAGGGGAACGGGACGAAGCGGTTGACCAGGATGCTGGAGGTGACCCGCTCGGCGACGGTCTCGGCCATCCGTCGGTAGTCGACGACGCCGCCGGTCAGCTCGGTGCGCAACCGTACGGTGCGCTCACCGTGTCCCTCCTCGATGAACCTCAGCTCCTCGGGGCCCCACTTGGCCTGATCGATGTCCTGCCAACGGACGGCGTGGCCGTCGGGCAGGTACAGGGAGCGGGTGGAGGCCACCAGAACCGGTGGCCGTCCCTCGGGAGAGGGCCCGGCCCCGGCCGGAGCGGCGACGGGCGCGTGCGCGAGCACACGTTCGCCGCGCCCCAACCGGGAACGGATCTGGGCGGGTACGTCGTCCCGTCCGAACCACGCCATGTTCACAGGTCCCGGTCGGGTCCGGTGCGGGGCTCGGGCGCGGTCCCGTTGACGGTGCCGGCCTCCCAATCGAGCAGTTCGGACTCTTCCTCGGTGGGGCGGGACAGGAAGTCCCGCACGGAGGTGATGGGCATCTTGTCCACGGCCTTGTCGTAGACGGCGCGGCCGGCGTTGCTCGCCTGCGCGCCGACGAGCCCGGCGACCTCCTGCACGAGCGGACTGTCGGCCACCTTGCGCGCGGTGCGGGTGAGCTGCTCGTAGCGGGCCCTGCCCGCCTTGGCGCCCAGGACGTAGCCGATGGCCAGTCCGGCGACGAATGTGATCCGGTAGCGCATGGGTCCCTCTTTACAGCCTTGGTGATGGTCGGAGTGGTCCGTGACCGACGTTACCGCCTCGTGGTTCCCACCACACGGGCCGACACCGGTCACGAGCACTCCGGGAGCGCGCTAGTCTAGTGATGTCGCCGAGGCCCACAGGGCCCCGGGAAAAGGCGCGATCCCGCGTAGCTCAATCGGCAGAGCAGCCGGCTGTTAACCGGCAGGTTACTGGTTCGAGTCCAGTCGCGGGAGCTGTGGACAAGGGGTTCGCGTCCCTTTCACGGGAGCGTTGGGCTTGTACCCGAACGCGATCCCGCGTAGCTCAATCGGCAGAGCAGCCGGCTGTTAACCGGCAGGTTACTGGTTCGAGTCCAGTCGCGGGAGCGGTGAGCGAGGCCCGTCGGAGGAATCCGGCGGGCCTTCGTCGTGCGCGGGGTGGACGCGAACAGACGCGGCCCCGCCCGCTGCCGGTCCTCCAGGGCTCCAACGCGGGTACGGGGATGTCGCGGTCAGATGCGGCCCATACCGCCGATGATCAGTCGACGGTTGCGGTGCGGCATCTGGTAGCTGCCCGGGACCGGGGGAGCCACCGGCATGGTGCGCCATTTCTGGGCCTGGAGCAGGCCGGGCGGAACCGATTCCCACCCGTCGAAGAACGCGGTGATCTGCTCCTCGGTGCGCCAGTGGCCGTGACCGAGTCGCTGTAGGAACAGTTGTTCCAGTTGTTCGGCGCGACGTGCGTCCTTGGGGTGCCGCACGGGGTCGGGGCGGCAGTAGTGGCTGAGGACCATGTGGCTGCCGGGGGCGAGGGCGTCGCGCAGGGTGGCGATGTTGCGGGCGGCGTCCTCCGCGTTCGGGGTATGCGAGACGGCACCGGTGAGCAGGAGGCCGACCGGTCGTTCCAGGTTCAGGAAGCGGCTGCTCTCGGGGTCGTGCAGCAGCCGCGCGGGGTTCTCCAGGCCGGCGGGCACGGCGGTGGTCGTGCGGCCGTCGCGGGTCAGGGCGCGATGGTGGGTGAGGACGATCGGGTCGGATGTGGCGTAGACGACGCGGGCCTCTGGAGAGACCTCCTGAGCGATCTGGTGAGGATCACCCGGCGCCGGTAGACCCGCCCCCACGTGGAGGAACTGGGTGATGCCCAGATCGGTGGCCATGTGCCGGACGGCGCGCTGCTGGAAGGCGCGTTCCCCCAGAACGAGGTCGACGAAGCCGGGCGCGACCTGGTCGGCCTGGGCGGCGAACTCCCGGTCCACCTCGAAGTGGTCCTTGCCCTTGAGGTGGAAGGAGTGCAGCCGGCTGATGGCGGCCCTGGTCAGGTTGACGGGCGGCGGGGGTTTCGCCCGGACGTGATTTTCCCCCGCCTGCCTCAGGAAATCGGGGGAGGTGAAACGAGACATCGCCGTCCTCTTGTTCTGAGGTGGGGAAGTGTGGTCGACTCCCAGGATTGTATTCGGAGTTCGCCTGGTTGTTAACCGAGTCCAGGATACATGTGGTAAAAAACGTCGCCCGAGGTCGACCTCGAAGAGGCTGGTCCTGTGGGTAAGGTTCGGCCTGGGGCCCCTTGTGTTTTTATGCCTAATGTCCATTATGCGAGGAATGGGCTCGGGGCGTGTGCGCGGTGAGCGCGGGCCACCGTGGGGATCCGAGGTGCCGAGCGACCCGGGCACTCGGTCGCGAACGGTCTCCAGCGGTCGACCATGGGAGTCGATGGAGGTAGCGGGCATGGTGAAAATACTCCGCCACCCTAAAGGAATGGTCCTGCTCAATTAGCGGCACCGTCCACTGCCAGCGAGAATCCACTACCGAAGAGCCCGACCGTATTCGTTCGACGTGGTTCCGAATCCCTCATGAAATGTACGACGCCGGGAAGGGAACGCGCCGTGCCGGTGCACTCGCCCGGCTCCGCTCCGGGTCCGGCTAGCCTGAGCGCATGGACCGTCCCTACACCATCCTGAGCTGCGCGATGTCGGTCGACGGGCGCATCGACGACAGTGGACCCGAACGACTTCGGCTGTCCAACGAGGCCGACTTCGCCGAGATCGACGAACTGCGCGCCGGATGCGACGCCATCCTCGTCGGCGCCGGCACCCTGCGGGCCGACAACCCGCGTCTCCTGGTCCGCTCGCCGGTGCTGCGCGAGCGCCGCCGCGAGCAGGGACGCACGGAGAACCTCCTCAAGGCCGTGGTCACCCGCGGTGGAGACCTCGACCCCAAGGCCCGGTTCTTCGCCACCGGTGACGCCGGAGCCGTGGTGTACACCGGGGGAGCGGGCGTGCGCACCGCCACCCGACTGCTCTCGGAGCGGCCCGAGACCCACCCGCCCGTGGACGTCGTCGACGCCGGTGACCCGCCCACCGTCGAGGGGATCCTCACCGACCTCGCCGATCGCGGGGTCGAACGTGTCCTGGTCGAGGGCGGCGGCCACATCCACACCCTCTTCCTCACCTCGGGGCTGGTCGACGAGTTGCGGCTGGCCGTCGCCCCGTTCTTCGTGGGGCAGGAGGACGCCCCGAGCTTCGTCCGGCCGGGCGCCTACCCCTACACCCCGCAAACGCCGATGCGTCTGGTGGAGGCCCGTGCCCTGGGCGAGGTCGCCGTCCTGCGCTACTGCCTCGCCCCGGAGGAAGGACGATGACCATGGCACACACGATGCGCGGACCCGCCCCCGCGGAGGGCGACGCCGATACCCACTGGCTGGAACACACGATCACGCTGTCCCGATCCTGCCCTCCGTCGGACACCGCCTACTCCGTGGGCGCCGTGATCGTCACCGCCGACGGCCTGGTCCTGGGCCAGGGGTACTCCCGCCGCGACGACCCCCACGACCACGCCGAGGAGGTCGCCCTGCGCGGCGTGGACCATCACGACCCCCGGCTGGCCACGGCCACGATCTACAGTTCCCTGGAACCGTGCAGCGCCCGCGCCTCCCGGCCCCGAGCCTGCAGCGCCCTGATCCTGGACACCCCGATCCCGCGGGTGGTGCTGGCCTGGCGCGAACCCGAGGTGTTCGTGGACTGCGACGGCGCCGAACGCCTGGCCGCGGCGGGCCGGGTCGTGGTGGAACGCCCCGACCTCGCCGCGCGGGTACGCGAGGTCAACGCGCACCTGCTCGATTGAACGCCTCGGTCACATCCGGTTCACGTCGGTGACGTGGACGACCGCCCGGCCCTCGGCGTCGGAGGCGGCCAGGTCGACCTCGGCGCTGATGCCCCAGTCGTGGTGCTCCTCGGGGTCGGCGAAGACCTGACGGATCCGCCACACGTCCTTCTCCTCCTCGATCTGGAGCATCTTCGGGCCGCGCGCGTCCGGGCCGATACCGATCTCGTCGTGCTCGGCGTAGTAGGCCTCCAAGGCCTCGGCCCACTCCTCGCCGTCCCATTCGTCGTCCTCGGACATCTTGCCGAGTTCGCCGTAGCGGCGGCGGGCGGCCAGCTCCACGCGGCGGAACATCTCGTTGCGCACCAGGACACGGAAGGCACGGGCGTTGGCGGTGACCGGGCGGACCTTCTCCTCGGCCTCCGCCTTGTCCTCGCCCTCGACCTCGTCCTCGGGGTTGGTGAGCTTCTCCCACTCGTCGAGGAGGCTGGAGTCGACCTGTCGGACCAGCTCGCCCAACCACTCGATGAGGTCGCGCAGTTCCTCGGTCTTGGCGTCGTCGGGCACCGTCTGGTTGAGGGCCTTGTAGGCGCCGGCCAGGTAGCGCAGGACCAGCCCTTCGGAGCGGGCCAGCTCGTAGTGGCCCACGTACTCCACGAAGTTCATCGCGCGCTCGTACATGTCGCGGGCGATCGTCTTGGGCCGCAGCGGGTGGTCGCCCACCCACGGGTGGCCTCGCCGGTACACGTCGTAGGCGTGTTCGAGGAGCTCTTCCAGCGGCTTGGGGTAGTCGACGTCCTCCAGCAGCTCCATGCGCTCCTCGTACTCGATGCCGTCCATCTTCATCTGCTGGACGGCCTCGCCACGGGCCTTGTTGAGCTGCGCGCCGAGGATCTGCCGTGGGTCGTCCAGGGTGGACTCCACGATGGTGAGCACGTCGAGCGGGTAGGTGGTCGACTCCACGTCGAGCAGGTCCAGCGCCGCCAACGCGAACGTCGACAGCGGCTGGTTCAGCGCGAAGTCGGCCTGCAGGTCGACGGTGAGTCGGGCGGTGCGCCCCTGCTCGTCGGGTTCGGGCAGGGTTTCCACGATGCCGCCGTCCAACAGCGAACGGTAGATCGCGATGGCCTCGCCGATGTGCTTGCGCTGGGCCTTGCGGTCGTCGTGGTTCTCGGTGAGCAGGTGCTTCATCGCCGCGAAGCAGTTCCCGGGGCGGGCGATGATGCTCAACAGCATCGCGTTGCTCACCCGGAACCGGGAGTTGAGGGGTTCGGGCTCGGCCTCGATGAGCTTGTGGAAGGTCGCGTCATCCCAGGCGACGAAGCCCTCCGGGGCCTTCTTGCGCACGACCTTGCGGCGCTTCTTGGAGTCGTCACCAGCCTTGGCCAGGGCCTTCTCGTTCTCGATGACGTGTTCGGGCGCCTGGGCGACGACGTTGCCGACGGTGTCGAACCCGGCACGGCCGGCGCGTCCGGCGATCTGGTGGAACTCGCGGGCCCGAAGCCTGCGCACCCGCACCCCGTCGTACTTGCTCAGCGCGGTGAACAGCACGGTGCGGATGGGCACGTTCACGCCCACCCCCAGGGTGTCGGTGCCGCAGATGACCTTGAGCAGTCCGGCCTGGGCCAACCGTTCCACCAGGCGTCGGTACTTGGGCAGCATCCCGGCGTGGTGGACGCCGATGCCGTGCCGCACGTACCGGGACAGGTTGCGACCGAACTTGGTGGTGAAGCGGAAGTTGCCGATCTCCTCGGCGATCCTCGCCTTCTCCTCCTTGGTGCACATGTTGATGCTGGTCAACGATTGCGCGCGTTCCACGGCCTGCGCCTGGGTGAAGTGCACGATGTACACGGGGGCGTCGCCGCTGCCCAGGAGTTCCTCAAGGGTCTCGTGCAGCGGGGTGACCCGATAGTCGTAGTAGAGGGGCACGGGGCGCTCGGCGGAGGAGACCACGGAGGTGGACCTGCCCGTGCGCTTCTCCAGGTCCTCCTCGAAGCGGCTGACGTCGCCGAGGGTGGCCGACATCAACACGAACTGGGTCTGCGGCATCTCCAACAGCGGCACCTGCCACGCCCACCCGCGATCGGGCTCGGCGTAGAAGTGGAACTCGTCCATGATGACGGTGTTGATGTCGGCGTTCTCGCCCTCGGCCAGGGCGATCTGGGCGAGGACCTCGGCCGTGCAGCACACGATGGGGGCATCCGCGTTGACGGAGGCGTCACCGGTCATCATGCCGACGTTCTCGGTGCCGAAGATCTCGCACAGGTCGAAGAACTTCTCCGACACGAGCGCTTTGATGGGCGCGGTGTAGAACGCGCACTCGTCCCGGGCCAGGGCGGCGAAGAGGGCACCGGTGGCGACCATGCTCTTGCCGGAACCGGTGGGGGTACTGAGGATGACGTTGGATCCGGAGACGACCTCGATCAAGGCCTCCTCCTGGTGCGGATAGAGGGTGAGACCCCGCTCCTCGGCCCACGAAGCGAAAGCCTCGAAGAGGGAATCGGGTTCAGGTTCGGCCGGAAGCACATCGATGAGACTCACGGTCTCTATACTGCCCGCTCTCGAACCCTCTTCGGGACAAAGGGGGAAGACGACGGCGGGCACCTCCTCATGGGAGGTGCCCGCCGTTCGTACTCGCGAAGGTCCTACTTGACCAGGCCGAGCTTGCGGACGGTGTCGCGCTCCTCGACGAGCTCCTGGACGGAGGCGTCGATGCGGCCGCGGGAGAACTCGTCGATCTCCAGGCCCTGAACGATCTCCCACGCGCCGTTCTTGGACACGACGGGGAAGGAGGAGATGATGCCCTCGGGCACACCGTAGGAGCCGTCGGACGGGATGGCCGCGGAGGTCCAGTCGCCCTCGGGGGTGCCGTTGACCCAGTCGTGGACGTGGTCGATGGCGGCGTTCGCGGCGGAGGCGGCGGAGGACGCTCCACGGGCCTCGATGATCGCGGCGCCGCGCTTGGCGACGGTCGGGATGAAGTCGTTCTCCAGCCACGACTGGTCGTTCACGGCCTGGGCGGCGTTGGAGCCGTTGACCTCGGCGTGGAACAGGTCCGGGTACTGGGTCGCGGAGTGGTTGCCCCAGATGGTGAGCTTCTTGATGTCGTTGATCGACACACCGAGCTTCTTGGCGAGCTGGGTGAGCGCGCGGTTGTGGTCCAGACGGGTCATCGCGGTGAAGCGCTCGGCGGGAACGTCCGGAGCGTGGTTCTGCGCGATGAGGGCGTTGGTGTTGGCGGGGTTGCCGACCACCAGGACGCGGACGTCGTCGGCGGCACCGGCGTTGATGGCCTCGCCCTGGGGCTTGAAGATGCCGCCGTTGGCCTCCAGGAGGTCACCGCGCTCCATGCCCTTGCCGCGGGGACGGGCGCCGACCAGCAGGCCGACGTTGGTGCCCTCGAAGGCCTTCTTGGCGTCGTCGAAGATGTCGATGCCCGCGAGCAGGGGGAAGGCGCAGTCGTCGAGCTCCATCGCGGTGCCCTCGGCGGCCTTGACCGCCTGGGGGATCTCAAGGAGACGCAGCTTCACCGGGGTGTCGGCACCGAGCAGCTGACCGGAGGCGATCCGGAACAGCAGGGCGTAGCCGATCTGGCCGGCGGCGCCGGTGACGGTGACGTTGACGGGTGCTTTGGACATGCGTGAACTCTCCTGACGACGATGTGCGACCCGCGATGTTACCAACGGGTTCGAAGCGGTTCCGGCGCCGGGCCCAGGGGGTACGGCCTGGCGAGCACCGCACCAACCCACCCTAGACCGCCCGTCTCCCACGTCCGTGACCAAGGTCGGGTCAGTCGCCACGGGACGCATACCGGGTGGTCGTGCAACCTCTGCCGAGTAACGGATTCGGGCGCGGAAACGGCGGACGCATCCTGTTAGGATGACGTTTGCCAACGGCGGAGGGCCGGTAGCTCAGTTGGTTAGAGCAGGGGACTCATAATCCCTGGGTCGCGGGTTCGAGTCCTGCCCGGCCTACCCCTTCCTAACACGCAAAAAGCGCTGCCGGCCTGCGGATACAGGCCGGTGGCGCTTTTCTCGTTATCCGAGTGACTACGGATCGTTGCGGCGCGGACCGGGGCGCTTACTCCCGTGCCGTTCGGCCGTCGCTGTTCCCGGCTCTACCGAAACGGTCGCTCTGGGTGGGGTTGGGTAACTCTCTCGACTGCCGTGACCTTTGTCCGAATGGTTCTCCCGTTTATGCATATGGGGGATTTCTCGCACAAAGCAGAAAGACCGTTCGGAATCGAGGCATGTGGGTCCGTCCTCAGTGACCGGCGAGGGGCGGGCCGGTAGCCCGACCTCCCCTAAACTGGCGGCCGGCCCGAGGGGCCCGACGTGTCCCAGGTCTCGGCAACCAACGCCGGGATGAGTACGTCGGACGGGTCGAAGGACATGGTGCGACCGGGGGAAGGCGTGGAGTGGACGGAGGTCGATCGACACGAACGGGGTGGCGGCGGCCTCGACCCGTCCAGGCCCTGCGTTGGGTCGCGGTGGCCGTGGCGGGCGCGATCCTGTTGACCGGGATCGGCCCTGAGGACGCCTTCGAGGTGACCTATCGCTCCGTGCCGGAGTCCGAGCGCTCGGACGCCCTCCCGTTGGCCTCCCTGCTGGATCGCACCGGTGTCTCCGAGGACGGCGATGCCGACGGAGGCGATCTCGACGGCGCGGGCAACAGCCTGTCCGCGCGCACGCTCGAATCCGCCGGTTGGCTCCCCGGTGGAGAGGTCACCCTGCTGGACACCGAGCTGCGCCTGCCCGCCTACGGGGAGGGACGCCCCGACCACATGGTCGCCGAAGGTCAACGCCTCGCCCTGACCGACGTCCCCACCCGGATGGACTCGGTGACCTTCCTGGCCACCGGGACCCGCACCGACGGCACCGGGGCCGACGTTCGCGGTGTGGGCAGCGTGGTCTACACCGATGGTGAGGAGCACAAGTTCGACCTGGTCGTCCCGGAGTGGGTGGCCGGCCCCGCCGGAGACGCCGCCCTGACCCTTCCCTACGCGAACTTCTCGACCGGTTTCGGGCAGGACGCCATCGGTTCGGTGCGCCTATACGCGCGCTCGATCCCCCTGGACCCCGGCCGCGAGGTCGACCACGTGGTCATGCCCGAGGTCGCCGACCCCCGAGCGAACATGCACGTGTTCTCCGTGGGCGGACGCCCGGCGGGTCAGGAGTGGACCGGAACCTGGGCGCGCGCCACCTCCGGATACGCCGAGGTCGGTCCCTGGGAGGACCAGACCCTGCGCCTGGCGGTGCGCTCCACCACCGGCGGCCACAAGGTGCGCGTGCGGTTGGACAACACCTTCGCCGCGCGTCCGGTCACCATCGGGGCGGCGTCCATCGCCCTGCAGGGAGACGGCCCGGCCACGTACGGCGCGGCCGTCCCACTGACCTTCGACGGGGCGCCCGGTGCCGTCATCCCGGCCGGCGGTCGCCTGTTCAGCGACCCTGTGGAAGTACTGCTACCACCGCAGACCGAGGCCCTGGTCAGCATCCACCTGCCCGAACAGGTGCGGTCGGCGCCGATCCACTACGCGGCGGTGGACACCAACTACACCAGCCCCCCGGGCAGCGGAGACCAGACCCTGGACCGCTCGGGTGAGCCCTACACGGGCGAGGTGGACCAGTGGCCCTTCCTCACCGGGATCGAGGTGACGGACGGTCCGGGCTCGGTGGTGACCTTCGGGGACTCCATCACCGACGGCATCCGTTCGACCAGGGACGCCCACCGGCGCTGGCCGGACGTGCTCAGTCAGCGCCTGCACGCGAGCCGGGACCTGCCCGACCCGGGTGTGCTGAACCTGGGGGTGGCCGGCAACCGGGTCACGGCCGACGGCTACCCGGGTGAGGGCGTCTCGGTCTACGCCAACGGTGTGAGCATGTTGCACCGGGCCCAACGGGACGTGTTCTCGCAGAGCGGCGTGGGCACCGTGGTGGTGTTCGCGGGCATCAACGACCTGCGCTGGGGTGCCTCCTCCGAGGAGGTGATCGCGGGTCTGAACCGGCTGGCGCGGATGGGCAGGGACCACAACGTGCGGGTGTTCGTGTCGACGTTGGCGCCGTGCGCCGGATCGCCGCGTTGCACGGCCACGGTGGAGGAACAACGGAGCCGGGTCAACTCCTACCTGCGCGAACAGGCGTACGACCCGGAGTCGTCGTTCGCCGGGGTGTGGGACTTCGAAGCGGTGCTGCGCGACCCGGAGTTCCCGACGCGGATGCGGCCCGAGTACGACTCCGGTGACCACCTGCACCCCAACGACGCGGGTCTGCGCGCGATCGCCGAGTCGGTGGACCTGTACGAGTTGCTCGGGGTGTGACCCGGAGGCGGGGCACGGCCCGGGGCGGAAGCCGCACGGTTCAGCGAGGACAGCCCAGCTGGTGGTGGATGACCAGGTCGACGTAGACCTCGCTCAGGTCCCGCAGACTCAACCCGGCCTCGGGGTCGTACCAGTGCACGAGGGAGTCGAAGGTCTCCAGGACCTTGTCGGCGGCCCCGCCCGTGTCGGTCACCACGAAGCGGCCTTCGGTGACCCCGGCGACGACGATCTCCCGCACGCGTTCGCGCAGGGCGCGGTACAGCCCGGCGATCTCCCGGTATCGGGCGGGGTCGATGGCGCGCAGGGTGGGCATGAGTTCGCGGCTGAGCGCGAGGGCGGTGCGGTGCTTCCAACCACCGATGATGTGGCCGCGCACGAGGCCGGCCATGCGCTCGGTGGCGCTCGCACGCGGATCGTCGGCGGCCAGCCGGTCCTGGACGTGCTCGTGGGTGGCGTGCAGGACGACCGCGTGGATCAGGTCCAAACGCGTGGGGAAGGCACGCCGTAGGTCGGCGGCGTCGATGTCGGTCTCGACGGCGATCCGTTGGGTCAGGACGGACATGGGCATGCCGCGAGAGCCGTGTTCGTCGAACAGGCGGGCGGCGCATTCCAGGACGGGGGCCGTGGTGCGCAGTGCGTGAGGGGAGAGGTCGGCCGTCATTGCTCTGGTTATCTCAGTCGGTCGTCGTACGCCTTTAAGGGGAAGGGCGCCAAGGATATCGCCGAAGGGGTGGCGAATTGCGTGGAACGGCGAAACTCGATGAGGAATGTCGAGATCACGATACGTATGTTGTCGATGTTCTGGTTGAAGTGGTCGATGTACCTTTCGGCGTTTTCGTCAGGGGTGGACGGACCCCTCCCTCCACCCCTGACACGTGCGGATCGTCAGGGAACCCGATTCGCGCCGGCCACCCCGGGGGCAACGGGGGGAAGGGCACCGGAATCGGCTTCCACGGGTATCGGAGGCGCCTGCGCCCGGCCGGTGGTCAACGACACCAGGTCGTCGACGCGTTCGGTGGCCAGTGCGTCCACTCCCATTCCGATGAGTCGTGCCATCTCCGGGAATTCGTTCACGGTCCAGGCGACCACCCGGTGACCGGAACGGTGTATCTCACCGATCGTTTCCCGGTCCAACAGGGTGTAGTGAGTGCCCAGGAAAGTGGGACACAGTGAACGCACCAGGTCCTGCGGTGGGGCCCCCGGCCGATCCCAGGCCAGCATCAGCCGCGCGCCCGGGCTGCGCTCGCGCAGCGCCCGGAGCACCTCCACCGGTCCGGTGAACAGGGCCTGATCGACGAAACCGTGTTCGCGCAACACCTTGTCGGCGGCCAGGGCCGTCTCGGGTGTGAGCGCGTCGATCATCAGCGGGGAGGCCTCCCGGCCGCAGAACTCGGCCAGGACCTCCATCAGTGTCGGGACACGCCGCTCCACGTCCTCGCGAGCGGCGGCGAGCTCGGCCAGGGTCAGTTCACCCACCTGGCGAGTCTGGGAACCCGGGACGGTCACGACACGTTCGTCCACCAGGACGGGATATCCGTCCGCGGTCAGGTGGACGTCGATCTTGACCAGGTCGACCCCGCCGCGCAAGGCTGAACGTAGGGCCGGCAGCGTGTTACCCGGGTAGCGTGCGGTGTCTCCGCGTAGTGCGATGGACAACGTCATGTGTCCAAGGGTCGCAAAAACCGGCGCCGCACGTGGCGCAAACAGGAAAAACGCCTACCAAGGCCGTCCCTGTCGGGCTTGTGGACGCATGGATGGTCCCCCGCGGACCCAGTGCGAGCGTTGTCACGTCGCGTCGGTCCGTTCCGACCGCGACGAACTGGGAAACTTTGTTATCGGGTGTCGTGACGGCACGGCACCCTCAGGCAGGCCCCGAGTGTGAGGCGAACGATGATTCCGGACCAACGACGAGAGCACATCCTCAAACTCCTCCAGGAGCGCCATGTGCTGAGTATCAACGAGCTCACGTCGATGCTGTCCGTGTCCCACATGACGGTGCGCCGGGACATCCAGGCCCTGGAGAACGACGGCAAGGTCCTGTCGGTCACCGGCGGGGTGCGTCTGGCCGCCCGTCTCAAGAGCGAACCCTCCTACCTGGCCAAGGCCCAGCTGGAGGTCCCCGCCAAGCGCGCCATAGCGCGCGCCGCCGCCGACCTGGTGCGCGAGAACTTCACCATCTACCTGGACGCGGGCACGACCACGCTGCAGATGGTGCCGCTGCTCACCGACAAGGTGGGGCTGACCGTCATCACCAGCGACTTCAACGTCGTCGGCCACCTCATGGAGTACCCGGGCATCGAGCTGATCCACACCGGTGGCGTGGTCTCGCACTCGGACCACTCCTCGGTCGGCCAGTTCACCGCGGACTTCCTGCGCAAGGTCAACGTGGACCTCGCGTTCATCGCGAGCAGCTCCTGGGACGTCGACCGCGGCTCCACCACCCCGTCCGAGGCCAAGGTGATCGCCAAGCAGGAGTTGCTGCGCATCGCCTCCAAGAGCGTCCTGGTGGTGGACAGCACCAAGTACGGCAAGTTCGGCACCTTCCGGGTGGCCCGTCTGGAGGAGTTCGACCTGATCGTCACCGACGACCGGTTGCCCCGTTCGGCGGTGGACGAGCTCACCGAGCGCGAGATCCGTCTCCAGATCGTCCCCAGCGAATAACGCCCCGGCCCCGGCGGCGCACCGACTACGTCCTCAACGAGGGTTCGGCGGGCGCCTCCGGGGCCGACTCGTTCCGGCGCGTGTACCAACGACCCCGCATCACCAGGGTGGTCATCGCCAGCGAGATGACACCGCCCGCCGTCCCCAGCGCGAACGCGCCGTAGTGACCGTGGGCGTCGGCGAGGGCCCCGGCGACCATGGAACCCAGCGCCTGCCCGAGGATCAGACAGCTCAGTACGATGGCCATGGACTGCGAGAGCCGTTCGGGCGGAGCGGCCCGCTCGATCAGACCGAACAGACTCACGATGTGCGGGCCGATCGCGAAGCCGAGCGCGAAGAGCGTCACGGCGAGTGTCGCGGGACCGTGTTCCAGGTACAGCGGCAGGGTGAGCAGGGCCAACCCCGCGGCGGCCACTCGCGTGCGGGCGGTCAGGGTGAACCCCACCGGCAACGAGGCCATCAGCAGGCCCGCCACGGCGCTGCTGGTCCCCATCACCGCGTACATGAGCCCCGACAGGTCGCCGTGGCCCGCGTTGTCGGCGAAGGCGGTCACACCCGTGGACATCCCGCCGAAGAACAGGCCCTGGCAGAACATGGGGACGGTCAGCACCATCAGGGCCGGGCGCAGGATGCGCCCGCCGTTACCGGGCGCCGGCGCGCTGCCGGACGGGGCGGTGGGGTGCAGGGCGAACACGGTGCCGAACACGCCCAGGAGCACGGCGGCGCCGATGACGCTCGCGGTGGGGGACATGGTCACGGTGAGAATGCCCACGAGCGCCGGGCCCAGGACGAAGGACGCCTCGTCCAGTACGCCCTCCACGGACATGGCGGCCGACACCGAGCGTTCGCGCTCCAGGCCGCGCTCGGGCCCCTCGCGGATCAGTACCACCCAACGGGTGCGTGCCATGGGGCCGACCTGGGGCAGGCACAGGCCGCCGAGTGCGGCGAGCGCGACCAGCACCGCCAAGGGGGCGTCGGCGATCACCGCGATGACGAGCGCGGCGATCAGGACGGTGTCCACCAAGGCCGTGACCAGGACCGGGAGACGTTGCCCGTGACGGTCGGCGAAACGGGCGATGACGGGGCCGCCCACGGCCTCTCCGAGGGCGAACGCGCCCGAGACCAGCCCTGCCGCGGCGACGCTGCCGGTGGTGACGGTGACGAGCGTGAGGAGCCCGATCAAGGTCATCGAGATGGGGAGACGGGCCAGGAAGGTGGCGAGGAGCAACGGCCAACCGGCGATCCGGTGCATGCGCCGCAGGGTTTCAAATGGTGACATCCGCCCTCGTTCTGTACTCGCCCTCGGCCGCGAACCATCCCATGATAGGTCCACCGAAGTCCCGATTCGGGTTCGCGAATGTGTAGGTTCCCTCCCATGGACCACCCCCATCCCCTCGGCGGGCCACGCTCATTCCTCACCCCCGGGCCCGGCTGGCCCGACCGGAGCGCGGTCGTACGCGACGTCTTCCTGACACTGGGCTTCTACCTGCTCATGGCCGCCGAACTGTACGCGTTGTCGGTGCTGGACATCCTCGGCCCTTGGCAAGTCCTGGGCGCGCTCATCGGGCCGGTGGTGGTGGTACTGCTCGGCCGTCTCCATCCGCTGCTCGCCCCCTGCGCGGCCATGATCCTCGGCTACCTGCTCCTGGCCTTCGTCGTCGTGCTGACGTGCGCGTCCTACCTGGCCGGACGGCGTTCCCCGAAGGCGAGGCCGGTGGCGATCCTCATCGTGTTCGCGGTCGTGGTGTTCGCCGACGTGTGGCGCAGCGGGATGGGCGGGGAACCGGTGATCTGGATCCTCTCGCTCCTGGTGACCGTGTTGTCCGTGGCCGTGCCGTGGTTGGTCGGTGTCTACCGACGCCAACACGTGGAACTGATCGAGGGCGGATGGGAACAGGCCCGCCGGTCACGCCGGGAGCAACGGCTGACCGCGGACCAGGCAAGGATGCGCGAACGTTCCCGCATCGCCCGCGACATGCACGATTCCCTGGGCCACGAACTCACCCTCATCGCGCTCCGGGCGGGTGCCCTGGAGGTCGCCCGCGACCTGGACGAACGGCACCGGGAGAAGGTGGTCGAGCTTCGGGAGACCGCGGTCTCGGCCACCCGGAACCTGCGCGAGATCATCGGGGTCCTGAACGACGACGAAGGCGAGCGGTCGGCGCCCACCGGCCCCGCCGGCGAGAGCGTCGTCGCGTTGGTCGAACGGGTCCGCGACTCCGGACTCCGGGTGATGCTCGTCCAGGAGGGACCGATGGAGGATCTGGCCCCGATGGTGGATCGAGCCGCCCACCGGGTGGTGCAGGAGTCCCTCACCAACGTCGTCAAGTACGCCCCGGAGTCGCGGGCCACGGTGCGGCTCACCGCCGACAGCCGAAGGTTGGCGGTCCATGTCACCAACACCGCCACCGAGGGCGCTTCCGGGGAGGGCGCGGTCAGCGGTCACCGTGGACTCGCCGGCCTGCGGGAACGGGTCCGGCTGACCGGCGGCACCTTCGCGGCCGGTCCCGCCGAGAACGGCTGGGAGGTGTGCGCGATCCTGCCTCTGGACGGTGAGGCGGTTCCGGACGAGGAGATCCGCACCGACGGCGCCGCGGAGATCGACCGGCTCCGGCACAATGCCCGTCGCGGGGTCCGGAACTGGTCCGTGGCGCTGTTCGCCGCTCCCATCATGTTGCTCATGGCCGTGGCCGTCTTGATGTACCTGTTCGTCCTCGACGTCCTCACGGAGTCCACACTCTCCCCGCAGGACTACGCCGAGGTCGAGGTGGGGCGCGACCAGGACGAACTCGCCCCCCTGCTGCCCGCCTACCCGCTCGACCAGACGACACAGCTCGAAGAGGTCGCCGACCCCGACCCCGACTGCGACCAGTACCGGGTCGATCAGGGAGCGTCCGACACCGACGCGGACTTCTACCAACTCTGCTACGAGGACGGGGTCCTGGTCAGCAAGGAGGAGTTGCGGGGGCCGTGATCGGGCCCTTGTGGGATGCTTCCCGCGGACCACCGACCCCCGAGGAGGAACGTTCGTGATCAGGGTGCTGCTCGCCGACGACGAGGCGATGATCCGCGCGGGTGTGCGGGCCATCGTGGAGAGCGACCCGGACATCGAGGTGGTGGCCGAGGCGGCGGACGGACGCGAGGCCGTGGAACTCGTCCTCGCCCACCGCCCCGACGTCGCCCTGCTCGACATCCGCATGCCCCGGATGGACGGCCTGGCCGCCACGGCCGAACTCCGCAAGCTCGCGCCGGACACCCGGGTCGTCATCCTGACCACCTTCGGCGAGGACGAGTACATCGCCCAGGCGCTCGGTGACGGGGCCGCCGGGTTCCTGCTCAAGGCCGGTGACCCGCGCCAGCTCATCTCCGGAGTGCACGCCGTCGCGGACGGTGGCGCCTACCTGTCCCCACACGTGGCACGGCAGGTGATCAGCCGGATCGGTTCCGGGAGGGCGGCCAGGGAGGCCGCCGCCGCCGAACGTCTGGCCGAACTCACCGATCGCGAACGTGAGGTGCTCGCCCTGGTCGGCACGGGGTTGTCCAACGCCGACATCGCCGGACGGCTCTTCCTGGTGGAGGGCACCGTCAAGAGCTACGTGAGCGCCATCCTCGGCCGGTTGGGGATGAAGAACCGGGTCCAGGCCGCCATCCTCGCCTACGAGGCGGGCCTGGTGGAGCGGGACGCCGACGACGGTGGGAGGCTCGGGCCCGGGCCGACGTGAGCGCCGAGATCGAACGGCCGCGTCAGACCTGCGACGAGGGCCGGCTTCTCCGGTCGAGCATCGGCCGGTGCTTGGGCCTGCGCAACCCCGAGGCGCGCAGCCGGGTGACCAACTCGCGTCCGCTGACGTGTTCGGCGCCGAGCGCCACCGCCCGGGCGTGTACGTGCTCGGGGATGTCGTAGTGGTCCCGTTCGAAGGCGCGCTCGGGAACCCCGAGCTCGCGGGCGAAGGCGTGCAGTTCGTCGAGGGACACGTCGCTGACCAGGTGTGCGAAGCGCCATCCGCGTGGACCGGGCCAGACCGGGCTGTCGACCAGGACGCTCACGACGCCTCCGGTGCGGTCACCGCGCGCCAGGGCACCGGACTGGACATGACCATGGTGCTGGAGGGCCGACCGTGCTCGGCGAGCTGGTCGATGACCTCCTCGAAGTGCTCCATGGAGCGCACCGCGATGAGCAGGAAGCAGCAGGCGTCACCGGTGACCCGGTGGACCTGGAGGATCTCGGGCAGCTCCAGCGAGGACCGTTCGCGCAGCAGGCAGTGGGCGCCGAAGCACTCCATCCGGACCAACGCCGTCACCGGCAGCCCGGCGGCGGCCGGGTCGACGTGCGCGTGGTAGCCGGTGATGACCCCGCGGTCGGTGAGCCTGCGGACACGGTCGGCCACGGCGGGCGCCGAGAGGTTGACCCGGCGGGACAGCTCGTTGAACGACAGACGCCCGTCCTGTTGGAGCTCGTGGAGGATCCGCTGGTCAACGCCGTCCAACGGGAGGGGAGTGTGTGGGGCCATGCTTTTCGTTCCCAAGGTCGAGATCGGTTTCCAGTAATGAATGTAAACCCGATGGGGGATCCGCGTTACCATCGGCCATTCCTTCCCTGGGTGATATGTCCGATCATGTGAGCTCACGTTCACGGCGCCGTGCACGGCGGAACCCGGTGGCGCCGCAGGGCGTGCGAACACCGAAGCCACGCCGTACCCGAGGGGTAGAGACCATGCTCTCCAACACGTCCGTCCAGCAGTGCCCCTACGCACCCGCCGAGGGCGGCGCGCAGGACGTCGCGACGGCCCGGGCCCGCAAGGCCGAGAGCAACAAGGGCGAGCCGACCCTGGCCTTCGACCACAACACCCCCTACGTCGACTACGTGGGCATCGACACCCTGCTCGACCTGGAGCGACCTCGCACCGAGGAACCCGCCGAGTCCGCGTTCATCGTCACCACCCAGGTCATGGAGCTGCTCTTCCCCCAGGTACAGCGACGGTGGGAGACGGCCCGCGACGCCCTGGAAGCCGACGACGTACCCGCGGCCCTGGTCGCGCTGCGCGGCGCGTGCAACGTCCAGGACGTACTCAACTCCTCCTGGGGGCTGCTCTCCGACATGACCCCCACCCAGTTCAACCGGTTCCGGGACGCCTTCGGCGAGGCCTCGGGCTTCCAGTCCTACGGCTACCGAAAGCTGGAGTTCCTCCTCGGCAACAAGTCCGCCGCCATGATCCGCCCGCACAAGGGCATGACCGGTGTGGCCGCCGAACTCGCCGAGATCCTGGAACGCCCCGGTCTGTACGACGCCGCGCTGCGCCTGCTGGGCCGACGCGGTCTGCCGGTCCCCACCACGGTCACCGAGCGCGACTGGACCGGTGAGTACGAACCCTCCGCCGAGGTCGAGCGCGTCTGGCTGGGGGTCTACGAGGACGACCGTCCAGGCAACGACCTGTTCCTGCTGGCCGAGGGACTGCTGGACGTCGCCGAGCGGGTCACCCGGTGGCGTCACCTGCACTTGATGGCGGTGAAGCGCACCATGGGGGGTAAGCCCGGCAGTGGCGGGTCCAACGGACTGAACTGGTTGGCCCGCAACGTCGAGAAGGACGTCTTCCCCGAGCTGTGGTCGCTGCGCAGCACGGTCTGACGTCGACCCGAACCTTTCGAGCCACCCCGGCCCACCGGATCTATGTAGGAAGCGGGACCCGATGACACCCACCACCCGTGAGGACTGCGCCGCGCTGGACGCGGCCGACCCCCTCGCCCACCTCCGCGAGGAGTTCGTCCTCCCCGAAGGGGTGATCTACCTCGACGGGAACTCGCTGGGCGCGCTGCCGCGTTCCACCCCCGGCCGGGTGGCCGACATGATCGAGCGCGAGTGGGGACAGGACCTCATCCGTAGCTGGAACGACGCCGGCTGGTGGGACAAGCCGCGCACATTGGGCGCGAAGGTGGCCCCTCTGGTGGGCGCCGACCCCGACGAGGTGATCGTCGGCGACGGAACCTCCGCCAATTTGTTCAAGTGCCTGGTCACGGCGTTGCGCCTGTCCGGCCGATCGGTCGTGTTGGGGGAGGCCGGCAACTTCCCCACGGACCTGTACGTCACCGAGGGCGCCGTCTCCCTGACCGGCGCCCGCCAGCGCCGGATCGACCCGGACGGCCCCGCGTTGGCCGCCGAACTCGCCAGGGGCGACGTGGGCGTCGTGCTGTTGAGCCACGTGGACTACCGCAGTGGCGTGCTGCGCGACATGGCCGGCATCACCCGAATGGCCCACGAACACGGCGCCTTGGTGGTCTGGGACCTGTGCCACAGCGCCGGAGCCGTCCCCATGGACCTGTCCGGCCAGGACGTGGACTTCGCCGTGGGGTGTACGTACAAGTACCTCAACGGCGGTCCCGGCGCGCCCGCGTTCCTGTACGCGGCCCGTCGCCACCACACCACGGCGGAGCAGCCGCTGAGCGGCTGGCACGGTCACGCCCGCCCCTTCGACTTCACCCCCGAATACGAGCCCTCCCCGGGCGTCTCCCGGTTTCTCAGCGGCTCACAGCCCCTGGTGGCGGACGCCGCGCTGGAGGCGGGGCTGGACGTGTGGGCCAAGGCCGACATGGCAGGGGTGCGGGCCAAGAGCCTGGCCATGACCGACCTGTTCTTGGCCCGTGCGGCTTCGGTGGGACTGTCCTCGATCACCCCGGCCGAACACGATCGTCGTGGCAGTCAGGTGTCCCTGCTCGAACCGGAGGAGGGCGCCGGGTATCCGATCGTGCAGGCGCTTATCGAACGCGGCGCGATCGGTGACTTCCGGTCCCCCGACGTCATGCGGTTCGGGTTCACGCCGCTGTACCTGCGTTACGTGGACGTCTTCGACGCGGCCGCCCACCTGGTGGAGGTCGTGGAGTCGGGTGAGTGGCGAGACGAGCGCTTCAACCGGAGGTCACAGGTCACCTGACCCGGATGACCCGGAATCGACTCCCCGGTGGGACGACCCACCGGGGAGTTCTTTACGTCCGATGGACCTCGACCGATGTGACCTGACCCCGGGCCGGCATGGACTTGCGTGTCCTTTACCACGACAGGCCCCTCCGAAGTCACGTCCGACATATGCGGCGTGTCGTGACCTACCGGCCGTTATGAGGGCTTTGAGAGGGGTTCCGGGTGGTCTCGCGCCATGTATCTCGGTTTATGGCGAGGGTCACCATCGGGCCCCTTCGCCGCCCTCGTTCAGACCCTGGGTCCCCTGTGGTCAGGGGTTTTTCGTGGTTTCAGGCCCTTTGTCGGGTGGCGTCATAAGGTAATTGCACGAATGCCGACCGTCATTTTACCCAGAATCCTTCGGTACTTTGCCAACCGCTGGGTTAGTGTCCTTCGTGACCGGTTCGTTATTGATCTTTAACGAGCCGGTGCCGAGCCCTTGACCGGCCACAGGCCGGAAGGGAAGACGAGGCCTTCTTTTCGTCTCAGGGAACGAGCCGCGCGAATCCAAGTGCCGGCTGTTACGGCGGAGCCGATCCGGCCCCCCGTTCCCACCCGCCGCTCGCCGCCGGCGACGCGGGAAGCCCCATGACCTGATCTCACCCACCGTGTGCCGCTCCGCGTGCCCCCGTGTGCCCCGACCTGTCCTGGGCGGCCTTCTCGGCCCTGTCACCAACCTGGCTGATAATCCATGAGCAACGACACTCCCATCCAGTACGGCGAAGTCACCGCGACCTATTTCTGGGACGACGGTTCCGGCATCAACGGTGACACGGGTGCGCCCGCAGGTGGCGAGCCCATGCAGAAGGGGCTCTTCTCCAGCCCCAGTTGGCCGTTGGGTACCGAGGGCTACATCGAGTACGAGGGTGAGCAGCACGAGTTCTTCATCGGCGACCGCGGTCCCGGTGAGCCCTCCAACGACTGTGACGTCCTCCTGGACATCGACGGCAAGACCTTCGCCGACATGATGGGCGAGGAGTGGAACGACGAGACCCTCGTCGTCGACGGCGGCAACGGTCACGCCGAGGTCGAGTACTTCATCACCGAATGGGGCGACGGCAACGGTGAAGAGGGCGCCCCCCACCCCTTCCAACAGCCCGACAACAAGTGCGAGAACGCCGTCGCCCCGGTCCCCGAGGAGCACCTGCCCCAGGAGGAAGAGGAAGAGGAGGAGCCCGAGGAAGAGCAGGCCGAGAAGGAGTCCGAGGACTCCTCCGAGAAGCAGGACGAGCAGGAGACCGAGGAAGAGGAGCAGCAGGACGCCGCTCCCGCGACCTCCGAGGACGAGGGCCAGGACGACGGCGTCACCGCCGAGACCGCGGCCAACGACCTGTCCGGCTTCGGGCTGATGAACGCCGAGGGCACCCCTTCGGCCGCCGGCCTGCTGACCCTGGCGATCATCCCCGCCATCCTCATCGCGCTGGCCTTCGCCTGGATCCGTCGTCCCTCAGGCGCCCACGCCGGTGCCACCGACGACAGCGGCAAGGGACTCATGGCCGAGAGCGACGGCCGTCACGGCATCGCCTCGTTCATCGACCGTCTGCGTGGCAAGGACAAGTAGCCGAGACCACCACCCCGGACGGTTCACCGGAGAGTGGGCAGAGGAAGGGTCGCGCGTATCGCGCGGCCCTTCCTCACATGTCGCCGAGCAGAAGTTCGGGGCGCTCCACGCAGTCGGCCACCCAACGCAGGAAACCGCCCGCGACACCGCCGTCGCACACACGGTGGTCGAAGGCCAGGGTGAGCTCCACCACCGGGCGCGGCACCACGTCGTCGCCCACCACCCACGGACGACGCAGGATCCGACCCAGGCCGAGGATCGCCACCTCGGGGTGGTTGATCACCGCCGCCGAGCCGTCCACCCCGAACACCCCGTAGTTGTTGACGGTGAAGGTCCCGCCGGACAACTCGCCGGGGCCGAGGGAACCGGAGCGCGCCGCCTCGGCGCGCTCGCCCAACCGCGCCGACAACTCACGGGTGGTGAGGCGGTGCGCGTCGGCGAGCACCGGGACCACCAGGCCGCGCGGAGTCTGCGCGGCGAACCCCAGGTGCACCGCGTCGAAGCGCACGGTCTCACCGCGTTCGGTGTCGAAGTGACCGTTGAGTTCGGGGAAGCGGGCCAGACCCAGCAGCGCGAACCGGGCAACCAGGCCCAGTACGCTCACCGGCCGGTCCGGCGCCGCCTCGTTGAGCCGTGAACGCAGCTCCATCATCGCGCCGGCGTCGGCGTCCACCCACACGGTGGCCTCCGGGATCTCCCGGCGTGAACGCGACAGTCTTTCGGCCATGGTCCGGTGCGCGCCCCGCAACGGCGCACGGTGCACCCCGGGTTCCTCGGACGTGCGGGGCGGTGGGGCAGAGGCGATCCGAGACTCCACGTCCCGGCGCAGCACCAGCCCGTTCTCTCCGCTGCCGCGCAACGCGGACACGTCGACGCCGTGCTCCCGTGCCAGCCGTCGGACCAGGGGCGATATCACCCTGGTCGGCCCATCGGAGGTCGTGGGCGAGCCGTCGATCGCCGTTGATCGAGGCGGCCCGCCCGACCCGCGGGCGGCGCGACGCGAGGGCCGCGCGCCCGTTCCCGTGCCGTAGCCCACCAGGACGGCACCCGAATCCGCGCTGTGGTCGGCGGCGCCGTTGCCGCCCGCGGAGTCCGGGACCTCCCGTGTGCTCGGCACGGTGGTCCGAGGGTCGCCACCCGCCCCGGAGGGTCGGGCGGGGGCGACGGAGATGAGCGGAGCGCCGACGGCGACGACCGCGCCGACCGCTCCGTGCAGTTCGGTGACGACGCCACCGAAGGGACAGGGGACCTCCACGGTGGCCTTGGCGGTCTCCACCTCGGCGACCGGCTGGTCCACGACGATCTCGTCGCCCGCGCTCACCAGCCACGACACGATCTCGGCCTCGGTCAACCCCTCACCCAGGTCGGGGAGTTCGAAGGTGCTCACCGGTCCTCCACCCACTCCGACTCCCACTGCAGGCGGTCCACGGCGGCCAGGATCCGGTCGACCCCGGGCAGGTGGTGTTCCTCCAGCTTCGGTGGGGGATAGGGGACGTCCCACCCACCCACGCGCAGTACCGGGGCCTCCAGGTGGTGGAAGCACTGTTCGGTGACGCGCGCGGCGACCTCGGCCCCGTAGCCGCCGAAGACCGAAGCCTCGTGCACCACCACGGCGCGGCCGGTCCGGCGTACCGAAGCGGTCACGGTGGCGTCGTCGAACGGGGCCAGTTGACGCAGGTCCACCACCTCCAGGTCGCGCCCCTCGCCGGCGGCGGTCTCGGCGGCCTCCAGAGCTGTGGCCACCATGGGGCCGTAGACGATCAGGGTGGCGTCGGAGCCGGACCGTCGTACCACCGAACGCTCCATGGGTTCGGTGCGTACGGGCAGTTCGACGGCCTCCTTGGCCCAGTAACGGCGCTTGGGTTCGAGGAACAGCACCGGGTCGTCGCAGTCGATGGCCTCGCGCAGCATCGAATAGGCGTCCGCGGGCGTGCCCGGGGTGACCACCCGCAGTCCGGGGGTGTGCGTGTAATAGGCCTCGGAGGAGTCGCTGTGGTGCTCCACTCCGCCGATCCCACCGCCGTAGGGGACACGGATCACCACGGGCAGCGTCACCGCGCCGCGCGTCCGGTTGCGCATCTTCGCCAGATGTGAGGTGACCTGCTCGAACGCGGGATAGGCGAAGGCGTCGAACTGCATCTCCACCACGGGCCGTAGCCCGTACGCGGCCATCCCGATCGCGGTGCCCACGATCCCCGACTCGGCCAGGGGCGAGTCGAAACAGCGCTCCTCGCCGAAGGCCGCCGTCAGCCCGTCGGTCACCCGGAACACCCCGCCCAACGGTCCGACGTCCTCGCCGTAGACCAGCACGTTCGGGTCGGCGGCCAAGGCGTCGTGCAGGGCACGGTTCAGGGCCGCGCCCATGGTGGTCTCGGAGGTGGGGAACGTGTGCGCCATCAGACCTCCCGCAACTCCTCGGCGAGCTCGCTCCGTTGCCGCTCCAGCACCGGCGGGACCTCGGCGTAGACGTCGGTGAACAGGGACGCGGGGTCGAGTCGGTCCTCGCCCGCCATCCGGTCGCGGACCACGGTGGCGACCCGTTCGGCGTCGCGTTCGTAGACCTCCAGGAGTCCGTCGTCGACGATCTGCTCGTTGCGCAGCAGCGTCTCCATACGGATCAACGGGTCACGCTCGACCCAGTACGCCACCTCGCCGTCGTCGCGGTACCGCTGCGGGGCGTCGGCGTTGGTGTGCGGATCGACCCGGTAGGTGAGCGCCTCCACGATGGCCGGGCCGCCGCCCGCGCGGGCCTCGGCCAGGGCGTGGGCGACCACGGCGTGCACGGCGGCGGCGTCGTTGCCGTCCACGTGGTGGCCGCGCATGCCGTACCCCACCGCCTTGTGGGCCAGCGTGGGGGCCGCGCTCTGCCGGTGCAGCGGCACGCTGATGGCCCAGTGGTTGTTCTGGACCAGGAACACCACCGGGGTGTTCCACACGGCCGCGAAGTTGTAGGCCTCGTGGGCGTCGCCCTCGCTGGTGGCCCCATCGCCCATCAGGACCAGGGCGGCCACGTCGTGGCCCTTATGTCGGGCGGCGTAGGTGAGGCCGACGGCGTGCGAGGCGTTGGTGGCCAACGGGGTGCACTGCGGGGCGCAGCGGTAACGGGGCGGGTCGTAGCCGCAGTGCCAGTCCCCGCGGAAGAGTGTGAGCGTCTCCACCGGGTCCACGCCGTGCGTGATCATGGCGACGCTGTCGCGGTAGCTGGGAAAGAGCCAGTCCCGTTCGCCCAGGGCCAGCACCCCGCCCACCTGCGCGGCCTCCTGTCCGGTGGAGGACGGGTAGACCGCGAGCCGTCCCTGGCGAGCGAGGGTGCCGGCCTGCTGGTTGAAGCGGCGTCCGATGACCATCGCTCGGTGGAGTTCGGCGAGCACGGCGGGGTCGGGAGCGGTGAACGAGGAGTGTTCGCGACGGCCGCCGTGCCGGTCCACGAGGCGCACCGGTTCCTGGGAGGGCAGGGGAGGAACCGGACGAGTTCGCTCATCGGTGTGCTTCATGTCTTGAATATGAGCCGAATCACCCCATATTGTCGATCCCTCCACGCCGATGCTGGACGAATTGCTCGGCATGGTGCCCCCCGGTACAGAACATCTAATATGTCCATCACCTGGACGGTATGAGGTAAGACACATGGCCGTGCAGCTGGATGACACCGACCGTCGGATCATCGCCCTCCTTCGCGATGACGGTCGTATGTCGATCCGCGCCGTCGCCGAGCGCGCGCACATCTCCCGGGCCAACGCCTACTCCCGGCTCGAACGCCTCCGCAACGACGGGGTGATCAGGGGCTTCACCGCCGTCATCGACCCTGAGAAGTACGGCACCGCCCTGTCCGCCTACGTGTCGGTGCGCATCGAACAGCACTCCTGGGAACGATTTCGCGAATACCTGCGCGACATCCCCGAGGTCGACCACGCCGCACTCGTCTCCGGCGACGTCGACCTGCTCCTCCTCGTACGCGTCACCGACGCCGCGGCGCTGCGCACGTTCGTCCTCGAACGCCTCCAACGCCTGCCCGAGGTCAAGAGCACCCAGACCATGTTCATCCTGGACGAGCCACATCTACAGTGACCGCCACGTCCTACCCTGAAGGTATGGAATATCGAGTCGTCGACGCCTTCACCGACCGACCCTTCAAGGGCAACCCCGCGGCCGTACTCGTCCTGGACGGTCCCTACGACGAGGCATGGGCCCGGCGGGTGGCGGCCGAGTTCAACCTCTCCGAGACCGCCTTCACGCGCCCCCTGGCCGACGGCACGCGTGAACTGCGCTGGTTCACCCCCGAAGTCGAGATCGACCTGTGCGGGCACGCGACCCTGGCCACGGCACACGTGCTCACCGAACTCGGTGTCGAGGGGCCCTACCGCTTCAGCAGCCGCAGCGGTCCCCTCACCGTGACCGCGGAGGACGGGCGGCTGTGGCTGGACTTCCCCTCACGACCGGCCGAGAAGATCGACGCCCCCGAAGGACTCGCCGAACACCTGGGCGTGGAACCCCTCTGGGTCGGTCGCGGCGGAACCGACGACCTGCTCGTCGAGGTCGCCGACGAAGCCGCCGTCCGAGGCCTGGAGCCGAACCTGTACGGCCTGCGCGACATCCCCGCGCGTGGAATCATCGTGACCGCGCCCGGTACCGAGTACGACATGGTCTCCCGGTTCTTCGCCCCCGGTTCCGGCGTACCGGAGGACCCGGTGACCGGCAGCGCCCACACCGTGCTCGCGCCCTTCTGGGGCGAACGCCTGGGCCGCACCGAACTCACCGCCCACCAGGCCTCAGCGCGCGGCGGCGACCTGCTCCTGCGTTGGCGCGGCGACCGGGTCCACATCGGCGGGCACGCCGTCTCCGTCGCCACCGGCGACCTCAAGGTCTGAAAGGGATCCCCCATGGAGCAGTGGAACACCAGGGACGAGATCGTCGCCGGACTGACCCGACTGGAGGAGGAACATCCCGGTTGGGAGCGACCCGCCGCCTACGCCGTCGGTGTGCACCAAGGGGGCGAGACCGGTTTCACCCTGGTCAACGTCGGTGAGCGCCTCCTCCCCGCCATCGCCCTGGGGCGTGCCTGTGGGCACACCTCCGGAACCGCCACCTACGAGCTCACCCCCGAGCAGCTGGACACGGCCATCGCCGGTCTGTCCCCGGCCGTGGGGTGCACCGAGATGGAACACCCCAACCATCACCACTGGGTGGAGGTGTCGGAGCAACTCCGGGATGGTGGTGGTCGGGCCGTGGCGGTGTTCGTCGCGTCGCTGGATGACGCGCCCGTCGACGACCACGACCGCGCGTTCCGCACCACCATCTCCGGTACCGCTGGTGGCTGACCAGGGGTTGTTGGGCGGGTGTGGGGTGTGTGGGCGGGGCCCCGACCCGAGGCGCCCCACCAACCCACCCCACTCACTCACGCCACCCCTTCCGGGAGCCGACGTGTTGAGCCGACGCGGTCAGGGGAACGGGTCGGTGATGTGGAGGTCGCGATCAAGAAGGGCGGCGACCTCCGGGCCCTCCCCGGCCTCGACAAGAGCGAGCAGGCCCAGAAGCCGGCCACGGGCCTGGGCGAGCAAGTGGGGCAGATCCCGCAGGGGTATCTCGATGCGCTGTTCTCGGCCCTCCTGGGACAGGTGCACCTTGTCGCCTACGAATTCCTGGTCGACGCCGGGGTCGTGGCCCATCCACACGGGCAGTCGGTCCAGCAGGCCCAGCCAGGTTCGCCGGTACTCCAGGCCGCAGCAGCAGCCCGGGTTCACGCCCGTTCCGGAGGCGTGGACGGTGCGCAGGCCTCCCGGGACGAGGGTCATCTCCTCCGTGAGGAGTTCGCGCAGGCTCTCGACACCGTTGTAGTCGGTCCATTCGCGCAGAAAGATGGTCAGCTCGGTGGGGGAGAGGTCACCGGACAGCGGTAGGAAGGCTCCGTCAGGGAGCTCCAAGACCGGCTCGACGCGGATCATCTCGTGATCAGGGCGTGGATGTGGTCGGCCGCGTTCCGGGCGCCGTCGGTGTGGGCGAGGTGCTCGCGCAGGTCCTGGGCGCGGGCGCGCAGGGCCGGGTCGTGCAGGACCGCTTCGAAGGCGCGGCGGAGGGACTCTCCGTGGGCTTGTCGGGGGCTGAGCCCCACGGCGTTGCCGAAGCGTACACATTCGTCGACGTTCCAGCGTTGTTCGAACTGCAGGCCGATACCCACGAACGGTTTTCCGGAGGCGGCGGCGGTCTGCACGGTGCCCTCGCCGCCGTGGATGACGGAGACGTCGATCAGGTCGTCGAGCCGATGCGCCGGGAGCAGGTCGAACACGTGCACGTGCTCTCCGAGTTCCGGGTGGTCGTCGGGGACCAGGTAGCGGGCGACCGGGGCCAGGACGGTGACGGGCAGACGGGACAGCTCACGCAGGACGCGAAGGACGATGTCCCGGTTCGCCGAGCTGCCCATGGCGAAGTACACCACCGGGCGTTGACTCTTGCGGGCCTTGCGCACCAGGTGTGGCACCTCGGGCGGGAGTTCGTGGTCCAGGTGGGCGTAGACCGGCCCGACCCAGCGGTAGTTCGGCGGCAACAGGTAGGGGCGCAGCCGGATGGAGGCGACGAGGTTGAGGTCGCCGTCCAGCGCGTCGACGGTGCGCCGGGGCAGGCGCACGCCGTTCTCCTGGGCGATCCGGACCCAACCCCGGGGTTTGAGGGTGGTGTGCCGGGCGGTCTCGCGCAGGAGCCGGGCCGCGGTGGTGTTGACGGCGCGGGCGAGGCGACCGTGCCCCTGGACGACGGGCAGCGCGGAGGTTTGGCGCAGGTGCGGCCAGGAGTACGCGAACGGTTTGACGTAGACCAGGGGGACGCCGTCGGCGCGCGCGGACACGAACTGGCTGAGGGTACTGCCGATGACGGTCGCGGCCGGGCGCAGCAGGGCGTTGAGGGCGCGTTCGCTCTCCACCCGCTCCCGGAACATCTCGGGGGTGAAGGGGTGTTCGAGCCCGGCGCCCTGGTCGAAGCGGATCGCCTGGTCGGCCTGTTCCTCGCTGAGCGGGGGAGTGAGCGCGTGGTACTCGAACCCCGCCTCCTCGATCAGCCCCGCGTAGCGCTCGGAGTAACCGGCGAAGACGCACTCGTACCGGTCCCGCAGTCGACGGGCCACCTCGATCGCCCGCGTGGTCTCGGCGAGGTTGAAGGTCTCCGGGGCGAACAGGACCGTGTTCACGGCGGAACTCCTTGTCTGGAAGGGCCTCTAGGCAACGTAGTCGCCCGGTCCGCGACACGGCAACGTTGTCCACAGGCTCGGAGCGAGAACTTCTGGAAAGTCCTAACCTGGCGGGGCAGCGCAGTACACCGAACTGGGGGAAACGATGTCGGGACGTCAGGGGAACGGTCACCGAGGTGGCGGTGGCGGTGGCCGTGGGGGTGGTGGCCGCAGGCCCGAACCCGAACCCATCCGCGGCGTGCGCGACGACGCCCGTCTGTCCCAGGAACTGCTGAGGATGGACGGCGCCTCCTACGGGCGCTACAAGTCCCTCAAGGGCGACTGGGACTTCGGCGACTTCACCCTGACCGTGGAGCGGGTCCAGGCCGACCCGTTCGCCCCACCCTCGCGGGTGCGCATCCTCCGTCCCGACGCCGGGATCCCGAGCGGCGCCTACGCCGATCCGGTGCGCCGCCGGGCCACCGCCGACTTCCTCGGCCGGTTGGCCCGCCGCCGACTCAAGGGGTCGCTGCTGCGGATCGACACCGGGGGTCAGGAGGTCATCGCGCGTTCGTCCTGCCAGGTGGGCGCGGACGGTTCACTGGACCTGCGGATCGGCCTGGACCTGCCCGGGCACGGGCGGCGCATCGACGGCCGTACCGCCGAACGCGAGCTGTGCCGCACCGTCCCCGAGCTGGTCGACGACCTGGACTGGGAGGAGATCGACCAGGACGCCGCCCGTGCCTTCGCCGACAGTGTGGCCGACACCGTCGCGCTGCGCGCCTCTCTGGCCGAGCGCGGACTGGTGGCGTTCGTCGCCGACGGGGCGATCCTGCCCCGCCTCAGTGGGATCAGCGACGAACCCATGCGCGGCGAGGGCGTGGTCCCCTTCACCTCCCCGGACTCCCTACGGGTGAGCGTGGACCTGCCACACCGGGGCACGGTGACCGGGATGGGGGTGTCCGAGGGCATCACGCTGATCGTGGGCGGCGGCTTCCACGGCAAGTCGACCCTGCTGCACGCCCTGGAGCGCGGGGTGTACGACCACGTACCCGAGGACGGCCGGGAACTGGTGGTGACCAGGGACGACGCGGTGAAGATCCGCGCCGAGGAGGGTCGCCGGGTGGAGCGGGTGGACGTCAGCCCGTTCGTGCGCAACCTGCCCACCGGGGCGGACACCCGTGACTTCCGCACCGAGAACGCCTCCGGCTCCACCTCGCAGGCGGCCAACATCTGTGAGGCGGTGGAGATCGGCGCGCGCACCCTGCTGGTGGACGAGGACTCCACCGCCACCAACCTGATGATCCGAGACGAACGCATGCAGTCCCTGGTGCACGGAGACCGCGAACCCCTGGTGCCCTTCGTCGACCTGGTGCGCCCGCTGCGCCGAGAGCACGGGGTCTCGACCGTGTTGGTCATGGGCGGCAGCGGCGACTACTTCGACGTGGCCGACCACGTGATCATGTTGGACGCCTACCACCCGCACGACGTGACCGAACGTGCCCGGGACCTGGCCCGGGATCGTACCGACGCGGAGTTCGCGCTGCCACGCGCCCGCATCGTGGACCGCGCGTCGGTGGACGATCGCACCGACCGGGGGCGGTCCAAGCTCAAGCGACGCGACATGGACGTGCTGGTGTTCGGCGAGAGCGACATCGACGTGCGCGCGGTGGAGCAGTTCGTCGACGCCGGGCAGATCACCGGAGCGGGGCTGGCGTTGCGCGCCCTGGTGGCCGGTGGCCACCTGGACGGTGGGAGGACCCTGGCCGAGGCCCTGGACTCCCTGGAGGAGGGTCTGGCCGAGCGGGGCGTGACCCTGCTCGGTGAGGACTTCGCCGGGGACTACGCGCTGCCGCGCAGGCAGGAGATCGCAGCCGTCCTCAACCGGTTGCGGAGCATGCGGGTGGCCGAACAACGCTGAGTTCGCGCCGGGACCCGCCCGTGGGGTGGCCGCGGTGTGTCCGTGGTCACCCGGAGGGGGTCGAGGCCGGTCGTTGGTCGGGGCGGGTCGGTATTGTGGAAACGCAGGGTGCGGTAGCCCCGAAGGACATCGAAACGGAACATCTCGGACCGATGTCGGTGTGAGTGCCGTCCTGCGTTCCCGACCCCTTTGGAGACGAGAATCCGGTGCGTGACCCCGCAGATCTGTACCAACTCCATCCCGGTTTCGACGACGTCGCCGGGCAGGCGATGCTGGTCTGTTTGGACGGCTTCGTCGACGCCGGACACGCGGGACGTCAGATGGCCGAGTTGCTCTTCGAACGGTTCTCCGCCGAGGAGATCGCGACCTTCGACACCGACCGGCTCGTGGACTACCGCGACCGTCGCCCATCGATGACGTTCCGTGAGAACACCTGGATCGACTACACGGCGCCCAAACTGGCCCTGTACCGGATGCACGACGACGAGGGCGCGCCCTTCCTCGTCCTGCACGGCCCCGAGCCGGACCGTGAGTGGGAGCTGTTCGTCGCCGCCGTCCAGCGGCTGGTCGACCGTTTCACCGTCTCGCTGTCCGTCAGCACCCATGGGATCCCCATGGCGGTTCCGCACACCCGCCCGGTGACGGTCACCCCGCACTCCACCCGCCCCGAACTGGTCGCCGGTCACACACCCTGGATCGGTCGGGTCGAGGTGCCCGGCAGCGCCGTGTCGCTGCTGGAGTTCCGCCTGGGCGAGAGCGGCCACGACTTCATCGGCTACGCCGTCCACGTACCCAGTTACCTGTCCCAGTCCCAGTACCCGCGCGCGGCCATCGCGGCCCTGGGCTACGTCACCGGGGCCACCGGACTGGCCGTGTCCACCACCGAGGTGGAGGAGACGGCGGCCACCACCGATGTGGAGATCGCCGAGCAGGTAGCGTCCTCCGAGGAGATCCAGCGTGTGGTCACCAACCTGGAACGCCAGTACGACGACATCATGTCCTCGCGCTCCGAGGGCGACACCCCGGGCTCCCCGCTGGGCGAGGACGAAGTAGGCCTGCCCACCGCCGACGAACTCGGCGCGGAACTCGAACGCTTCCTCGCAGAGCGCGAGGGCGACGGAAACGGATAGCCGTG
The DNA here is from genome assembly GCF_053615935.1 of Nocardiopsis sp. NPDC055879. Classification (NCBI taxonomy): domain Bacteria; kingdom Bacillati; phylum Actinomycetota; class Actinomycetes; order Streptosporangiales; family Nocardiopsidaceae; genus Nocardiopsis; species Nocardiopsis sp. NPDC055879. Next base: position 408,296 of record NZ_JBSHCT010000001.1, read on the forward strand.
TTCTACCAGATCCTCTTCAGCTCGGTCCTTCGGCACATGGACGCCGAGAGGGCCCACAAGCTGAGTTTCGCCGCACTGCGCGGAGTCACCGCGATCCCCGGCGTGGCCGAGACCCTGACCCGGGTCCTGGGGCCGCGCGAGCCCGAGCTGACCGTGCACGCCCTGGGCCGGGACTTCCCCGGCCCCCTGGGCATGGCCGCCGGGTTCGACAAGAACGCGGAGAGCCCACGCGGCCTGGCCGCGCTCGGCTTCGGCTACGTGGAGGTGGGCACCGTCACCGCCCACCCGCAGCCCGGCAACCCACGGCCCCGCCTGTTCCGCCTGGTCGAGGACCGCGCCATCGTGAACCGGATGGGCTTCAACAACGAGGGTTCGGCCCTGGTCGCCGAGCGGCTGCACCACGAGCAGGCCCGTCTGGAGCGCCAGGCAGGCCGCGCAGGTCGGGAACGTCCCCTGCTCGGGGTCAACATCGGCAAGACCAAGGTCACCCCGGAGGCCGAGGCTCCCGCCGACTACGCGCTCAGCGCCCTACGACTGGCCCGCTACGCCGACTACATGGTCGTCAACGTCAGCTCGCCCAACACTCCCGGCCTGCGCAACCTCCAGGGCGTGGAACAGCTGCGCCCCCTGCTGGCCGCGGTCCGCGCGGCGTTGGTCGAGGCCGGCCGCCCCACGCTGCCGCTGCTGGTCAAGATCGCCCCCGACCTGGCGGACGAGGACGTCGACGCCGTCGCCGACCTGGCCCTGGCCGAGGGCCTGGACGGGATCATCGCCACCAACACCACCATCTCCCGGGAGGGGCTGGACGCCCCGGAGGAGCGGGTGACGGAGGCCGGCGCCGGCGGCCTGTCCGGTGCCCCGCTCAAGACGCGTTCCCTGGAGGTGCTGCGCCGGCTGCGCGCCAAGGTCGGCGACCGCGTCACCCTGGTGGCCGTCGGCGGTATCGAGACCCCTGAGGACGCCTGGGCGCGCATCCGCGCCGGGGCGACCCTGGTGCAGGGCTACACCGGTCTGATCTATGGCGGTCCGCTGTGGCCGCGCGGCATCCACCGTGGGCTGGCCCGCCTGGTGCGTGCCGCCGGTTACCGGTCGATCCAGGAGGCCGTGGGTGTGGACGCCCCGGCCCCCGCCCTGAAGGTGGTCCCGGAGACCACCGAGGCCGGCTGACGCCCGGGACGGCGACCGGTCACCAGTCGCCGTCCCAGTCCTCGGGGAAGCTGTAGCCGGGTTCGGGGTGGCCCATCGCCTGGGTCGAGGTGACGAACACGTAGTCCAGTCCCCGCAGGCGTTCGATGATCTCGGGGACGGCCGCCAGCGTCTCGGGCAGCGGGTCGTGCATCAGTACCACCGCGCCCGGCTCGACCCGGCCGATCACGTTCTCCACGATCTCGTCGCGCTTCAGGTCCTCCCAGTCCTGGCTGTCCACCGTCCACATGGTCTCCACCAGCTCCTGCTCGGCGATGGCCCCGTGCACGTCCTCGTCGGTGGCGCCGAACGGTGGCCGGAACAGCTCCACCGTGTGCCCGGTCTGCCTGCGGATCATCGCTCCCACCGCCGCGACCTGGGCGGGCAGTTCCTCGGCTTCCATCCGGTTCATCGGGTCGTGCACGTCGCCGTGGCTCGCGATCTCGTGGCCCTCGGCGTAGGCGCGACGCAGTACCCCCGGCCGGGTGAGGGTGGGGCCTCCGTTCAGGAAGAACGACGCGGTGACCTCTTCCTCGGCCAGGATGTCCAACAGGTGTGGTGTGGCCTCTACCGGACCGTCGTCGAAGGTCAGCGCCACGCAACGCGTTTCGCCGTCGTAGCAGTCCACGTCCGGGACATGGGGGACGAACACCCCGGGCGGCGGTGGGTCCTGCGCGTCGTCGTCCTCGGCGGTGGGCAGCGTCAGATCGGTCTCGTCCACAAGGGAGGCCTCCCTGGCCCGCTCGCCCAGGTCGGACAGGAGCGGCGCGGCGGTCTCGTGGTCGACCACCACGACCTTGCGGCCGAACTCGGCGGAGGGCACGTGTCCCTCCTCCACGGGTGACAGGTGCCCGTCGTCGAACTCCACCACCAGGTCGCCGTCGCCGTTGAAACCGATGGAGTCGTAGGTGCGCAGGACGGGGAACAGGGAGTCGGGGTCGACCTCCACGTCCTCGGAGAGGTCTTCGCGGACGATGTCGTTGAGCGCGTCCAGCTCCTCCTGCCCGGCGAGCAGCTCGGTGGAGTAGGCGGTGTGCCGGGTGGTCCCGTCGTACCAGTAGGTGGAATAGCCCTCGCGAAGGCCGTGCATGTCCTCCTCGGTGCGCAGGAGTCGCACCCCGAGCACTCCGTCGGCGGCGGCCACCAGCTCCCAGTCGATGTCCAGGCTCACCGGGTCGCGGGTTCCCGCGCGAAAGTCCTGGACCTCGTCGTCGGCTCGGGCCGCGAGGGTCTCGGTGAAGGGCTCGGCGTTCGCGAACTCGGGGAGGGAGACCGCGACCTCGGCCTCCGGGACGTGGTGGTGATCCTCGTACCCCTCCGCGCCGGTCGTCCGTTCCCGGACGCCGTCACCGATCTCCGCGGACAGGACTCCGATCGACTCGGGGTCGCCGCCGCCCGCCGGGTCCTGCGTACACGCGGCGAGGGGGAGGGCCAGGGCGACCATCAGGGATCCGGGCCAGAGCCGTCCCCCACCGCTCCCACGACGTCGGGCGGTGGTGTGTCCCGGTGCGTTCTCGCTCGACGACAAACCCGGCTCCCTCTCCCTGAAAGCGGATGCTCCCGCACCTGATGGGAGCAACATAGGGGAGAAGAACGCCGGGCCCGGGGCGCTGTCCACATGTGGACAGCGCCCCGGGCCCGGTAATCCCAGGATCCCCGTCAGCCGTCCTCGGCGGCCCCCTGGGCCCCCTCGGACTCCTCGTCCTCGGGCTCCTCCGGAACCCCGTCGACGTAGCTGCGACCCGGCTCCGGGGTGCCGAGCAACTGCGAGACCGTCACCATGGTGTAGCCCTGCTCGTCCAGCTCACGGACGATCTCGCGGGACGCGTCGATGGTGGTGTCGTGGATGTCGTGCATCAGGATGATCGCCCCGTCCGAGGCGCCGTCCACGGCCCGGTCGGCGACCACACCGGCCTTGCGGTCCTTCCAGTCGTTGGTGTCCACGCTCCACAGGATCTGGGCCATGCCCATCTCCTCGGTGACCTGGGCGACGGTGTCGTTGGTGGAACCGTAGGGCGGACGCATCAGGTCCATCGTGTATCCGGTCTCCCGGTACACCAGCGCCTGGACCGGGTCCAGGTCCGCGCGCACGCCTCCGGCGCCGAGCGTGGCCAGGTCGGGGTGGGCCAGGGTGTGGTTGGCCAGTTCGTGGCCCTCCGCGTAGGTGCGGCGCACCGTGAACGGGTCCTCCATCACCGGGTGGCCGGTGACGAAGAAGGTCGCCTTGGCGTCGTGCTCGGCGAGTGTGTCCAGCAGCTCCGAGGTCCGGCCGCCGGGGCCGTCGTCGTAGGTCAGCGCCACGCAGCGCGTCTCGGGGTCGGTGCAGTCGATCCCGTCGTCGACGGGGGAGATCTCACCGGGGGAGGCGACGCCGGTGCCATCCTTCTCCGCCTCGGGGGCCGCGGCCACGGTGAACTCCTCGACGCCCTTGGTCGCGGCGTCGCGCGCCCGCACCCCGAACTCCGACAGCAGTTCCTCGGCCTCGTCGCGTTCGATCACGACGCCGACGCGACCCTCGGAGGTGGGCGCGACCTGTCCATCGTCGAACTCCACGATCAGGTCGCCCTCGGGGCTGAACGCGAGGGAGTCGTAAAGGCCGCTGATCGGGTACAGGGACACCGCCGCCACGGTGTCCGGGACCTCTTCGAGTACGCGGTCGTTGAGCGCGGCCAGCTCGTCCTGTCCGGCGAGCAGGCCGCTGGAACCGTGCACCGAGCCGTCGTCGGTCTCGTACCAGTAGGTGCTGTGACCGACGCGGGTCTCCTCCGAGTCGGTCTCGGTGGTGGTGATCCGCACGCCCACGACCCCGTCACCGGCGGCGGTCAACCGCCACTCGCCCTCGAAGGAGGCCGCACCGGGGTTGGCGGCGTCGAAGGCGTGCACCTGGTCGGTCAGGGTGCGGTCCAGGAAGTCGGTGAGGGGGTCGGCGTTGGGGATGGCCGGGTAGGCGACGGCCACCTCACTGTCGCCCTCGTAGTCGACCGAGGCCTCCTCGGTGCCGGGGAGCGCGGCCGTGTCCACCACGGTCGTCCCCTCCTCGGAACCTTCCGCCGGAAGGTCGTCGTCGGTGTCCACCGCCACGTTCCGTGTGATGCTCTCGATGACTCCGTCCTCGGGCAGGCCCGGTGGTCGTGTCGCCGACAGCACCAGTCCCAAGAGGACGACCATCGCGATCGCTGCCGTGAGAACGGGGCGGTCGGGGGCCATGCTGGGACCGTCTTGCTGCTTCACCTGGGGGCTCTCCACGCTCATCGTCAGACGAACGTTCGCGAAAGGACGGGGGTCTTTCGCGTAACGCTGGTATCGGGTGTGATGCCGGGCACACGAAATGGGTTCGCTGGTGTGCTCCGGGCCAAGGGGTCACGCCGGGTGCAGGGGCGAAGGGGGTGCTCCCTATACTTGCAGGCGTGGAAGGTACACACTCCCACCATCGACTCCCGGAGCCCGCTCCGGTCGGTCGGAGTGTGTCGAAAGAGGGAACCCGGTGCGAATCCGGGACTGCCCCGCAGCGGTATGTGGGAACGAGCGTCGCCATAAGCACTGGTGATCCGACCGGAAAAGTCGGAAAACCGGGAAGCGGTGATCATTAGGACGACCGGCGCACGACGTCGGAAACGCCCACGAGTCCGAAGACCTGCCTCCACCCGGTGGTGCGCCTGTGCCGCCGGTGGTCCCGCGCCCCGAGGGAGGGCCGAGGTCGTCAGGCACGTGCGCCCCGGGTGAGCCCCTCGTCGTGCCGCGCTCCTCGCCCCGCTCTCGTGGCCGGTACCCGGCTTTCGACGAGGGAGAGAAGCTTCATGGTCAGCAACCCCGCGGCCTCCGGGCCGTCCGTGCGCTCCACGGTCCACGGTTACCCGCGCATCGGCCCCGCCCGCGAACTCAAGCGCGCCAGTGAGTCCTACTGGAAGGGCGACACCACGGCCGCCGAACTCGACGCCGTCGCCGCCGACCTGCGCAAGGGCGTCTACGCCCGACTGCGCGAGGCCGGAGTGGACGACATCCCGTCGAACACCTTCTCCTACTACGACCAGGTGTTGGACACAGCGGTCCTGTTCGACCTCGTGCCCGCCCGTTTCACCTCCCCGGCCCAGGCAGAGGAGCGGGACGAGCAGCTGCGCCGCTACTTCGCCCTCGCCCGCGGCGAGCAGGGCGCGCCGCCGCTGGAGATGACCAAGTGGTTCGACACCAACTACCACTACCTGGTCCCCGAACTCTCCCCGAGCACCCGCCCGCGCCTGGTCGGCGACAAGCCCCTCGCCGAGTTCCGTGAGGCCGCCGAGGCCGGTTTCCAGACCCGCCCGGTCCTGGTCGGTCCGCTGACCTTCCTGCTGCTGGCCAAGGCCGCCGAGGACGCTCCCGAGGGCTGGGAGCCCATCGAGCTCCTCGACCAGCTCCTGGACGCCTACGCCAAGCTCCTGAGCGACCTGTCGGCCGCGGGCGTCACCGAGGTCCAGCTCGACGAGCCGATCCTGGCCACCGACGAGGGTCGCGCCGCCGTCGGCCACCTGGAGCGCGCCTACCAGCGCCTGGGGTCGCTCACCGAGCGTCCCTCGCTCCTGGTGTCCACCTACTTCGGTTCCATCGGCGCCGCCGCCCTGCGCGTGCTCAAGGACTCTCCGGTCGAGGCCGTGGGCCTGGACCTGGTCACCGACTCCGAGGGTGCCTCCGACCTCACCGCCGTCTCGGGGCTGGGCTCCACCCGCCTGGTCGCGGGCGTGGTGGACGGCCGCAACGTCTGGCGCACCGACCTGCCGGCCGCCGTCGCCGAACTGGGCACCCTCCTGGCCCTGACCGACGAGCTCACGGTGAGCACTTCCTGCTCGCTGCTGCACGTGCCCATCGACCTGGACGCCGAGACCTCACTGGCGCCCGAGCTGCGCTCCACCCTGGCCTTCGCCGAGCAGAAGACCAGGGAGGTCGCGCTGCTCGGTCGGGTGCTCTCCGAGGGAGCCGACGCCGACTACCAGGGCGCGTCCGAGCCGCGGGACGCGTCCTTCACCGACGCCCGGGTGCGCGCCCGCCTGGACGCCCTCGGCCCGGACGCCTACGAGCGTCCCCAGGATCGGGACGTGGCCGCCCTGCGACCGCTGACCACGACCACCATCGGCTCCTTCCCGCAGACCGCCGAGCTGCGTCGCGCCCGCGCCGCGCACCGGCGGGGCGAACTGCCCACCGAGGACTACAAGGCGCTCCTGCGCGCGGAGATCGACCGGGTCATCGCGCTCCAGGAGGAGATCGGTCTGGACGTGCTGGTGCACGGCGAACCCGAGCGCAACGACATGGTCCAGTACTTCGCCGAACAGCTGGAGGGCTACGCCACCACCGAGAACGGGTGGGTGCAGTCCTACGGTTCGCGGTGCGTGCGCCCGCCGATCCTGTTCGGGGACGTCTCGCGTCCCGAGCCGATGACGGTGGAGTGGATCACCTACGCCCAGTCGCGCACCGACAAGCCGGTCAAGGGCATGCTGACCGGTCCGGTCACCATGCTCGCCTGGTCGTTCGTGCGTATCGACCAGCCGCTGGGTGAGACCGCCCGCCAGGTGGGTCTGGCGCTGCGCGACGAGGTCGCCGACCTGGAGCGGGCCGGCATCCGGCACATCCAGGTCGACGAGGCGGCTCTGCGCGAGTTGCTTCCGCTGCGCGAGGAACAGCGGGCGGCGTACCTGAAGTGGGCGGTCGACTCGTTCCGACTGGCCACCTCCGGGGTCGCGTCGAGCACGACCATCCACACGCACATGTGCTACTCGGAGTTCAACCAGATCGTCGACGGGATCGAGGCGTTGGACGCCGACGTCACCAGCGTCGAGGCGGCCCGGTCGCGCATGGAGCTCGTGGAGGCCCTGGGCGAGCGCGGTTACAAGCGCGGGATCGGTCCGGGCGTGTACGACATCCACTCGCCGCGGGTGCCCTCGGTCGAGGAGATCGAGGCCTCGCTGCGACTGGCGGTCTCGCACGTGGACGCCGCGAACCTGTGGGCCAACCCCGACTGTGGTCTGAAGACGCGCGGTTACACCGAGACCGAGCAGGCGCTGCGCAACATGGTGGAGGCGGCCCGCCGGGTGCGCGCCGACCTCTGATCCCACCCCGAACGCACGAAAAGGGGGCCGCGGCACGAAGCCGCGGCCCCCTCTCGTCGTTTCTTCCGGGGAGGAGCCGGTGATTTCCTACTCGGCGCCGAGCAGGGCGATCGCCTCTTCGGCGGAGTTGGTGAGCAGGGCCTCGACGTCGTCGACCATCGTCAGGTCGGAGCCCTCGAAGTCCGAGACCTGGTAGGTGATCTCGATGTTCATGTTGGCCGAACGGACCAGCATGATCGCCGTGGGGGCGGGGTCGTCGAGGATGATGTTCTCGGTGATGATGAGGTGCGCCTCATCGCCGAGACCGTCGATCTCCTTCTCCTCCTCCAGGTTCTCCTCCGGGTAGTAGTCGCTACCACCGGTGTAGTTGGCGAGGGAGTCCTGGTAGTCCGACGAGGCGCCCTCGACGGAGTCGCTGCCGGCGTAGGGCGTGGCGTACTCCAACCAGAGGCTGCTGTAGGCGCGCTCCGGGTTGCCCTCGGGGGCGTCACCCGTGGCGGTGCAGCTGGCGCGGTTGTCGGAGACGCTCTTGCTGGGGTCGTCCCGCAGGATGAAGTCCGTGGAGACCTGCTCGGTGATGGCGTCGCAGGGCTCGATGGGCAGCGCGTAGGGCGGCTCCCCGGCGGGCCCGTCACCGCCGCCGGAGTCGGGCTCCTCGGTGTCGTCGTCGACCGGCTCGTCGGTCTCCTCGGTGCCCTGGGTGGTGTCGGGACCGGTGGCGATCTCCTCGCCGCCGGTGTCACGCGTGACGAGCATGACGATCACGGCGATGACGAGCACCACGATGATCGCGCCGCCGCCGATGACCACCCAAAGGCCGGCCTTGCCGCCGCCACCACCGCTCTGGGGCGGCGGGGGCGGGGGGTATCCGCCGGGTCCACCCGGACCGCCGGGGCCACCGTAGGGCGGCTGGCCACCCGCGTACATGCCCTGGTCCTGACCGGGGCCGCCCTGGTAGGGGCCCTGGCCGTAGCCAGGCTGCCCGCCGGTGCCGCCCCCATAGGGGTTCTGCGGAGGCTGGTTGTAAGGTCCGTTTTCGCTCATGGCTCCCCTCGCCCGGTGAAGTGTTGGCCGTGTTCTCTGGGACGCGTGTGCCCATTGGTGGGTTCTCACGAGTTTCCCGTGACGGCCGCCGGCGGATCGCCGGGTGGGTGACGGCACGGGAGACCGTGGGGGAGGAGAGCCCGGGACCAACGCCGGTCCGCGGGCGAGTGCGGTACGGCGAGGAGCGGGAATTCCCCGTGTCGTGAGTGGATGCCCCGACTGCGCGCGGGGTTCTTTCCGACCGCCGAGATGATGCCGAGGGGACGGGCCACGGCGACCGGGGGTCGGGACGACAAGCATCCTAACCGTGACCTTAAGGGGAGCGGCGTAGCGGGCCAGGGGTAACGGGGCGAATCGTCATCGATTCGTTCCGGTCGAGCCACACGTCACCCTTGGCGTGACTTGATCGTGATTATCCTGTGTGGTTTTTCGAGTCGTTTCACCGGTAAAGGGGCCGTCCTTTCCGGCCCTTGGTCCCGAGAGGACGGGTGCGGGGAAGTCGTGTTCGCCGCACCCGCCGGGGATCAGAACATCGAGATGTGCACGTGGTCGAAGTGGTTCTCGGTGATGCTGCCGCGGTCCGACATCGGGCGCCAGTCGGTGTCGCCTCGACGCACGTCCCAGATCTGCTGGCGGTAGATCACGTACATGACCCCGAGGTCGTCGGCGTTGTCCCGGGCCCAGTTCGCGATGTCCCAACCGCGCTCGACCTGGTCCTCCGGGGGCATGGAACCGTTGCCGTCCACCATGAAGTCGCAGGCCCGGCCCTTGGGGTGCTCACCCACGACCCAGCCGCCCACCGCGCGGTAGCAGCCGACACCGCCCACTTCCGACCCGCGCCCGAAGATCTCGATGCCCAGGTCGCGCATCTGCTCGGTGCGCGGAGTGATGTTGTCCGGCGGTCGCATGGGCTGCTCCGGGTGGTCGGCGATGAGCCGGCGGACGTCCATGCGACGATCCTCCAGCTCGTCCATGTCGGCCTCGGCCTCGGCCAAGCGATCCTCGGCGTTCTCTTGGGCGACCTCGTCCCGGGACAGGGCCTGGTCCAGCTGGTCGATCTTGTCCTGGTTGCTGGTGGACAGGTAGTCGATGACGACCGCGCGCTCGATGACCTCGTCGGGCTCGGCCTCGACGAACAGCGACATGGAGGGGTCGATTCCGCCGCTGGTGTAGGTCGCCACCGCCAGGGAACGGACCTGCCCACGGGCGGCCTCCACGTCCTCGCGGGTGGAGTCGGCGCGCGACTGGGCGCGGTCGGCCTCCTCCATCACGTTCTCCATGTCCCGGAGTTCGCCGTTGTACTCCTCGGTGAGGGTCTCGGCGCGCGATTCCAGGGTGCCCATGTCCTCGTTGTCCCGGGGGACCGGCGCGGCCAAGGCGGGCGCGGGCAGGGCGAGGGCTGCCAACAGCGACAGGACCACCGCCGCGGTGCGGCCCGGGGTCGGGTTCGTGCGCACGACCGTCGGAAACGGGCGCGCGCAGTCGGCGATCAGCTCCCGCCAGGTGCGGACGGGAGGATCGGGCGCCCAGAAGTCGGCGTGGTCGGCCACTCGGCTCGGATCGTCTGACTGCAAGGTGTGGTCGCTCCTCGTGCCCACACACGGACCCCATAGCGGGCACGGGGACGCTGTGGACGCAGATGCTCGTCTTTCCCGGACGGGGCGCGGGGCACGTCGTCTTCGCGGGCCGCGCCGCACTCACCCCGCTCGAAGGGGGAAAGGTCACGGGACGGTAATGAGTCTAAGCATTCTCACGGGTCTTCGGGAGGGACGAGGTGATCACATCCCCCAACAAAGCCGTAGGTGTGGTCTAAATAACCATATTCGGGTCAAGAATTTTGCCGAATCGAGGCATCCGAGATGGTTGAGTTGGTGCCGTGATGGCTCCTGAACACTACGAAACGACCCCCGTCACCTTGGCGGACACCACCCGGCGGTGCGTACCTCTGCCCGGTGGTCGCTGTCGTCCGTCCCGTCGTTCCTGAGTCCGAGGGCGAGAACCCGCCCCGTTCGGCGCCACCGCGCCCTCCGACCGCCGCTCCGGCGCGTCGCCGCCGCTCGCCCACCGCGCGCTTCGTACGCTCGGATGCGGGCGTCGACCCCCACGCTGAGTCCGGTCTCCTTCCGCGCCCCCACGCGCGTGGGAGCCGTGACACCACCGCCAGACGTCGATGGGAAAACCGTGATTGACGCAGTGGGTCTCCACAAGACCTACAGGTTGAAGAAACGTCGGATCGAAGCCCTGAAGGGGGTCGATCTGCACGTCGAGTCCGGCGAGATCTACGGGGTCGTGGGCCAAAGCGGTGCGGGTAAGAGCACCCTCCTGCGCTCGGTGAACCTCCTGGAACGCCCAGACGGTGGCACCGTCCGCGTCGGGGACGAGGAACTCACCTCGCTGCGCGGCGCCCGCCTGCGCGAGGCCCGACGCCACATCGGCATGGTGCACCAGCACTTCGCCCTGCTCTCCTCGCGTACGGTCGCCGGCAACGTCGGCTTCCCGCTGGAGGTCACGGGGATGTCCCGCGCCGCGCGCGCCACCCGGGTCGGTGAACTCCTGGAACTGGTCGGCTTGGGCGACAAGGCCCGCGCCTACCCCTCCCAGCTCTCCGGCGGCCAGAAGCAGCGCGTGGGCATCGCCCGCGCCCTGGCCTCCGACCCCAAGGTGTTGCTGAGCGACGAGGCGACCTCCGCCCTGGACCCGGTCACCACCGAGTCCATCCTCGCGCTGCTGCGCCGACTGCGCGACGAACTCGGCCTGACCATCCTGCTCATCACGCACGAGATGGACGTGATCAAGCGGATCTGTGACTCCGCCGCGATCATGGAGGACGGCGAGTTCCGTGAGTCCGGCCGGGTCCTGGACCTGATCGGGACCCCCGGTTCGCTGCTGGCGCGTTCGCTGTTCCCGCTGCCGGAGCACGGGGGGCCGGAGACGGTGTTCATCACCTACCCGCGCTCCTTCGACGAACCGTTCATGTCCGAACTGACCCGTCGGTTCGACGTGGACGTCAACATCCTCGGTGGCGGTGTGGAGCAGGTCGCCGGTCAGTCCGTGGGCCGGCTCAGCGTCGACATGCGTGGAAGCCGTCGTCGTGAGGCACTGACCTACCTGTCCGAGAACGGCCTGCTGGTCGAGGAGGCCGGAAAGTGATCACCAACGAGATCCTCTACCTGGCCCAGGAGGGCAACGCGGTGACCGCGATCACCGACTTCGTCCGGGACTGGCCGAACATGTGGCCGAGCCTGTGGCTGGGAACCATGGACACCGTCTACATGGTGTGGTGGGCCACGGTCTTCAGCGTCCTGTTCGGTCTGCCCCTCGGCGTGCTGCTCGTGGCCACCGACAAGGGCGGCCTCATCCCGGCCCCGGCCGCGCGCGCGGTGCTCAGCGCCATCGTCAACATCGGCCGTTCGCTGCCGTTCATCGTGTTGATGGTGGCGGTGCTGACGCTGACCCGCTTCCTGGTGGGCACCACGCTCGGCCCGACTGCCGCCATCGTGCCGCTCAGCATCGGCGCCATCCCGTTCTTCGCGCGCCTGGTGGAGACCGCGCTGCGCGAGGTGGATCGGGGCGTCGTCGAGGCCGCGCACGCCATGGGCACGCGCAAGTTCACCATCGTGGGCAAGGTGCTGCTGCCCGAGGCCATGCCCGGGCTCATCGCCGGCCTGGTGATGACCGTGGTCACGCTCATCTCCTACTCGGCGATGGCCGGCGCCATCGGCGGAGGCGGTCTGGGAGACCTCGCCATTCGTGAGGGCTACCAGCGCTTCAACGACCACTACCTGTGGGCGACCGTGATCCTGCTCGTGGTGATCGTGCAGGTCGCGCAGAGCCTGGGCGACCTGTTGGTGCGCCGACTGTCCAGGCGCTGACGCGTCCCTCTCGATCCCGCCCCCCCGTGATTCCCCCCGAGTCGTCCGGTACCAACGGCAAGGAGACAACCATGACCAGGAGAGCGAACGTACTGCGGGGCGCCGCGGTGTTCGGCGCCGCGACCGTGCTGCTGGCGGGGTGCGGGAGCCCGAGTGAGCGGGCCGACGAGGGTGGTGGCGACGACGACGTGGTGACCCTGAAGGTGGGGGCCACACCGATGCCGCACGCGGAGATCCTGGAGTTCGTGAACGATGAGCTGGCGGCCGACGCGGGCCTGGCCATCGAGGTGGTCGAGTACACCGACTACAACCAGCCCAACGCCGCCCTCGTCGAGGGAGAGCTGGACGCGAACTACTACCAGACGGTCCCGTTCCTGGAGGAGTACCAACAGGGCAACACCGACGCCGACCTGGAGTACGTGAGCAACGTGCACCTGGAGGCCTTCGGTCTGTACTCGCAGGAGTTCTCCGACCTGGAGGAGCTCCCCGAGGGCGCGGAGATCGGGGTGCCCAACGACGTGTCCAACATGGGCCGGGCGCTGAACCTGCTCGATGCGAACGACGTGATCACCCTGTCCGAGGGCGCCGGGGACAACGCGGCGGAGTCCGACATCGAGGAGAACCCGCTCGACATCACCCTCACCCCGGTGGAGGCCGCGCAGCTGCCGCGTTCCCTGGAGGACCTGGACGCGGCCGTGGTCAACGGCAACTACGCGCTGGAGGCCGACCTGGCCGAGAACGCGAACGTGATGGCCTGGGAGGAGACCGAGGGCAGTGTGTACGGCAACGGTCTGGTGGTACGCACGGAGGACGCCGAGTCCGAGGAGATCGAGCGGCTCGACGAGCTGCTGCACAGCCCGGAGGTGAGCGACTTCATGGAGGAGCGCTGGCAGGGCGTGGTCATCCCCATGGGCGGGATGCGGGACGACGACGAAGACTAGGGGACCAGGGGACCAGAGGTCTCGTGTTCGGGCGTCGAAGGCGGATCCGCCTTCGACGCCCGAGCCATGTCGGTAACGGTTGGGTTTCGGGGGCCTACTGGCGAGTTGACTTGACCCGTGGCTTCTGCTTCCGTTATGGGAGCGCTCCCAAGCTGATTTCGCTCGTCATGGAAGGTGCGTAACAAAGCAGTGAGTAACCCGAACGATTTCCCCGAGGGCTTCCTCTGGGGGGCGGCCACCGCCTCTTTCCAGATCGAGGGCGCCACCACCGCCGACGGCCGAGGCCGCAGTATCTGGGACACCTTCGCCGAGACCCCGGGCAAGGTGCTCAACGGGGACACCGGTGACCCCGCGGACGACCACTACAACCGTTACACCGAGGACATCGCGCTCATGAAGCGCCTCAACCTCGGCTCCTACCGCTTCTCCGTCGCCTGGCCGAGGATCCTGCCCGAGGGCGGTGGCAAGGTGAACCAGGCGGGCATCGACTTCTACGACCGCCTCGTCGACGGTCTCCTCGAAGCCGGCATCCAGCCCTGGGCCACGCTTTACCACTGGGACCTGCCCCAGCCCTTGGAGGACGCGGGCGGCTGGCCCGAACGTGACACCGCGTTGCGCTTCGCCGACTACGCCAAGGTCGTCGCCGACGCCCTCGGCGACCGGGTCTCCCACTGGATGACCATCAACGAACCCTGGTGCTCGGCCTTCCTGGGCTACCACAACGGCCACCACGCCCCCGGACACCGGGACGCGGAGAAGGCCCTGGCCGCCACCCACCACCTGCTCCTCGGCCACGGCCTGGCGGTCGAGGCGATCCGCTCCACGGGTCACCCGGCCACCGTGGGCCTGGCCCACAACCAGGCGGTCATCCGACCGCACGGGGCCAACGCCGCCGACACCCGGGCCGCCCGACGGGCCGACGGCGTGCGCAACCGCATCTTCACCGACCCCCTGTTCAAGGGCGCCTACCCGGCGGACGTCCTGGAGGACCTCGCCGACATCAGCGACTTCTCCTTCGTCAAGGAGGGGGACCTGGCCACCATCTCCGCCCCCCTGGACTTCCTGGGGGTCAACTACTACTCGCCCGAGTTCGTCGCGGGTTCGGCCAAGGGCCTCGACCCGGCCCTGGTCAGCGGCGAGGGCGAGGCCTGGCTGGGCGCCGACCCCGAGGAGGTGCACGTCTCCCAGGGGCTGCCCGTCACCCACATGGGATGGGAGATCGACCCCAGCGGCCTGTTCGACGTCCTCCAACGACTGGCGGGCGACAGCGGCGGCATCGACCTGTACGTGACCGAGAACGGCTGCGCCTTCGAGGACACCGTGGTCGACGGCGCCGTCCACGACGTGGATCGCACCGACTACTACGAGGGTCACCTGCGGGCCGCCAAGGAGGCGATCCACGCCGGGATCCCCCTGCGCGGCTACTTCGCGTGGTCCCTACTGGATAATTTCGAATGGGCGTGGGGGTACTCCCGCCGATTCGGCATCGTGCACGTGAACTACGAGACGCAGGAGCGCATCGTCAAGGACACGGGCCACTGGTACGCCGAACTGGCCAGGACCGGGAGGTTCCCCACACGGTGAACCACGAGAGTTCGTGGGGTGTCCCTCCGGGGCACCCCACGCGCTCCGGGACGGGTTCGGCCCCGGGCACGGGACCGAACCCGTCCACGCCCGCCGTCCGGAAGGTCCGGTCGGATCGGTAGAGAACGCGCAAGGAGCCTCGAAGTGGCCAAGAGCGGCGGTCGACAGCGACCGACCCTGGAAATGGTGGCGCAGCGGGCCGGGGTCGGCCGGGGGACCGTATCCCGGGTGATCAACGGATCCTCACAGGTCAGCCCTCGTACCCGCGAGGCGGTCCACGACGCGATCTCGGAACTGGGCTACAGCCCCAACCATGCCGCGCGCACCCTGGTCACCCGACGCACCGACATGGTCGCGTTGGTCGTCTCGGAGTCCAGGGACCGACTGTTCGAAGACCCGTTCTTCGCCGACATCATCCGCGGCGTGAGTTCGGTGCTGCACGAACGCGACCTGCAGTTGATGCTCACCACCGCCCGGGGCGACGCCGAGCACAAGCGGGTGGGCGAGTACCTCAGCGGCTCGCACGTGGACGGCGCCATGCTCGTCTCCCTGCACCGGGACGACCCCCTCACCTCTCGGCTGGCCGACTCCGGAGTGCCGGTCGTGCACGGAGGCCGGCCCTACTCCGAGGCGGTGCCCGCGCGCTTCTTCGTGGACATCGACAACGTGGAGGGCGGGCGTATGGCCACGCGCCGGCTGCTGGAGACCGGACACGAACGCGTGGGGACCATCACCGGCCCCCAGGACATGAACGCCGGCATCAGCCGTCTGCGGGGCTTCCGGGAGGCCATGGCCGAGAGTGGCCGTGAGGTCGACCCGAACCTGGTGGCGCAGGGCGACTTCAGCGTCGACGGTGGGGCAGTGGCCATGGCGGAGATGCTCGACCAGGGCGGGAACCCGGACGCCCTGTTCGTGGCCTCGGACATGATGGCCATCGGCGCCATCCGTACCCTGCGCGAGCGCGGCCTGAGCGTGCCCGAGGACGTGGCCCTGGTCGGGTTCGACGACAGCATCATGGCCCAGCACAGCACCCCGGCGCTGACCACGGTCCACCAACCCACCGTCCAGATGGGTCAGGAGATGGCCCGACTCCTCGTGGACGTGGCCATCCCACGTGCCGCCGACTCCGAACGGGTCACGCTGGAGACCCACCTGGTGGTTCGCGAGTCGGCCTGAACCGGGGTCCGGATCGGTACGAGAACCCCGACAACGCCGCTGACCCGGACTTTCGTCCCTTTCGTCCCTCTGGACTCGCCGGTCCGGCCTGTGCGAGGCTGGTCCAGGTTTCGGGACGGTGGGAGCGCATGGATTCTACGGGGGAGCCCACCCACGCCCGATGCGCCATCGCCGAGTGCGGTTGGTGCGATCGGGACGGGCTGGAATGCCGGTACTGCCGTGGCACCGGATGGTGGCGGCCGGAACGGCCGTATCGGGAGCTCAGCGGTGTGATCGTCTGGTCGCGGATCGACGAGCCCTGTCGGGGCTGCGCCGGGACCGGCAAGGAACACGGCCCGGTGGTCGCCACCTGAGGGCGCGGTGGGACCATGGCCGCGTGGGATGGACGACCGCGGGGACCGACCTCGCGAGGAGCCTGACCAGCACGGGGGAGTGGGCGCATTGCGTTGGGTCACCTATCTGTCGCCGAGCGGCGGCGGTACCCGAGTGGGCGCGCTCGACGACGGCGACGTGATGGGCAGCCCCGACGAGGGCGCCCTGGACCGGCTGTTGGAAGGCGGTCCGGCGGTCCTGGAGGCCGCACACGAGCGCGCCGTGGAGCACGCCATCGAGATCATCGTGGAACCGGAGACGCGAATGTGCGCCCCGGTCGCGCCCACCTCCCTGGTCCCGGTCCGGATCGGCGACCGCGAGCTGGAGATCCACCCTGAGATGGTGCGCGGCGTCGACGACGCCGTGCTCTCCGAGGCCCGCACCGCCTGTGTCGGCGTGGCCGCGCTCACCGTGGGCCGGGGCGAGGCCTTGGCCTACACGCCCGCGTGCCTGTGGCTGGACGCCACCGGGGACGCGGTGCAACTGATGTTGGGCCCGGTCCTGACCACCGCCGACGAGATCGTCGGTGGCACGGTGGAGATCGCCACCTCGGTGGAGGACGAGGAGAACGGCCGCGGCCTGGTCGACCTGGAGGACGAGGGGCTCGCCCATGGTCCCGGTCGGGTGCGGGCGCTGCTCACCGTCGTCACACCGGCTCTGGAGGTCGACGACGAGCTGTTCGTCGACGTGGGCGAGCTCGGCACCTTCGAGGTCAGGGTCGGCTCCCAGGTCTGACCGAGGGGTCAGGGCGTGTACTCCCAATGCCAGGGCTCGAACCCACCGCGCGCCCAGTCGGGGTTGTCCCATCCGTGCTCGGGGGCGTGTTCGAGCATCCAGCGATGCTCGACGGTCTCGGGTTCGTTGACGCCCCCGCACAGGTCCACGGCCATGCCCATCCCGTGCGCGCTGGTCCCGGGGTGGGCCGCCATGCCGGGCAGCATCTCCTCGAAGAGTCGCACCTGCTCGTGGTAGGGCCGGTAGGAGTCGGTCACGCACATCGGGCGGCCGAACTCGGACCGGTAGGCGCCGTCCAGTTCGATGAAGGCCTCCGCTGCGTCGGAGCGCAGGCTCTCCCCGGTCTGGGGGAGCGGGCACAGCATCGTGTCCGGGACATGACCGTTCGCCGGCCCGGTGGTGTCGCCGGGATCGCAGGCGCCCTCGCGGGCCGGCGGGGTCCCGTCACGGCGCCCCTTCTCGCCCGAGCCCCGCCCGTCGTCGGACGCGGCCAGGGCCTCCTCCAGCTCCGTCTGCTGTTCGAGTAGATCCCGAGCGCGCTCCTCCTGCCTCTCGATCGCCTCCTCGGCCTCCTTGCGGGCCTCGTCGGCGGCGTCGGTCGCCTCGGCCTGTTCCTCCTCAGCGGTACCGGCGGCCTCGGCCAGAGTGGTGGCGGCGACCTTGGCGGCCTCCGACCGGCTCACGTCGGCGGAGCGGTGCTCGCCCAGGAGGGTGAGGTAGGCGCCGCGTTCCAGGAGCCCCACGGGACCTTCGGGGCCGGCCCAGGCGCGGGTGATGCTCAGGTCGGCCCCCTTGTAGGCGCCGGCGGCCTGGCGGGCGGCGCCCAGGCGTCGGTCGTCGTGGCGCTCCGCCGCGGTTCGCGAACGTCGGTCGGCGGCCCTTCGTGTTTCGGTGGCCTCCTCCAGCCGCCCGGCCTCCTCCCTGTAGAGGTCGATCTTCTCCGTGGCCTCGTCTCGGAGGGTGGCCACCTCCGATCGGGCGGTGGCGAGTTCGACGCGCAGCGTCCGGAGCTCGTCGGCGGGCTCGGCCACGGCGGGGGAGGCGAGGGAGAGCGCGCACAGCAGGGTGACGCTCAACGGGAGCAGGCCTATGACCGAAATATGTTCGAGTGTGCCGGCCCGATCCGATTCCATAGTAGAGCCCAGAGTGCCAGAAGCATCACTCTGAGTGTTC
This sequence comes from Nocardiopsis sp. NPDC055879, assembly GCF_053615935.1. Lineage (NCBI taxonomy): Bacteria > Bacillati > Actinomycetota > Actinomycetes > Streptosporangiales > Nocardiopsidaceae > Nocardiopsis > Nocardiopsis sp. NPDC055879. The sequence goes on from NZ_JBSHCT010000001.1 coordinate 426,455, forward strand.
GCATTTGAGCGTCGTGTGGTGCGCATTCCCGAAAACTCCCCCGGACCTGCATATGTGTCCTGTCAGGATGTCACGAGTCGTCGCTCTTGGTAATGGAGTGGGGGTGTGTCCAAATAGTTACCTCAATGTCTGAGGTGGTTTCGGTCTCCCCGTCTGACCTGGGTGATTGGTCATAATGTGGACGTAGGGGGCATTATGTCCCTGGGTGAACGATGATGATCTTGCGGATCGGCACCAAACGACCGAAGCGAGTGCTTCGCGCCCATTGATACGCTATCCACCGCACGCGCACCTCGAAGTTTCTAGGTGCGCGGCTCCTCTCCTCCCAGGCGAGTCCGGCGGACAGTCTTCACATCTCCCCACACTCCCACCGTTTTCTCTATCTGGTGGACCACGTGGTCTCAACCGATTTTCCGGTCCGGAGCGGTCCAACCCCTGGGTTCAACAGCCGTTCGAGGCGGTGACACGAAAGGTTGCGAGGGTCCGTGTCGACACGAGCGACGAAAAACGGGGCCGGCGCGCAGAGCGAGGCCGCGCAGGCCGACAGCGCCGATGCCAAGCCCCGGCGCAGAGCCAATTGGTGGCGGCCACGTAACTGGCGGGTGCGCTCCCGACTGGTGGCCCTCATCGTCATTCCCACCGCCGTGGCGCTCGCGCTCGGTGGTCTGAGGGTTTACGAGGCCTCGGTCTCGACCGTCACCCACGCGCACATCGAGGACAGAGCCGAGGTCGGCGTCCTCATCGTGGAGTTGGCCAACCAACTGGGCCGTGAGCGCACGGCCAGCGCGGTCTACATCTCCGACAGTGCGGACCCGAGCAATCGTTCGGACTCCCTCCGTCAGGAACTGGACGAAGAGCGGGACTCCTCCCGCGACCTCCAGAGCACACTGACCGCTCGCCTGGACGACATGGGCGAGATGGACGGGGACCTGGCCCAAGGCCGGCTCTCCACGATGCGCAGTCAGCTCGCCACTCTCGAAGCCCTGCGCACCGAGGTGGACGAGACCCGCATCACGGTCCTTCCGGTGGTCACCAAGTACCGCACCATCGTCCGGTCCCTCGCGGACTTCAACCAGACGATCGCGGACGAGACCAACGACACCGACCTGCGAGAGAGCGTCCGCGCCCTCACCGCGCTGTCGAACGCGCGAGACCAGCTCTCCTACGAGACGGCGCTCATGGGTCACTCCCTGGCGCGGAACTCGATGACCGGCGGTATCTCCGAGGCCATCGACTCCAGCCGGGCCCGCTACGAGAACGAGATCTCCAACTTCGTTCAGGCGGCCAACCCGAACCAGCGCGCGATCTTCGACGAGAACTTCACCGGTCTGGAGGTCAGCCAGGTCTCCACCATGCGCATGCGCGTCATGTACCGCGCCGAGCGCGGGGACGACCTCACCGGTGTGACCGCCAACGACGGTCCCGAGGACTACAAGGCCATCGCCGACGTCGCCCTGGAACGTCTCCAGCTGGTCGAGACCGGCCTTGCCGAGGGCATCGCCGAGGACGCCAACGACCTGCGCGGCACAGCCCTGCTGCGTACGATCATGGACCTCGTCATCGTCGCCGGCGTGCTCCTGGCCGTCTTCATCCTGACCTCGCTGGTGGTCCGCTCCCTGGTGCGCCCACTGCGCATCCTGGAGGACGGCGCCCGTCGAGTCGCCGAACGCGACCTGCCGGACGCGATCAACCGGATGCAGGAGGCCGGAGCGGTCCCCGACACCGTCAAGGTGACGCCCATCGAGGTCGACACCCACGACGAGATCGGCGAGGTGGCCCGTGCCTTCGACGACGTTCACCGCGTCGCCCTGACACTGGCCTCCGACGAGGCCGCGCTGCGCAGCAACGTCAACGCGATGTTCGTCAACCTCTCGCGTCGAAGCCAGACCCTGGTGGAACGGCAGCTGCGTCTGATCGACGGTCTGGAGCAGTCCGAACAGGACTCCGACCGCCTGTCCGACCTCTTCCAGCTGGACCACCTCGCGACGCGTATGCGTCGTAACAACGAGAACCTCCTGGTTCTGTCCGGCCAGGACAACACCCGTAAGTGGGCTCAGCCCGTCCCGCTGGTCGACGTCCTCCGTGGCGCCGTCTCCGAGGTCGAGCAGTACGAGCGCGTCAACGTGCGCGCCCCTTCCCACATCTCGGTCCTGGGCCGTCCGGTCAACGACGTCATCCACCTCGTCGCCGAGCTGGTGGAGAACGCCACCGCGTTCTCCCCGCACGACACCGAGGTGCTCGTCAGCGCCAAGAACCTGGACAGCGGAGCCGTCCAGGTCGACGTCACCGACAGCGGCATCGGCATGGCGCCCGAGGACCTGGCGGGGGTCAACGCCCGACTGGCGGCCCCGCCGGTCATCGACGTCGCGGTCTCGCGCCGCATGGGTCTGTTCGTGGTCTCGCGCCTGGCGCACCGCCACGGCATCAAGATGAGCCTGAAGGAGGCGCACGGCGGCGGCACCACCGCGGTCGTGACCTTCCCGCCGGACCTCCTCATCACCCCGGTCGACGGTCAGCACGCCCTGGGCGGCCCCGACGCCCGTCCCGAGCTCTCCGCGGGAACGCCCGACACCTTCGCCGACGCCCAGGCGGCCTTCGCGGCCACCCCGGCGGCGCAGGAGCCCGGCGACCCCTGGGAGAACCAGGACGGCGCGGGTCTCTCCCCGGGCGAGCTGGGCGGCCTGCCCAAGCGCACGCCCGGCGCGGGTACCCGCGACGAGGAGCACCCGCCGAGCGGACAGGACCTGTGGAACACCGACAAGAGCGGTGACACCGGTTCGGTCTGGGAAGCACCCAAGCGGGCCGAGGGGATCTCCCCCACCAACGGCGCCTTCGGCGACAACGTCGGCTCCGTGGTGGACCCCTACGACACGCCGGAAGAGGACGAGCCGAAGCCGGAACAGACCGGTCGCAGCCTCTTCGACCCGGCGCCGCGCAACACCGACACCGGATCGTTCTCCGCACCGGACACCGGTGCCTTCCGTCGACCGAGTGCCGACACCGGCGCCTTCCGTCGGCCCACCGAGGCCGAGCGGCGGGAGACCGACTCCTACGACGCGTTCGGTGGCCGTACCGAGGCCGCTCCCACGGACACCGGGACCCACCGCACGAGTGCGTTCGACACCGGCTCCGGCCGGGGCGCGGGTCGGTACGACGAGGCCAGCACCGAGTCGTTCCCCGCGGTCTCCGCCTGGGATCCCGCGCCGGCCGGTCCGGAGCAGTCGCAGCAGCCGGCCCAGGCCGACCCCAACGAGACCGGTGGTCGCCGCAGCGGTATCGGTGACAGCCGTGAGGGTTACGGCTCCACCGCCTACCTCTCGCGCCGCTATGGTGGGGCTCAGGGACCGAACAACACCGTTGTTCCCCCCACGCCCGCCGGTGAAGGCTCCGACTCGCTGCCGATCTTCGACGCGATCGAGTCCAACTGGTTCAAGCGTCGCAGTGGTGGACCCACCGTGGACGCCACCGAGACCGGTCCGATCCCGCAGGTCCCGCCTGCGGAGGGCCGTCCCACGGCCGGCGAGGTCGCTCCGCGCGCCGAACAGGCCCCGCGGGCCGAACCGGCCCAGGGTCCCGACCAGGACTGGAACTCCGCCGCGGACCGTGGTTGGAAGGCCGCGCGTACCGCCGCCGAGCCGCTCGCGGGTGGTCTGACCACCTCGGGCTTGCCAAAACGAGTTCCCAAGGCAAACCTTGTCCCAGGGACTGCACCCAAGCCGGAGAACTTCAAGCAGATGCCCACACGAAGCGCGGACCGAGTCCGCAACCGCTTCACGGGCCTGCAGAAGGGCGTCCGGGACGGGCGTACCCGACTTGGCGACAATCCGGCGGAGGAGTGACTCACGTGGCCAGTGGTGGGACGGGGTCCCTCTTATTCCGGGAAGCAGGATGCAATAGCATCTATCGAGCTTCTCGGACGCACCACACCCGTCACTTGACGAGAACACAACACCAGACTCCCGGCTTCCCCCACGGGAGGGGCCGGGCAGTTCGCAGAGGCAGTGCTGTCACATGCCGTGCCGGCGGTAGCAGTGCCAAAAGACCAGCCGGCGAACTTGGACAGGAGATCAGATGAGTCGACAGGTCAATGAACTCAACTGGTTGATCACTGACTTTGCCGACCGGGTACCCGATGTCGCCCACGCGATCGTCGTCTCCTCGGACGGCCTTCCGTTGGCGTCATCCTCGGGCTTCCCCACCGACAGGGCGGACCAGCTGGCGGCCATCGCCTCCGGCCTGTCCAGCCTGACGCAGGGAGCGTCCCGGGTGTTCGAGGGTGGAGCGGTCGCCCAGACCGTCGTGGAGATGGAGCGGGGGCTGATGCTCATCATGGCCATCAGCGACGGCTCCTGCCTCGCGGTCCTCGCGGCGGCCGAGAGCGACCTCGGTCTGGTCGCGTACGAGATGACCCTGCTCGTAGAGCGGGCCGGGAGGGCGCTGACACCAACGGCGCGTACCTCGGGAATCCACTGATCCACCACCGACAGGAGGAAGTGGTGGCACCTCACAGTAGAGATGCCGGGAGCGCCTCGTGGTTCGGTCAACAGCCGGGCCATCCCCCCACGGGAGGGATGCCGGCCGTGCCGGGCGGCGGAGATGTTCCTCGACCAATCCAACAACCGTATGACCAACGACCCGCGTCGAGCAGCGCGCCCAGTTCGCTGGTGCGTCCGTACGCGGTCACCAAGGGCCGTACCAAGCCGAAGTCTCAGCTTCCACTGGAAGCGCTGATCTCGGCCACGGAGGCGGCCCGGAACGAGTCGGGCATGCTGACGCCTGAATGGCAGGCGATCAGTGACCTGTGCCGGGAATGGCGTTCCGTCGCGGAGATCTCCGCGTTGTTGCGGATGCCTCTCGGCGTGGCGCGGGTGCTTGTGGCGGACATGTCCGAGCAGGGACTGGTCCAGATCAGGTCTTCGCTCAACAACGAAGCTCGCCCCAACACCAACCTGCTTGAAAGGGTGCTCAGTGGACTTCGCAAGCTCTAGCCCAGCCGAGGAAGGCGGTGCTGGGGGGAACGCGATGACGTCGGTCAAGATCGTCGTCGCCGGGGGCTTCGGTGTCGGGAAGACGACATTCGTCGGCTCTGTCTCCGAGATCGTGCCGCTGACGACCGAGGCGGTCATGACCAGCGCCAGCGTCGGTGTGGACGACCTCGCCAAGACGCCGGACAAGCAGACCACCACCGTCGCCATGGACTTCGGTCGTGTATCCCTCGACTCGGACCTGATCCTGTACCTGTTCGGCACCCCCGGACAGCACCGGTTCTGGTTCATGTGGGACGACCTGGTCAAGGGCGCCATCGGTGCCGTCGTGCTGGTGGACACCCGCCGGCTGGCGGACTGCTTCCCCGCGATCGACTACTTCGAGGAGGCGCGTTTGCCCTTCATCGTCGCGATCAACGGGTTCGACGGCTACTACCCCCCACGCCGCGGACGAGGTCCGGGACGCGCTCACGCTCAGCCCGGAGATCCCCATCGTCCAGGTGGACGCCCGTGACAAGGGCTCCACGAAGTCGACGCTCATCACCCTCGTCGAGCACGCCATCACGGTGGGGGACCCCGAGGGCGCCGCAGGGCAACAGCCCACCTCCACCGGGGGTCAGAACTCCTGGCGGTGACCGGAACCTCCCGGGCCGGGGTCCCGCACAAGCACGGCCCGGTTCCCGTCTGACGGGAACCGGGCGTCCGTGCCGGCATCATGGCCGGATGAGCTCTTCCTCCGACGCCGCCGCGATGACCCGACGGTTCCGTGAGGTCGCCGAGCGGGTGCTCGACGCGTTGCTGGAGGACGCGCCCGAATGGGCGTTGGACCTCGGCGACGTCCGTGGCGCCCACCGGTTGACCGATCACACGGTCGAGGCCGACACGCGCCGTGTGGCGACCCTCACCGACGCACTCGGTTCCCTCGACGAGATCGACCAGGACCTGTTGCCGACCGAGGACTCGGTCGACCTGGAGGTCCTGCGTTCACGCGTGTCGGCCGATCTCTGGCACACCACCGAACTGCGGCCGCACACCTGGGATCCCCTGACCTACGCGCCGGGCGAGGCCCTGCACGTCCTCCTCGAACGCGACTCCCTGCCGTTGCCGGAGCGCCTGGAGGCCTTGGCCGCCCGCTGCGCGGCCCTTCCCGACCACCTGGCCACCGCCCGTGAGCGACTCTCGGAGGGGCCGGGTATCCCGCGTGCGCACGCGGAGACCGCGTTGGCCCAATTGGCCGGCGCCCGCACGCTGCTCACCGACACACTTCCGGTACTCGCCGCGACCGCGTCCGCCCCGCCCTCCCGGTTGGAGGGATCCCGTGAGGCGGCTCTGGCGGCCGTGGACGAGTACACCTCGTGGCTGCGGGCGGAGAACGAGTTCGCCACCGCCGATCCCCGTCTGGGGGAGCGGGTCTTCGCCGCTCGGCTCTGGTACACCCTGGACTCCGAACTCTCACCCGAGGCCCTGCGCGTGCGCGCCGAGAGCGACCTCATCGCCACGGAGGAGGAATTGGCGGAGGTCGCCGCCGAGTACGAGGGCCGCCCCCGACATCGGGGGCAGGCGACCGAGGTCCTGGCCGCCCTGGCCCGGGAGAACGCCACCGACGCGGACACGGTCCGACCCATCGCCGAACGGGCCCTGGCGCACCTGAACGAGCGGGTGCGCGAACTCGACCTGGTCACCGTGCACGACGACCCGGTGCGGGTGGTGCCGATGCCCGAGTCACGCCGTGGGGTGGCCGTGGCCTACTGCGAGCCGCCCGGCCCGTTGGACCCCCGCATGGCCGAACTGCCCACCCTGGTCGCGGTCGCCCCGCCGCCCGCGGACTGGCCCCGCGAACAGCGGGAGTCGTTCTTCCGCGAGTACAACGGGATGCTGCTGCGCAACCTGATGGCCCATGAGGCGCTGCCGGGGCACGCCCTCCAGCTGGCCCACGCCGCCCGCCACGATGGTTCCACCCGGGTGGGACGGGTCCTGTGGAGCGGCACCTTCGTCGAGGGGTGGGCGGTGCACGCCGAGTCGGTCCTGGCCGGGCACGGTTGGACCGATGGAACCGACGAGGCCTCCCGCAGGGAGAACCTGGCGCTGCGCCTGGTCCAGCTCAAGATGCGACTGCGCATGATCCTCAACGCCATCCTGGACGTTCGAGTGCACACCAAGGACATCACCGAGGCCGAGGCGATCGCCCTGATGGTCGAGCGCGGCCACCAGGAGGAGGGTGAGGCCCGCGGCAAGTGGCGCCGGGCCGAACTCACCAGCGCGCAGCTGTCCACCTACTACGTCGGTCAGGCGGAGGTCGCCGACATCGCCCACGACCTGAAGATCGCCCGGCCCGGGGCGTCGGAGCGAGAACGCCACGACGCGATGCTCTCCCACGGGGCCCCGCCCCCGCGTCACCTGCGAGCCCTACTGGGGCTCTGAGCGGCGGGTTCGTTCACCGCGCGGTCATCGGAGCGCCCGTGGCCCACGACACGGGCGCTCCACCACGCTTCTATGCTGGGACGAGACGCAAGAAAACGGTCATCGAGGGGACGGACGAGTCATGCGCGGCGCCGACGACGAGCCCGACAACGCGACCCCGACCGGGGTGGGGACCGGCGTCCCCGACGGTCGGGAACGGCTCTGGACCCCGCACCGCATGGCCTACATCAAGGGCGAGGGCAAGCCCACCGGCCCGCGGGCCGAGGACGGTTGCCCGTTCTGTCGGGCCCCCGAGGTGACCGACGTCGAGGGCCTGGTCGTGGCGCGCGGCGAGACCGCCTACGTGGTCCTCAACATCTACCCCTACACCAGCGGCCACCTGCTGGTCTGCCCCTACCGTCACGTCTCCGACTACACCGCGTTGGATGAGACCGAGACGGCCGAGATCGCCTCCCTCACGCAGGCGGGCATCCGAGCGCTCACCGACTCCCACCGACCGCAGGGCTTCAACGTCGGCCTGAACCTCGGTACGGTGGCCGGAGCCGGGATCGCCGCCCATCTCCACCAGCACGTCGTGCCCCGATGGGGTGGCGACACCAACTTCATGCAGGTGATCGGCGACACCGGGATCCTGCCCGAGATGTTGGAGCAGACCCGGACCCGCCTGACCGAGCACTGGCCGCGAGGGTGAGCCCGATCGGTCCCGGGCCCGAGCCGTGAGACCGCCGTCCCGGTGACGCGCCACCCCCAGCGGACAGCGGCTCCCACCCCCATGACCGTTCCCGTCCTACGATCACAAGAAGACATGCTGAGAATCCTTCGCCCCATGATCTCCCGGGTCACCGCTCCGCTCGGCCGGAGCCTGGCCCGGATCGGCCTGACCCCCAACATCGTCACGATCGTCGGCGCCGCGGGTGTCGTCATCAGCGCCCTCTACTTCTATCCCCGCGGCCAGCTCTACGCGGGGTCGGTGGTCATCACCGTCTTCGCGCTCTTTGACATGCTCGACGGGGCGGTGGCCCGGGCCAGGGACAGTGCCAGCGCCTTCGGGGCCTTCCTGGACTCCAGCCTCGACCGGATCGCCGACGCCGCCATCCTGGCCGGACTCATGTGGTGGTTCGTCGGTGAGGGCGACGACCCGCTGCTCGCGGGACTCACGCTGTTCTGCCTGATCAGCGGGTTCATGGTGTCCTACATCAAGGCGCGCGCGGAGGGTCTGGGCGTCAACTGCGACGTCGGTGTCGCCGAACGCACCGAACGGCTGGTCATCATCCTGATCGCGGTCGGCGTGAGCGCGCTCGGGGTGCCCTACATCCTCGCCGGCGGCCTGTGGCTCCTGGCCGGGATGAGCCTCATCACCATCCTCCAACGGCTCATCGAGACGCGCGCCCGTCTCAACGACCCCGACTTCGCCCAAGAGCAGGGTGAGGACGCCGACCACAAGACCGACAACGACGTCTGAGCCACACGGCCGGGCACCGTAACGACGAAGAAGCAGCGGGACGAGGAAGCGCGACGTGGACGAACGCATGGCCGACCTGGCCTACGCGGCCGGGTGGTCACTGGTCCGCCGCTCACCGGAGAGCGTGGGGCGGGCGGTGTTCCGCCGGATCGCCGACCGCTCCTGGCGCACCCACGACGGCGGCACCAGGGGACTGGAACGCAACCTGCGCCGGCTGATGGGCCCCGATGCCCCCACCGTCCGGCTCAGGGCCCTGTCCAAGGCCGGTATGCGCTCCTACATGCGCTACTACTACGAGCTCTTCCGCCTGCCCGCCATGGGGCGCGACCACATCCTCTCCCACACCCGACAGAGCGGTGTGGAGGTTCTGGAGGAGCACATCCGCTCCGGCAGGGGAGTGGTCGCCGCCCTACCGCACATGGGCAACTGGGACCACGCCGGCGCCTGGATCGCGGCCCGCGGCACCCCGCTGACCACCGTCGCCCAGCGGCTGAGTCCGGAGAGCCTCTACCGGCGCTTCACCTCCTACCGCGAGTCCCTGGGCATGGAGGTGCTGCCGCTCACCGGAGGTGGCGCCAACACCGTGGGCGTGCTCGCCCGGCGCCTGCGCGAGGGCGGCCTGGTGTGCCTGCTCGCCGACCGCGACATCCACGGAAACGGCCCGGAGGTGGACTTCTTCGGGGAGAAGGCGCGCATGCCCTCCGGTCCGGCGGCCCTGGCCCTGAACACCGGCGCCGCCCTGATGCCGGTCTCCCTCTGGTACGACGGCCCGTACTGGAACATCCGTGTACACGAGGAGATCCCCGTCGTCGAGGCGCCCACCCGAGCCCAACGGGTACAGGAGACCACCCAGGCACTGGCCCGGGTGTTCGAGGGCGCCATCGCCGAACACCCCGAGGACTGGCACATGCTGCAGCCGGTCTTCAGCTCCGACCACGAGGCGGACCATGGGTAGGGCCACGACCGCGCCGGAGGAGTCCGTTGAGGGTGGTGGTGGGCGACGGGTGGGCATCGTCTGTCCCTACTCCTGGGACGTTCCCGGCGGGGTCCAACAGCACGTGGGCGACCTCGCCGAGGCGCTCATCGGGATGGGCCACCACGTGTCCGTCCTGGCCCCCGTGGGCGACCCCGAACACCCGACCCCGGCCCACCTCGTCTCGGCGGGGCGTCCCGTGCCCGTTCGCTACAACGGCTCGGTGGCCCGCGTCCGCTTCGGCCCCCGGGCCTCCACGCTTGTGCGCCGTTGGATCGCCGAGGGGGACTTCGACCTCGTGCACGTCCACGAACCGGCCGCGCCCAGCCTCTCCCTGCTGGCCTGTTGGTCGACGGACGGTCCCATCGTCGCCACCTTCCACACCTCCAACCCGCGCTCCCGGGCGATGTCGGCCACCTCCACCGCCCTGCGTTCGGCCATGGAGAAGGTCAACGCGCGCATCGCCGTGTCCGAGGCCGCGCGACGCACCCTCGTCGAACACGTGGGCGGTGACGCCGTACTGATCCCCAACGGGGTGTCGGTGCGTCGTTTCGCGCACGCCGACCCGCTCCCCGGATGGCCCGGCGAGGGCGGCTCCATCGGTTTCCTCGGCCGCCTGGACGAACCCCGCAAGGGCTTGGGCGTGCTGCTGGAGGCCTTCACCCGCCTGGCCCCGCACCGGCCGGGTCTTCGGCTGCTCGTCGCAGGACCGGGTCACCCCGACCTGTCCGGTGTCCCCGACGATCTGCGCGAACGTGTGGTCCTGCTCGGTCGACTCGACGACGCCGACAAGGTCCGCGCCTACCATTGCGCCGACGTCTTCTGCGCGCCCAACCTGGGCGGGGAGAGCTTCGGCATCGTCCTCACCGAGGCGATGGCAGCGGGCGCCGCCATCGTCGCCAGCGACATCCCGGCCTTCGACGCGGTCCTGAACGGAGGCGAGGCCGGGGAGCTCTTCCGGGCCGGCGACGCCGAACACCTGGCCGAACGTGCCGCCGCCCTGCTCGACGCCCCCGACCGGCGCGCGGAACTCTCCCGGGCGGCCCGCGCCGCCGTGCGCGCCTATGACTGGGACGCCGTCGCCGCCGACATCGCCCACGTGTACGAGACGGTCCTGGCCGGAAACAGGCCCCTGACCGCCGTCTCGTACCGCCGGGGTGAGCGGCCCTGATCGGTGACGCCTCCTTCGTGGGCACGGTGGCCGCCGTCCTGCTGGTCCTGGTACTGGCCGGCTTCTACCTGTCCTGGCGGGCCACCCGGTTGGACCGGCTCCACCATCGCGTGGAGACCGCGCGAGCGGCGCTGGACGCCGCCCTGCTGCGCCGGGCCGCGGCCGTCCTCGACCTCGCCGCCTCCGGTCACCTGACCTCCGAGGCGTCGATCGGGCTCGCCGAGGCCGCCAACCGGGCACGCCGCGCCGACGACCACCGTGAGCTGGCCGAGAGCGCGCTGTCGGCGACCCTGCGCGAAACCCTGGACACACGCACCGACATCACCACCGCCCCGGAGCTCCAGGAGGTGCGGGTCGCCGCGCGCGGGGTCCACCTCGCCCGCGTCTTCCACAACGACGCGGTCGGCGACACCCGTCGCGCACGACGTTCCCGCCTGGTCCGGCTCCTGCGTCTGGCCGGCACCGCCGCCCTGCCCGAGTTCTTCGAGATGGACGACCAGACGCCCGGAGCCGCCGCCCCGGGGCCCCGCTGAACCCGTCGTGTTCCACCGTGGAGTGCACGATTCGCGACAATCGACCATCTGGCCAAAAGTCCCGAAAGGGGCCTGACTAGGATGGTGGCCTGGTCGACCCAGGGTGCGCGGCGCCGACGGTGTCCGCGTGACCTTCGCGCGTGCGCCGGTGAGCCGCGGGCCCAGGGTGCACCGAGGCCCGCACGTAGGGGCCGAGCCCCTAACCGGAAAACGACAACGGGAGCCCATCACCGTGGCCGAGAACGCAACGAACAACGCCGAGAACGCCGTCGGCACCCAGCGCGTCAAGCGCGGGATGGCCGAGCAGCTCAAGAACGGCGTCATCATGGACGTCGTCACCCCCGAGCAGGCGAGGATCGCGGAGGACGCCGGTGCCGTGGCGGTCATGGCCCTGGAACGCGTCCCCGCCGACATCCGCAGGGACGGCGGCGTGGCCCGCATGTCCGACCCCGACATGATCGACGGCATCGTCGAGGCGGTCTCCATCCCCGTGATGGCCAAGGTCCGCATCGGCCACTTCGTCGAGGCCCAGGTGCTGGAGTCCCTCGGCGTGGACTTCGTCGACGAGTCCGAGGTCCTCACCCCCGCCGACGAGGCCCACCACATCGACAAGTGGGCGTTCACCGTCCCCTTCGTGTGCGGTGCGACCAATCTCGGCGAGGCCCTGCGCCGCATCTCCGAGGGCGCCGCGATGATCCGTTCCAAGGGCGAGGCCGGTACCGGCAACGTCGTCGAGGCCACCCGCCACATGCGCTCCATCAGGGGCGAGATCAAGCGCCTGGGCACCTTGGACGAGGCCGAGCTGTTCGGCGCCGCCAAGGAGCTGCGCGCCCCCTACGAGGTGGTCAAGGAGGTCGCGCGACTCGGCAAGCTGCCGGTGCCGCTGTTCTCCGCCGGTGGTGTGGCCACCCCCGCCGACGCCGCCCTCATGCGGCAGCTGGGCGCCGAGAGCGTCTTCGTGGGCTCGGGCATCTTCAAGTCCGGTGACCCGGCCAAGCGGGCCGACGCCATCGTGCAGGCCACCCTGCACTACGAGGACCCCGCCGTGATCGCTCGTGTCTCGCGAGGCCTGGGCGAGGCCATGGTCGGCATCAACCTGGAAGAGCAGCCCGACTCACAGCGTTACGCCGGTCGAGGCTGGTAGGGACGCACCCGAGAACGAACGGGGGCGGCGGGGCCCACGGAGGCCCCGCCGCCCCCGTCGCCACTCCGGCTCCCACCGCCCCTCTCCATCGGCCGAGAAGGAACCGCACTTGAGCGCCGCACCCACCATCGGAGTCCTCGCCCTACAGGGTGACGTCGCCGAGCACATCGCCGTCCTGCGCTCCCTGGGCGTGCACGCGGTGAAGGTGCTCTCGCCCGAACGGCTGGACACCGTGGACGGGCTGATCCTGCCCGGCGGCGAGTCCACGACCATGTCCAAACTGGCACTGCGCTACGGGCTCATGGAGCCGTTGCGCGAACGCGTCGAGGCGGGCATGCCCGCCTACGGGACCTGCGCCGGCATGATCATGCTCGCCGACGAGATCCTCGGTGGTACCCACGACCAGCGAACGGTCGGCGGGATCGACATGACCGTGCGCCGCAACGCCTTCGGCCGCCAGACCGAATCGTTCGAGGCTCGCGTGCACGTGGACGGGATCGGCGAGGACCCCTTCGACGCGATCTTCATCCGCGCCCCGTGGGTGGAGAGGGTCGGGCCGGAGGTCACGATCCTCGGGAGAGTAACCGGCCCGGACGAGGCCGGTAGGATCGTCGCCGTACAAAAGGGCGGCCTGATGGCGACGTCCTTCCACCCCGAACTCACCGGCGACGCGCGCATTCACCGCCTCTTCGTCGACATCGTGAAAGGACACGCATGAGCGGCCACTCCAAGTGGGCCACCACCAAACACAAGAAAGCCGTCATCGATGCCAAGCGGAGCAAACTCTTTGCGAAGCTGATCAAGAACATCGAGGTGGCCGCGCGTACCGGTGGTGGGGACACCGAAGGGAACCCGACGCTCTACGACGCCATCCAGAAGGCGAAGAAGAACTCGGTGCCCGCCGACAACATCGAGCGCGCCCGCAAGCGCGGCTCCGGTGAGGAGGCCGGTGGCGCCGAGTGGCAGACCATCATGTACGAGGGCTACGCCCCCGGTGGTGTCGCACTGCTCGTCGAGTGTCTGACCGACAACCGCAACCGCGCCGCCTCCGAGGTGCGCGTGGCGGTCACCCGCAACGGTGGCAACATGGCCGATGCCGGTTCGGTGTCGTACCTGTTCAACCGTAAGGGTGTCGTGCTCGTGCCCAAGGAGGGCACCACCGAGGACGACGTGACCCTGGCGGTCCTGGAGGCCGGCGCCGAAGAGGTCGAGGACCTCGGTGAGTCCTTCGAGATCATCTGCGAGGCCACCGACCTGGTCCCGGTCCGCACGGCGCTGCAGGAGGCCGGCATCGACTACGACTCGGCCGACTCCAGCTTCCTGCCGACCATGGAGGTCCCGGTCGACGCCGAGACCGCCAAGAAGGTCCTGCGGGTCGTGGACGTCCTGGAGGACTCCGACGACGTGCAGAACGTCTTCACCAACGCGAACATCCCCGACGAGGTCCTGGCCGAGCTCTAGGGTTCGCCCTTCCTCCTCAGCACCTGTGGCCGCACCCCGGGGTGCGGCCACAGGTGTTCCCGCGTCGTCTCGTCAGTCGGTCAGGTTCATCACGGCGACCACCTTGGTGGGCCGCAGCCGCACCACCAGTTCGCCGGGCACACCGTTGCGGCGGCCGAACTCCTCGGCGAGTTCCGCGCCCATGTAGCGGCGGGCGATCTCCGTGGCGGTGCGGAGCAGTTCGCCGGGGTCCTCGGACACCAGGGCCTCACCCTGCACCTGGACGAACCCGAACGGAGGCTCCTCCAGGTCGACCACCAGGGTGACGCGCGGGTCCCGGGCGATGGAACGTGCCTTGGCGGTGCCTCGGCCGGTGTTGAACACCAGGGTGTCGCCCTCCAGAACGAACCACACCGGTACCACCAGGGGGCGACCGTCGGCGGAGGTGTAGGCGATCTTGCCGGTACGGGTCCCCTCGGTGAGGAACGCGCGGACCTCGGGGTCGGTGATGGAAGCCATGCCCTCACGCTAGACCGACACGCGCCCGCGCCCGCGCGCTCGACACGCCGGGTCCCGGTCGTCCCCGGGCCGAAGGGCCCGAGGCGGCGCGGCCCCTTTCGGTGACCACGCGCGCGTCGGCTCGGGTCGGGCCGGAGAACACCGCGGCCAGTGGCACCCCGAGGGCCTGGGAGATCGCCTCGGCCGGTTCCTCGGGGATCGGCGCGAGCACCGGGCGGGCGTCGGCCAGCCTCCGGGTGAGCGAGGCCTGCCGGTCCAGGTCACCGGTCGGGCCCGGAGCGATGCTCAGTGGCGCGCCCGCGCCGTCCCGGTAGTCCGCGCACCAGCGCAGGTCCCGCCCGAGCCGCTCGGGAGCGTCGGCGTGCGTCACCACCAGGGCGTCCACCCCGCCGGTCGCGGCCAACGCGTACCGGGCCGCCACCAGGTCCAGGTGCCCCACCCGGAACGCCCCCTGCCAGGGGTGGTCGCGGTTGTGCCGATCGGGCAGACGGGCGGTGAGCACGGGGTCCTCGGTCACCAGCGGACCGGCGCCGTGCCTGGTGGTGAAGGTGCGCAGCACCCCGAGCCGGCGGGCGTCTCCCGACCGGCCCGCCTCGTCGAGCAGGGTCAGCGGGTTGGCGGTCGTGGTCGTGGACCAGGTGGTGTGCGGGTGGAAGCCGTGCCACTCGTCCAGCAGCACGCCCTGGGCCCCCTCGAACACCACCGGGGTTCGAGCCAGCAGTCGGGGCAGGTACGTCTCGTCCACCAGACGCACTCGTTCGGCGAACGCCGCGTAGGCCCGCAGGCACTCCTCCAGGTCGGGCCCCTCCGCATCCGAGTCGGACGGTCCGAGCGCCTCGGCCAGGGAGACCAGCCTGCGGCGCAGCCGCGCGGGTGTGGCGCAGTCGCCCACGGTGGGCGCCAGGTCGGGGTGGTCGAGGGCGTAGGCCATGGTCTCGCCCACACCCATCCCGCAGGATCCGTGCCGGTCCGCGCCTCGGGCCCGCTCCCGCGCCCGGTTGGCCGCCCGGTGCCACGGGGTGCTGATCAACGCCCGCCGGTCCACGGTGACCAGGGACAATGGATCCGCGATCCCGAGCGACGCCAGGTGCGCGGCCTCCATCGCCAACGCGAACGGATCCACCACCATGAACCGGGACAGGTGGGTGGGGGCCGGACCGCCCGGGGCGAGTGTGCCCGCCCCGAACTGGGAGAACGTGTGGTGCCGTCCATCGGGGGCGACCACGTTGTGCGCCGCCTGGGCGCCCCCGTTGGCCCGCACGACCGCGCCGTAGTCACCGGTCGCGCACAGCAGGTCCACGGTCACCCCCTTGCCGGCGTCGCCGAATCCCAGGTCGACGACGATCGCGTGCGAGGTCACAGCCGGTCCACCCCCGGTCCGTCACCGGCGAGCCCGCTCACGTCCGAGTCGGAGACGACCGACCCACGGCCCCGCGACAGTGGCCGCAGCGCCTTGCCGACGGCCTCGCCGGCGTTCGACCCGGAGTCGGCCAGGTCCCGAAGCCCCTCCTCCAGGTCGATGGCCTCCTCACCCAGGCCGACGGTGACGGCGATGGTCTCGCACACCGCGTCCAGGTCCTCCAGCAGGATCAGGTTCTGACCCAGGTGCTTCTCCCAGAAGGTCCGGACCCGGTCGTCACGGAAGTGGGCGCTGCCGGTCGGCATGATGAAGAAGACCTCGAACCGGCGTCGCAGCTCGTCCAGGATGGCGGGGAAGGCGATGTTCTCGTCCAGGTCGTCGCCGATCACCTCGCGCACCTCGCGGGCCTTGACCGCGCCGTAGGCCATCTCGTCGCCGACGATGAACAGGTAGCCGCGTCGGCCGCGCTCGTCCAGGCAGTCCATGGCGGTGTGCCGGGCCATGAAGTACATGGCGAGCTCGTAGGACTCGGTCATCTGGCCTCCGCCCCCGCCCTCCAGGAGCAGGTTGCCGAGGTCGTCCTCCAGTTCGTTGCCGGACTCGAACTGGCCGACCTGCAGCGGAACCCGGTCGCACGTGGCGTCACCGACGGCGCCGAACAGGATCTGCGGGTCCTCCACGTACCCCTTGCGCAGCAGCAGACCGAACAGGTCGGGCAGTTTGGTGCGCAGCACGCGCGGAACGCTTCCCATGGAGCCGGTGACGTCGAACAGCACCGACACCGCCAGCGAGTTCGGGTGGGCGTCGGAGTCGCGGCTCTCACGGACGGTGACCCCGTGCGGGTCGAGGGTCGGGTGCGGCTTCCAGCCGGCGCGCGCCTTCTTGGTCGCGTTGTCGTGGTAGTCGAACGCTCCGATGCCGCGCGAGTCCCGGAAGGCCTGGCGGGCGTGGTAGGCGTCGGTGGACCAGTGGCTGCTTCCCATGTCTGTCTCCGTGGATCGTGATGAGGGTGGGTGCGGGGGCGAGATTTCAGTCGGGCATGTGGAAGGGGTGGAACCGGGGTGGCCCGAAGGTCCGCTCCAGGGCCTGGTCCAGCTCCTCCAGCAGGGCGAACGCGTCGGATGGTCGCCGCTCGGGCGCCGGCAGCGAACTGCCTCGTGCGAACGCCGCCAACTGACGCGGTAACCGGCCCGCGGTCACGAACTCCACGCACCTGGTCGCCATGTACACGTCGGTGGCGGGTCGCGCGGGGCGCCGGGCGGCGACCTCGGGCGGATACACGTCCTTGCGGTGCGGCACCATCGCCGGGACATGCGGGGCGGTACGGGTCGCGTCGAAGGTCACCGAGTAGCACCAGTCCACGAGCACCAGACCGTGCTCGTCCGGGTGGATCAGCACGTGTTCGGGCACCACGGCCCCGTGCACGACGCCGGCCCGGTGGGCGTCGCCGATCGCCACCAGCAGTCGGCGCCACATCCAGGCGGCGTCGCGGGGATCGACCCCGTCGGGGTAGGCGCGCCGCACCTCGGCCAGGTCGTAGAACCCCGACAGCCGCCGCAGGACGTTGCCGTGCCGCTCCACCCGCGTGGCCGGGTCCCGGTGCCGGAGCGTTCCGACCAGTTCGGGCCTGAAAGCGCGGTAGCGGGGCGCGCCGCACTCGTGGATACGCCGCAGCGCGGCGGCCTCGGCCCGCACCAGGTCGTTGTCGCGGGGCGCGCGGGGAAGTTTGAGCACCGCGTCCCGCCACCGGTCCCCGTCCCGGTAGCGCACCGCGCGCAGGTCGGCGATGTCGCCCTCGGCCACGGGGCGGCCGCGGTCGACGTGGTAGGTGCGCTCCTCGGTGGTCAGCACCAGGTCGTCCAGGCCCGGACCGCCCTGGACCGCGTTCCGGTAGCGGCGCCAGGCGTCGGTGAGACGGGCGAACCCGTCGGCCGCGTCGTCCCGTCGCCGCGTGGGCGCGGTGTCGGGGTGCAGGAGCCTGGCGAGCCGGCGGTAGACGGCGGTGGCGTCCGGCGGGATCCGGCCGTCCCGGGGCGGTGCTCCGAACAGGTCGGTGGGCCCGGTGGCCATGTCGACCCCGCGCAGGGCCGAGTCGAAGTCGTCGTGCGTGCGCGATTCGCCGTCCATGTCGTCCTCCCTTCGGGGGTGTGGGTCGGGGCCGGTCATTGGGCGCCGCGGAGCAGCGGTGGGTGCAGCAGGGCGGCCTCGCCCGCCCGGTACAGGCGGGCGCGTCGTCCGCCGCCCGAGCCGCCGCGGTCGGCCAGTTCGCCGGTGTCCTCGACGAAGCCGGGTGTGGCGAGGATCTTGCGGTGGAAGTTGGCGGCGTGCAGGGTGCGCCCCCAGATCGCCTCGTACACCCCGCGCAGGGCGGTGATGGTGAAGGTCGAAGGGAGGAACGCGGTGGCCAGCGACGTGTACTCCAGCTTGGAGCGGGCCCGTTCGACGGCGTCGTCGAGGATGCGGGCGTGGTCGAAGGCCGTCTCCTCCTTCGTCGTCCAGGGCACCCACGCGGCTTCGGAGATGTCGCGTCCGGTCCCGGGATCGGGCAGGTCGGGGGCGAACACCATGTACGCCACCGAGATCACCCGCATGCGCGGGTCGCGGTCGAAGGCGCCGTAGGTCCCCAGCTGTTCCAGGTGGATCTCGGTGGGCATCGGGGTCTTCTCGGCGAGGACCCGCAGCGCGGCGTCGGGAAGGTCGAGGTCGGCCGGTCCGGCTTCGGAGTCCTGGGCACGGACGAATCCGCCGGGCAGTGCCCACAGTCCGCGTTGGGGGTGCGCGGCGCGGCGGGCCAACAGGACGTGGGGGAGGCCCTCGCGGATGGTCAGGGCGACCACGTCGACGGTCACCGCGGCGGGTGCGAAGGCGTGCGGGTCGTAGGAGGAGAGGAAACCGCGCTCGTCCCCGTCGTCGTATCGCCCATCGATCCCCTCGGACACCGTTGACCCCTCTGGTTGTTCTCAATCTGAGTAATTCTCGATTCGAGAACAACATAACCCGAGCTTCGTCCGCTGTCCAGTCCCGGGACGGTGGCGTCGACACGCCCGAAGGGCGGCGGGCGCTGTCACTCCGCGCCGCTAGCATGGTGCGAACGAACGTTCGATGAATCGATGGAAAGCAGGGTGACCACGTGCGCGTGCTGGGGATCGACCCGGGACTGACCCGCTGCGGCATCGCCGTGGTCGAGGGATCCATCGGTCGCCCACTGCGCCTGATCGCCGCCGACGCGATCCGCACCAGCCCCGACACCGACCTGCCCCAACGCCTCCTGGGCATCGAACGCGGCATCGAGGAGTGGCTCGACAAGTACGAACCCGAAGCCGCGGCCGTCGAACGCGTCTTCGCCCAGCACAACCTGAGCACCGTCATGGGCACCGCCCAGGTCAGCGGCCTCGCCCTGGTCTGCGCCGCCCGCCGCGGCCTGCCCGTCGTCACCCACACGCCCAGCGAGGCCAAGGCCGCCATCACCGGCAACGGGCGTGCCGACAAGGCGCAGGTCGGCACGATGGTGGCGCGTATCCTCGGTCTCGATGGCCCGCCCAAACCCGCCGACGCCGCCGACGCCGTGGCCCTGGCCATCTGCAACATCTGGCGCGGCGGTGCCCAGTCCCGGGCGGCCCAGGCCCAACAGGACTTCGCCCGCAAGGTGGAACTGGCCCGCCGAGCGCGCGGCCGCTGACACCGCCCCCAGGAAGGAGACGGACACCCCTCCGGGTGTCCATGACAGATGATCGCGTTCCTCACCGGCCGGGTGGCCGCACGCGGCGCGGGCAGCGCCGTCATCGACGTGGGCGGGGTCGGCATGTCCGTCCAGTGCACCCCTTCCGCCCTGTCCCGACTGCACGTGGGGGAGGAGGGCACCGTGGCCACGAGCATGGTCGTGCGCGAGGACTCCCTCACCCTGTTCGGGTTCGTCGACGACGACGAGAAGCACCTGTTCGAGCAGTTGCAGACCGCCTCGGGGGTGGGCCCCCGTCTGGCCCTGGCCATGCTCGCCGTGCACAGCCCCGACAGCCTCCGCCAGGCCGTCCACACCGAGGACACCGCCGCCCTGACCAGGGTCCCCGGCATCGGCAAGAAGGGGGCCCAACGCATCGTGCTGGAGCTGAAGGGCAAGCTGGAGGCGCCGATCAGTACCGACGGCACCCTGCCCGGCGCGGACCCCACCGCCACCGCCCGACCCAACGGCGCATGGCGGGGACAGGTGGTCTCCGGACTGGTCAACCTCGGCTGGTCCGGCAAGGACGCCGAGGCCGCCGCCTCCGCCGTCGCCGCCGAGGCCGAGACCACCAGCGACGTCACCGTCCTGTTGCGCAGCGCCCTGCGCAAACTCAGCCGCGCCTAAGGCCCGAAGGAGAACCCCGTGCACGAACGTGATGCGGTCTCGCCCGAGGCCGACGTCGACGAACTCCGGATCGAGGGGGCACTGCGCCCTCGAATACTGGACGAGTTCGTCGGCCAGGAACGGGTCCGCGAACAGTTGTCCCTGGTCCTGCACAGCGCACAGCGTCGCAACCGCGCTCCCGACCACATCCTCATGTCCGGCGGTCCAGGTCTGGGCAAGACCACCCTGGCCATGATCATCGCCGCCGAACTCGGTGCGCCGTTGCGCATCACCTCCGGCCCCGCCATCGAACGCTCCGGTGACCTGGCCGCGGTGCTCTCCACCCTCCAGGAGGGCGAGGTCCTCTTCCTCGACGAGATCCACCGCATGGCCCGGCCCGCCGAGGAGATGCTCTACGTCGCCATGGAGGACTTCCGGGTCGACGTCATGGTCGGCAAGGGCCCCGGAGCCACCGCGATCCCCCTGGACATCGCCCCGTTCACCCTGGTCGGGGCCACCACGCGGGCCGGGATGCTGCCCGCCCCGCTGCGTGACCGGTTCGGGTTCACCGCGCACATGGACTTCTACGAACCCGCCGAACTGGAGCGCATCCTGCACCGGTCGGCGGGGCTGCTCGGCGCGCCCCTGGACGAGGACGCCGCCCGCGAGGTCGCCGGGCGTTCGCGCGGTACGCCTCGTATCGCCAACCGGCTGCTGCGTCGGGTCCGCGACTACGCGGAGGTGCGCGGCGACGGACAGCTCACCCTGGCCAACGCGCACGCCGCCCTGGAACTGTACGAAGTGGACGAGCTGGGCCTGGACCGGTTGGACCGGGCCATCCTCGACGTGCTCATGAACCGCTTCCGTGGCGGACCGGTGGGACTGTCCACCCTGGCGGTATCGGTGGGGGAGGAGGCCGAGACCGTGGAGGTGGTCGCCGAACCCTTCCTCGTCCGCTCCGGTTTCCTGGCCCGCACCCCACGGGGGAGGGTCGCCACTCCGCAGGCCTGGGCGCACATGGGACTCACCCCGCCACCCGACGCCGCGTTCGGCGCCGCCCAGGCGGCCGCGAACACCGGCGGCACCACGGGCACCAACGGCGCCACGCCCTGAAGCCCGGGCGTCGACCGCTTCCACCTGTCACGATGGAGCCCACGAACGAAAACGGGGCCGAACCGTTAGCCCTCCGAACCCGGGGAGCTGGTGACCGGTGACTCATGCCACGTAAACTGGGACGTACCGGCCAAGAGCGGGGCACCACCCCGTGAGGTGTCGTTTCGACATCGGCGGAACGAGTTGGCACTCTGGTGCGTTGTATACGCCGGGTGCGAATCCGGCCGCCGTGGTCGGGCGACCCGCAAGGTGGTCGTCACGGGTGTCACGAGCCGACAGCCGTCGTCCACGAGAACCGTCAGGAAGGACGCCCCGTGCAGGGCCTTATCAATCTCGCAGCGGACGCCCCCCAGGGTGAGGGCAGCATCATCGGCATGTTGCTTCCCTTCGTACTGATCCTCCTGGTCTTCTGGCTGCTGTTCTGGCGCCCGAACCAGAAGCGCCGCCAGCAGGAGATGCAGATGCAGACCTCCCTGGTTCCCGGCGTCGAGGTCATGACCAAGGCGGGTATCTTCGCCACCATCGTCGAGATCCACGACCAGGACGTG
Organism: Nocardiopsis sp. NPDC055879; assembly: GCF_053615935.1. Classification (NCBI taxonomy): domain Bacteria; kingdom Bacillati; phylum Actinomycetota; class Actinomycetes; order Streptosporangiales; family Nocardiopsidaceae; genus Nocardiopsis; species Nocardiopsis sp. NPDC055879. Next base: position 448,448 of record NZ_JBSHCT010000001.1, read on the forward strand.
CTGCTGGAGATCGCTCCGGGCACCCGTATCCGTATGCTCAAGGCCGGTGTCGGGGAGGTCATCACCCCCGCGGCCGACGACACCCCGGTCGAGGACCGTCCGGACTTCGGGGACGACGACAAGCCCAAGGGCTAGGATCCCGGAGGGCCCGTTCCCTCCCGCGCCCGTGGCGCACCACAGACTTCGGTACCGGCCCCCGAACACCGGGGCCGGTACCGCTGCTTTTCGGTGACTTCAGCCGAACCCGCTTCCCATCTGAAACGAAGGCCTGAGCCGCCATGACCAACGACACTGTGACGCCCGACGCGGACCTCGCCTTGATCGAGGCCAACATCCGCGACGTCCCGGACTTCCCGCACGAGGGCATCCTGTTCAAGGACATCACCCCGCTGCTGAACCACCGGGAGGCCTTCGCCGCCACGGTCGACGGGCTCAGCGCCCCCTACCGCGGGGCCGGCGTCGACCACGTCGTCGGACTGGAGGCGCGCGGCTTCATCTTCGGCGCCCCCGTGGCCATGGCGCTGGGCGCGGGCTTCGTTCCGGCGCGCAAAGCCGGGAAACTGCCCGCGGACACCATCGATCAGGCCTATGATCTCGAATACGGCACCGCGACCGTCGAGATCCACGCCGACGCGATCACTCCGGGCAGCCGTGTCCTCATCGTCGACGACGTACTCGCGACGGGTGGCACGGGCAGGGCCGCGGTGGAGTTGGTCCACAAGGCTGGTGGTACGGTCGTGGGATTCTCCGTTCTGATGGAGCTCTCCGCGCTCCGAGGACGCGAGAAGCTGCCCGACGTGGAGCTGCACACCCTCCTCTCGGTCTGACCGGACGACCTCGCGCGCACGGTGGGAATAGCGCGAAGGTTCCTCCTCGTTGACCTACACCAGCACTCGGTGTGACGCAATCGGTGACCAGGGTCACTACGCGTACCATCGGGCCGCCGGAGTACGGCGACGCACGAGGGGTCAGGTTCCGCCACCCCGCCCCACCTGGGCGGGCGCCACTAGACTGGTGGGAGAGGTGACCGCGGCGGCCACGTCGGTGACCGGCCCTGATGACACGCACGCGTTCCGGAGGCAGCCGATCCTTGGACTGTCGGCTCCACCGGGCGGATCCGCGGGAGGTAGGCATGCCAAACGAAGTGGTCTCGACCGGAGCGGTGTCCGCACGGGAGCAGGGGTCGAAGGCCCCGCGGGGTTCGGCCACCGAACGGGAGACGACCGCCGACGAGGGACGTGCCTCGCGGGGGGACGCCGACACCGGTATGCCACAGGGGCGTAACGACGGGGACCACACCGGTCCCAATGACAGACCACGTGACGAACGGCCGGAGGGCGCTGCGGAACAAGCGGCGCCCTCCGACGTATCCGAGCAGGACGTCTCCGGGCAGGGGGCCCAGGGGCGGCAGCCGGCGACCACCACGCCCTCCACCGTGCGAGTACGCAGAAGGCTCGCCCGACTCGGCGCCCAGCGGGGAGTGACGATGAACCCGGTGCTCGAACCACTGATCAAGACGGTGCGCGCCACCCACCCCAAGGTGGACGTCCGTCTGATCGAGCGCGCCTACGAGGTCGCCGCACACCACCATCGCCACCAAAAACGCAAGAGCGGCGACCCCTACATCACCCACCCGCTCGCGGTGGCCACCATCCTCGCCGAACTCGGCATGCAGGAGGCCACCCTCGCCGGCGCCCTGCTGCACGACACCGTCGAGGACACCGACTACTCCCTCGACGAGCTCCGAGCCGACTTCGGCGACGAGATCGCCCTCCTGGTCGACGGCGTCACCAAGCTGGACAAGGTCAAGTACGGCGAGGCCACCCAGGCCGAGACGGTCCGCAAGATGGTCGTGGCCATGGCCCGCGACATCCGCGTGCTGGTCATCAAGCTCTGCGACCGCCTGCACAACATGCGCACCCTGCGCTACCTGCCCAAGAAGGCCAAGCGCGAGAAGAAGGCCCGCGAGACCCTGGAGATCTTCGCGCCGCTCGCCCACCGCCTGGGCATGAACACCATCAAGTGGGAGCTGGAGGACCTGGCGTTCGCCACCCTCTATCCCAAGCGCTTCGACGAGATAGCCCGACTGGTCTCCGAACGCGCCCCCCGGCGCGACGTGTACCTGCAGGAGGTCATCGAGGCGGTCTCGGGCGACCTGCGCGAGTCCAAGCTCAAGGCGACCGTGCGCGGGCGGCCCAAGCACTACTACTCGATCTACCAGAAGATGATCGCCCGCAACTGCGGCTTCGACGAGATCTACGACCTCATCGCGGTGCGGGTCCTGGTGGACAGTGTTCGGGACTGCTACGCGGCGCTGGGGACCATCCACGCGCGGTGGAACCCGGTGCCGGGCCGGTTCAAGGACTACATCGCGATGCCGAAGTTCAACATGTACCAGTCGTTGCACACGACGGTCATCGGTCCCTCCGGCAACCCGGTCGAACTCCAGATCCGCACCCGCGCCATGCACCGGCGCGCCGAGTACGGCATCGCCGCGCACTGGAAGTACAAGGAGGACCGCAACTCCACCGGGACCGAGACCAAGCCCAAGGGCACCACCGACATGCAGTGGCTGCGTCAGCTCATCGACTGGCAGCAGGAGACCAAGGACCCGGGCGAGTTCCTGGAGTCGCTGCGCTTCGACCTGTCGGTGCAGGAGGTGTTCGTCTTCACCCCGCAGGGTGACGTCATCTCCCTGCCGGAGGGCGCCACCGCCGTGGACTTCGCCTACGCCGTGCACACCGAGGTCGGCCACCGCACCGTCGGCGCTCGTATCAACGGCCGTCTGGTGCCGCTGGAGAACGAGCTGCACAACGGCGAGGCCGTGGAGATCCTCACCTCCAAGGACCCCGACGCCGGGCCCAGCCGCGACTGGCTCAACTTCGTCAAGAGCGCTCGTGCCCGCAACAAGATCCGGCACTGGTTCACCAAGGAGCGCCGCGAGGCCGCGATCGAACAGGGCAAGGAGGAGATCGCCAAGATCATGCGCAAGCAGGAGCTTCCGGTCAAGCGCCTGTTCAGCGGAGAGGCGATCATCGCCCTGGCAGGCGATCTGCGCTACACGGACGTGGACGCCCTGTACGCCGCCGTGGGCGAGCACCAGGTGAGCGCACAGAGCATCGTGAGCAAGCTCGTGGACTCCATGGGTGGGCTGGACAGCCACACCGAGGACATCGCCGAGTCCTCGCTGCCCACCAAGGCCGCCACCACGCGCCAGCGCTCGGGCAACCCGGGCGTGGTCGTGGCGGGCGACGGTGACGTGTGGGCGCGCCTGGCCAAGTGTTGTACGCCGGTGCCCGGTGACGACATCGTCGGTTTCGTGACCCAGGGGCATGGGGTTTCGGTGCACCGCGCCGACTGCGCCAACGCCGCCAGCCTGGACCAGGAGCGCATGGTCGACGTCGAGTGGCGGCCCACCGAGGACTCCATGTTCCTGGTGGCCCTGCACGTGGAGGCCCTGGACCGCTCCCGGTTGCTGTCCGACATAACACGCGTGTTGTCCGACCAGCACGTCAACATCCTTTCCGCCACGGTGCAGACCAGCCGCGACCGGGTGGCGCAGAGCCGCTTCACCTTCGAGATGGCCGACCCCACCCACCTGGGCAGCGTGCTGCGCGCCGTGCGCGGCGTGGACGGGGTCTACGACGTCTTCCGGGTGCGCAACTGACCCGCCACCCGGTTCGTTGGAAAACCGATGGCACCCTCGGGACACCGGTGGTTAGCGTGTGCGCGTACACGACCCCCCACCGGTGAAGGCAGGCCCTCGTGCTCGAACTCCGTCCCCCGCGCCCCGAGGACACTCGCGCGCTCGAACTGCTCGCCCGGCGCTCGTGGCCGGTGGGGACCCACCCCGGTGGTCTGGGTTGGCAAGCGGCCACCGAGGACATGCCCCGGCCGATGGCGGTGGCCGAACGAGACGGTGAGATCGTCGCCTGGGCCGGGGTCACCGGCGCCAACGCCATCTCCGAGCACACCAGGGTCACCCTCGAAGGGGCCCGGACCGACCCCGAGGCCGGGGCCGCCCTCCTGGATTGGGCCCTGGCGCGTACCGAGGGTGGGACACACCTGCCGGTCTTCCACGGTGACGAGGAGCTCCGGTTCCTGGCCGAGAAGGCGGGCTTCGCACACGAAGGGACCCTGGACACCTGGATGCGTCGTGCCGCCACGGAGGAGTCCCCGGCCCTGCCCGAGGGGTACGTGATCCGGCCCGTCCGCGAGGGCGAGGAGGAAGCCCGGGTGGAGTGCCACCGCCTCGCCTGGAAGCCCGCCGACCTGCCCTGGCCGGAGAGCGTGGGTCCGGTGGACCCATCGCTGAACAGCCGTTTCTCCCGGACCTACTACGACGCCACCCGTGCGTCCCTGCTGTACGACCCCGAACTGGACCTCGTCGTCCAGGCCCCGGACGGCTCCCTGGCCGCCTGCTGCGTGGTGTGGTTCGACGCAGAGAGCGGCACCTCGGAGGTCGAACCCCTGGGAGTGGTCCCCGTCCACCGCCATCGAGGCCTGGCGGCCGCCCTGGTGCTGGAGGCGTGTTCCCTGACCGCCCACCGAGGCGGCGACCGCGTGTTCATCAACACCGCACCCAACCCGCTGTATCCGGCCCCGGCGAGGACCTACGCGAAGGTCGGCTTCGAGGAGGTCGACCGCGGCCGCGTGTACGTGCGTCGCGCCCCGTGAACACCACGGCCCCGGACCCCCTCGACGGGGTGACCGGGGCCGTTTCTGCTCAGGCCCTTCCTGCTCGGGCCGTCCGCGCTCGGGTCAGATCCGGATGGTCGTGGACCGCACGACGCGGAAGACCGGGTGACGATCCGCCTCGGCCACGAAGGCCTCCACCGGGGCTTCCGGCGGCGCCTCGAAGTACGGGCCGACGATCGCCGAACGCGGGTGCTCCAGGTACTCCTTGAGCGCCGTTCCGGCCTCCTCGGGGTCCACCTCCAGCACGCTCACCAGTTCGATCCAGCCGCCCTGGCGCAGGGTCGCGAACCCGTCCTTGCGGATGTTGTGCACCCAGTTCACCTCGCCGTACGGGGAGACCAGATACCGGCCGCGCTCGCTGTCCAGCACACTCACCGGGGTGGTGCGCAAGAATCCGGACTTGCGGCCCCGGGTGGTCAGCAGGTGCATCTCCTGCGGGCAGACCCCGTACTTGACGAAGTTGCTGACGACCGCGTCCGAGACGCGGCGCAGCTTGGTCGCCTCGAACCGCTTCGTCGGTTCGTTCACCATCTTGGGCAACTCCCTCACTCGGCTGCTCTCCATTGTGGTGGCTGGGAGCACCCGTTGGCACCCGGGATACCGGCGAGATCCGGCACACGTCGCTCACCTGCGACCCGTCGCCACACGGGCCTCCCGGGCCGTCTCGGTCGTTAGCGGAACGCGGAGATCCCCGTGACGGACTGGCCGATGCTCAGCGCGTGGATGTCCTCGGTGCCCTCATAGGTGGCCACCGTCTCCAGGTTCACCATGTGCCGCATCACCGGGTACTCCAACGTGATGCCGTTGGCGCCGTGCAGGCCGCGCGCGGTCGCCGCCACCCGCTGGGCCGCGGCCACGTTCGCGAACTTGCCGAAGCTGACGTGGTTGTGGTGGCATTCGCCCCGGTCCTTGAGACGACCGATGCGCAGGGCGGTCATGCCGGCGTGGTTGACGTCCACGACCATGTCGGCGAGCTTGCGCTGGGTGAGCTGGAAACCGGCGATGGGTCCGCCGAACTGCTCGCGGGTGAGCGAGTAGTCGCGGGCGGCCGCGTAGCAGGCGCGGGCGGCACCGGCCGCGCCCCACACGATGCCGTAGCGGGCCTCGTTGAGGCAGGAGAGGGGAGAGCCGAGCCCCTTGGACTCGGGCAGGATCGCGTCGGCGGGCAGACGCACGCCCTCCAAGACCAACTCCGCGGTGATGGAGGCGCGCAGCGACAGCTTCTTGTGGATGACGTTGGCGCTGAACCCGGGGGCGTCGGTGGGCACGACGAACCCGCGGACGCCCTCGTCGGTGGCGGCCCACACCACGGCGACGTCGGCCACCGAACCGTTGGTGATCCACATCTTGGTGCCGTCGAGCACCCAGTCGGAGCCGTCCCGGCGGGCGCGGGTGCGCATCGAACCCGGGTCGGAACCGGAGTCGGGTTCGGTCAGCCCGAAGCAACCGATGGCCTCGCCCGCGGCCATGCGCGGCAGCCACTCGTTCTTCTGATCCTCGGACCCGAACTTGTGGATCGCCGTCATGGCGAGGGAGCCCTGCACGGACACGAAGCTGCGCAGCCCGGAGTCCACGGCCTCCAACTCGCGGCAGGCCAGGCCGTAGGCTACGGCGCTGGAACCGCCGCAGCCGTAGCCTTCCAGGTGCATGCCGAGCACCCCGAGGTCGCCGAAGGCCTTGGCCAGGCCGCGCGGGTCGGGCAGGGTGCCGGCCTCGAACCAGTCGGCGACCTCGGGCAGCAGTTCCGCGGCGGAGAACTCCCGCACGGCGTCGCGGATGTCGCGTTCGGTGTCGGACAGTTCGGCGTCCACCGCCAGGAAGTCGAGCGGGTCGGGGGCGGCGGCCTTGCGGGAGTCGCTCATGGTGGGTGTCCCTTCGGGGTACGTGGTGTACGAAGTCCGTTGGTCAGTCGACGTCGGTCTGTTGGGCGGCGCCGCGCTCGAACAGTTCCTCGATCCGGTCGGGGGCCAATCCCAACTCGGTGAGGATCTCTCGCGAGTGCTGGCCGAGCAGTGGGGGAGCGGACATGGGGACGGGGGTGTCCGCCATCCGGAAGCCCGCCCGGACCTGTTCGAGGGGCCCGGCGGTGGGGTGTTCGACGGTGCGCAGGACGTCGTCCCCCGAGGCGTCGGCGGTACGCAGCGCGTCCAGGACACCGCGCACCCGACCCACCGGGACCCCGGCGGTGACCAGGACGTTCATCCAGTGGTCGGCGGGGCGGGAGGTCAGCGTCTCGGTGAGTTCGCCGACCAGCTCCTCGCGGTGCGCCACCCGTTCGGGGTTGGTGGCGTAGCGGGTGTCCTCGGCCAGGTCTGGGCGGTCGATGGCCGCGCACAACCGTCGGTACAGGGCGTCGTTGCCCGCGGCCACGACGATCTCCGCGTCGGCGGTGGGGAAGACCTGGTAGGGGACGATGGTGGTGTGCGCGTTGCCCACCCGGGCCGGTTCCGTCCCCGTGATCAGTGCCTGCTGGGTGAGATTGACCAGGCTCGACAGCGTGGAGTTGACCAGCGAGACGCTGACGTCCTCACCGCGGCCGGTGGCCTTGGCCCGCATGAGCGCGCCGAGGATGCCCACGGCGGCGTTGAGGCCGGTGAGCACGTCGGTCAGCGCCACACCGACCTTGCTGGCCGGTCCGTCGGCCGGGCCGGTGGTCGCCATCAGCCCGCTCTCGGCCTGCACGACGATGTCGAAGCCGGGGCGGCCCTCCGGTCGGTGTTCGGGCCCGAAGCCGCTCACCGAGCAGTAGACGACCGCCGGGTTGCGCTTGCCGATCTCCTCGTAGCCCAGCCCCAGCCGGTCGATCACTCCGGGTCGGAAGTTCTGGATCACCACGTCGGAGCCGGCGCACAGTTCCCGGACCGCGGCGAGCCCGTCGGGGTCCTTCAGGTCCACGGCGAGGCTGCGCTTGTTCCGGTTCACCGACAGGAAGTAGGCGGCCTCGCCGGGGGCGTGCGCCGCGCGGTGCTCTTCGGTGGGCTCGGCGTAGGGAGGTCCCCAGGAACGAGTGTCGTCGCCTCGCCCGGGTTGTTCGACCTTGATGACCTCGGCGCCCATGTCCGCCAACAACATGGTGGCGTAGGGGCCGGCCAGGACCCGGGACAGGTCGGTGATCCGCACACCGGCCAGGGGGAGTGGGGCACCCCCCGTCCCGGGTTCCTCTGTGGATTCGTGACTGGAAGGGTTCAAGGGTCACTCCTCGCCGTGGGGGGAACCGGGCAGTTGGTCGCCGTCACGCAGTTGGTAGTAGGTCTCCAGGCAGCGGCGCAGCGCGGTGGTGAGCGCGGCGCCCGATTGGCCCGCGTACCGCGTCTGCACCCGCTGGACGATCTCCGCGATGTCCTCGGTCACCGAGGCGCCCTCCACCAGGGCACGGAAGAAGTCCTTGGCCAGGTCGGTGAGCAGGGTGGTGTCCGCGGCGACGATCCGGTCGTCGGCGGTGTCCACGGCGAGCACGACACCGAGCCGCTGGTACTGGGAATGGCTCGCCACCGAATCGGGGAGACGGGCGTAGCCGGATATGAGGACAACCCGGGGGTTGCGGAAGAGCTGCTGAACGCGGTCGTCGCCGGGCAACGGACACACCTCTCGTCTGCGGGCACGCGAAAACTCCTACCGACTGGAGTCTCGCGTCTGAAGGGTTACCGGGGGAACCGGACACCCGCGACGTGAGGGCAGTTCGAGACCAGTATGTCGTCACCGTCGCGCCGACTGTCAAGCGGGGGCGTGTCCCAGAGCACACGAATCCCGTGGGTGCGTCGCGCACGAGCCATGTGTTACATTTCGGCACAGGTCACGAGTACCAGCGTCAAGCCCCGGCTAGCTGGTCGGCAACCCTCCTTCCGCGGTGGGGTGCCCCGGGTGAGGACCAGGTCCCGACACGACCGTGTCGGACAAGCGCGGACCCAGGAAGACGCGGCCGTCGAGCGGCGCACCCCGTGGGTCCCACGACCCACCGAAGAGGTGCCCCATGACCACCGTCATCCCGTTCGACTCCACCCGTCGCCCCCGCACCCGCCAGGCCGTTCGGGACGCGCGTGCGCGCCGGGCGTCGTACCCCGTCGGCGCCGCCCCGGACTGCTCGATCGTCACCCCGGACCGCGGGGTCCAGCTGGTCACCGGCGAGTACGTCGACTACGCCAACTTCGACTACGCGGCCAGCGCGCCCTGCCTGACCGCGGTCGCCGACGCCCTCTCCGCCGCCCTGCCCTACTACGCCAGCGTGCATCGGGGCGCGGGCCACCACTCCCGGATCAGTACCGAGGCCTACGAGGAAGCCCGTCGCGGCGTCGCCGGTTTCCTGGACGCCCGCCCCGACACCGACGCCGTGGTGTTCGTGCGCGGCACCACCGACGCGCTCAACCTGCTGGCCCGTTGCGTACCCGACGGTTGCACCGTGGTGGTGTTCGAGTCCGAGCACCACGCGAGCCTGTTGCCGTGGGAACACCCGGCCGCCCGCGCCGCGAAGGTGGTGCGCCTGCCGCTGCCCGCCACCCCCGACACCGCCGTCGAGGCCGCCCGCGCCGCCCTGCGCGAGGCCCCCGAGGGTCCGAAGCTGCTGTGCGTGACCGCGGCCTCCAACGTCACCGGTGAGATCTGGCCGGTCGAGGAGTTGGTCGAGGCCGCCCACGCCGAGGACGCCCGCGTGGTGGTCGACGCCGCCCAGTACGTGCCGCACCTGCCGTTCAGCCTCACCGAGACCGGCGCCGACTACGTGGCGCTTTCCGGACACAAGCTGTACGCGCCCTTCGGTTCGGGTGTGCTGGCGGGCCGCGCCGATTGGCTGGCAGAGGCCGCGCCCTACCTGTCCGGTGGTGGCGCGACGCGGAAGGTCACCGACCACGACGTGTTCTGGAACGACCTTCCGGCCCGGCACGAGGCGGGCAGCCCCAACGTCTTGGGCGCCGTGGCGTTGGCCGCGGCCTGCGCCACCTTCACCGAGGACACCCTGTACCTGCAGCACATCCGCGAGTCCGCCCTCCTGGAGCGCCTGCGCGCCGGGTTCTGCCAGATCGACGGCGTGCACGAGCTGACCCTGTGGGGGCCCGAACAGGCGCGGGTGGGCATCGTTTCGTTCGTGGTGGACGGGCTGCCCGCCGATCTGCTGGCCGCCGCCCTGTCCGCGGAGCACGGCATCGGGGTGCGCGACGGCCTGTTCTGCGCGCACCCGCTCACCGCCCACCTGCTGCCCGAGGGGCACACTCAGGCGGTTCGGGCCAGCCTGGGCGTGGGCACCACCGAGGAACACGTCGACCGGTTGGTCGGCGCCGTGGCGGATCTGGTCGCCCATGGGCCGCGTTGGGAGTACGTCGACCTCGACGGCCGGTTGGTCCCCGCCTCCGACCCGCGCGACGCGCTCTGAACGGAGCACGCCCGGAGCGGTCCCGTCGTCTATGATCAATGCGGAAAAACCGGTGGGAACGGGATGTTCTGCGCACGGTCGTCGAATTCCCGTTCCCTGCCGCGAACCCCCTGCGTATCGAGGTGGATGACCGCATGACCGACGATTCGACCGCCCCGGCCCCGGGGTCGAAGATCGACACCACCCGGACCCACTCGGCCCGGATCTGGAACTACTGGATGGGTGGAAAGGACCATTATCCGGTCGACCGTCTGGCGGGAGACGTGGTGGCCGAGTCCTTTCCGGAGATCCGGGACCTGGCCCGCACCAGTCGGGAGTTCCTCGTCCGCGCGGTGACCCACCTGACCCGGGACGAGGGCATCCGCCAGTACCTCGACATCGGTACCGGGATGCCCACCGCCAACAACACGCACGAGGTCGCCCAGTCGATCGCGCCGGAGACCCGGGTGGTCTACGTCGACAACGACCCCCTCGTGCTGACGCACGCCCGCGCCCTGCTGGTCGGCACCCCCGAGGGGGCCACCGACTACGTCGACGCCGACCTGCGCGACCCCGACGCGATCCTGGCCAAGGCCGCCGAGACGTTGGACTTCGACGAGCCGGTCGGGCTCATGCTGATGGGGATCCTGGGCCACGTCCCCGACGAGGAGGTCCAGCCGATCGTGCGCAGGCTGTTGGACGCCCTGCCCTCGGGTAGCTACCTGGTCAGTTACGACGGCGCCGACACGAGCGAGGACTACAACCAGGCCATCGAGGAGGGCAACAAGCACGGGGACGTGCCTTACCTGCTGCGCAGCCCCGAGGCCATCGCCGAGCGCTTCGAGGGCCTGGAGCTGCTGGAGCCCGGTGTGGTTCCCTGCCCGTTGTGGCGGCCCCCGATCGCGGGTGCCCGGCGCGGACTGGACCAGTACGGCGGGGTGGCTCGCAAGCCCTGACGGCCGGTCTCCGGCCGGTGCCCGAAGTCCCACCGCGGGCCGACCCGGAACCTCCGGGTCGGCCCGCGGTGTTCGTGGATGGGAGTTCGGGACCTTGGACTCACAAGAACTTGCGACGCAGGTCGTGACAAACGGCGCGATAGGGCCCATTTCACTTGGGTGTGTGCGGGGTATCACGTTCACAAGCGGTACTATCTGGCCCTGACGGCAGGGCACACCGTCGCGGACCCGATCGGTCCACCGACAACGGACGTCCTGCCTCCCACGAGCGAACCGGCTGGGGGAGCGTGAACGTGACGGACGTCCGAGGACCTGAGGCAGGCCCCCTCACGGCCGTGTTCCGACGGAGGACATCCTTTCGAAAGCCCGGGCGGGGACCACGCGTGGTCGACCTCGGCGACAGTAGCCGCGCCCATGTCCCCCACGACCCGGCCCTGGCCGAACACGTCCGTTTGCACCAGGCCTTCCTCGGTCGGGTCGTCGACTACCTGAGCGTCGACGCGGGCATCCGCCAGTTCGTCGATTGGGGCAGTCCCGTCCAGGGAACCGCCGAACGCGTGCACGGCGCCGACCCCGACGCCACCATCGTGCACATCGCCCCCGAGGGCGCCGCGGGGATCCTGGCCTCCCCGGACGACTCCGCCGTGCCGTCCGGCGACGGCGTGTGCTCCGAAACGCTCCTGCGCCGCCTTCACGCCGGTGGGCTCGTCGATCTCGACGAGCCCATCGCCGTATTGATGACCCGCACCTTCGGAGCCGACTCCCCGCCCACGGGCCTGGACACCCTGCACCGACTCATGCGCGGCGGCGGCTACCTGGCCCTCACCTCCACGGCGCCCCGAGCCGACGTCGAACGCGCCTTCGGCCCCTTCCTCCCCCTCGAACCCGGCGTGGCCGACCTCACCTGGTGGCCCTACCCCGACGAGGACGTCGCCGCCCAGGGCAGCGGAGTTCTGGCAGGATTGGGCCGCGCGTCGAGACGAGGAGGGGGAACGACCCGATGGCGGTGAACTGGAACGGCGAGATCCTCGCCCAGATGCAGTTCTACTGGGATTTCTCGTTGTGGCCACGCCTGGAGGGGCTCACCGACGAGGAGTTCTACTGGGAACCGGTGCCGGACTGCTGGACGGTACGTCGGCGCGAGGACGGCCGACACGCGCCCGATGGCGCCTACCCCGAACCCGTCCCACCACCGGTCACCACGATCGCCTGGCGGCTGGGCCACATCATCGTGGACGTGCTGGAGACCCGGATCAACTGGCACTTCGGCGACCGCACCGCGAGCCGTGACACCATCGACTGGCCCTCCACCGCCGCCGAGGCGCGCCAACGCCTGCGCACCGCCTACCTCACCTGGTCCGAACACGTGGGACGACTCGACGACGACGCCCTGGCCGTACCCGTGGGCGGGGCCGAGGCCGCCCAGTGGTCGGAGTTCCCGATGGTGGTGCTGGTCCTGCACCTGAACCGGGAGTTCATCCACCACGGAGCCGAGGTGGCCCTCCTCCGGGACCTGTACCGTGCCCGCTAAATGACGCGGAGGGGGTCCACGCGGACCTGGGCGAGGTGCTCGTCGCGGCGGGCGCTGCGGGCCACCGCCGCCGCCTTCAACGCACGCGCCAGCTCACCGATCCCGTTGCGCGGGACTCGCAGCAGCGCGCGCTCGGTCACGTGGGACCCGTCGTCGGCCGTCTCCGACCCGACCGGGACCGGACCCAACAGCTCGACACCCGTGGGCAGGGCGATCTGATCCAGCAGCTCGCGCACGTGCTCGGGGCCGCCGGTGATGGAGGCCATCGACACCGCGGGCGGGAAACCCAGCTCGCGACGGTCGGCCAGCTCGCGTTCGGCGAACCCGGCCGGGTCCCAACGCACCAGTGACTGCACCAACGGCAGCGAGGCCTCGGCGGACACCACCACGGTGCCGCCGGGGCGCACCAGCGCGGCGGCGTTCAGCCACCGACGCAGCGTCTCCTCCGAGGCCCGCAGGTCGGCCCGGTTGAGGAGCGCCCACCCGTCCAACAACACCGCCGCCGCGTAACCGCCGCCCTTGGCCACGGGTTCGGCCCCCGGGGTCGCCACCACCAGGGCCGGTTTGCTCGAAACCTCGGGCAACACGTCCTCACGTCCGGAGGTGCGCACGGCCAGCGCGGGGAAGGCCCTCCCCAGCTCCTCGGCGGTACGCCGGGCGCCCACCACCACCGCGCGCATTCGGGTCACCCCGCACTCGGGGCAGGCCCACTGGCCGGCCACCCGGCCGCACCAGCCGCATGAGGGCAGGGCGTGCGACCCACGGACCGCGAGCGGGCCGCGACAGCCGTCACAGCGAGCGGGTTCGCGACAGCCCGCGCACGCCAGGCTGTTGAGGTAGCCCCGGCGCGGCACCTGGAAGAGCACGGGCCCCACCCGGGCGGCCTCCCGGGCCGAACGCAGGGCCACGCTGGGCATGCGCGCCGAACGCGCCGCCTGGTCCCGGGCCAGTTCACGGTCGTCCCCGGCCGCTCGTACCAGGGGGGCGCGTCGACGCAGCGTCGCGCGGTCGGCGATCAACGGGTGCGCCCACCCCGATTCCAGCAACAGTTGGGCGTCGGTGGTGCGGGTGTGCCCGCCGATGAGCGCACCGGCGCCCGCCTTGTGGGCGCGCATCGCCAGTACCGTGCGCGAGTGCGGGTAGGGCGCGTGCGGGTCCACGTGCACGTCGTCGCCGTCGTCCCACAGCACCACCAGGCCCAGGTCGCGCACGGGGGCGAAGACCGCGGCGCGGGTTCCGACCACGACCCGGATCTCGCCGCGCAGGACCGTCAGCCAGCGTCGGTATCGTTCGGCCGGCCCCAGGTCGGCGGTGAGCGCCACGTGCCGTCCCTCGCCCAACCGGCGGGTGAGCGCCTTGTCCACCCGGGCCACGTCCCGACCATCCGGGAGCACGATCACGCCGCCGCGCTCGGCGGCCAGGACGGCTTCGGCGGCCACCGCGATCGCGTCGGTCCAGTCGGTGCCGGGCAGGGCGTTCCAGATGGCGCGCGCGGGGAGTCCCTCGCGCAGCGCACGCACGTACGCCGGACCCTCCGTGTAGGCGTCCCAGGGGCCGGGGTCGACCTCCAGTACGGCGGCCTCCACGGTCTCCTGCACGGCGGAGGCTTCGCCGGGCGGCGCCTCACCGGGCTCGTCCTCCTCGGCCCCTTCCAGGTCTTGTGCCCTCTCCCGCGCGCGCCGGTCGGCCTCCTTCTCCACCCGCGCGTGCCGGGGTGGCACCGCCAGTCGCAGCACGTCGCTCAGGGTGCCCGCGTACCGATCGGCGACGGCTCGGGACAGCGCGAGGACCTCCGGGGTGAGCACCGGCTCGGGGGAGACCACCGTCTCCAGGTAGGCCAAGCGTCCGGCGAACTCCGAGCTCTCCACCCGCTCCGCCAGGAAACCGGCGAGCAACCGACCGTTGAAGCGCACCTTCACCCGGCAGCCGGGCACGGCCGTCTCGTCCATGTCGGCCGGTACGCGGTAGTCGAAGTAGCGGTCCAGGTGCGGCAGCGGGGTGTCCACCACGACACGCGCGATCGGGAGTCGGTCGGCGGGCCTGCGCTTGGCGGGCGGACGGCTCTTGGCGGAGGCGGCCCTGGCCTTCGCCGTTTCCTTCGGCTCCCCCGCAGGCAGGTCGAAGAGGGCCGCTTCGGGCTGGTCGGGCTGCGCTGTCATCACCTTTGGTCTATCAGATGACCACGACGGTCCAGGGACCCGAGAAGCCCGACACAGGCGCGTTCTCGGTGGGGAGTGCGGTAGAACAGTGACGTGTGGTCGCAGTCGAGGGGGAATGGTCGAACATGAAGCTGGTCTTTGCCGGTACACCCGAGGTGGCGGTGCCCTCACTCCGGGCCCTGATCGACTCCGAACACGAGGTCGCGGCCGTCGTCACCCGGCCCGACGCCCGCTCCGGGCGCGGGCGCAAGGTGTCGGCCAGCCCGGTCGCCGAGCTCGCCGAGAGCGAGGGCATCGAGGTCCTCAAGCCCGCCAAGGCCGGTGACCCCGACTTCCTGGCCCGGCTGACCGAGATCGCCCCCGACTGCTGCCCGGTGGTCGCCTACGGCGCCCTGCTGCCCCAGTCCGCCCTGGACATCCCCGAGCACGGCTGGGTGAACCTGCACTTCTCCCTGCTGCCGGTCTGGCGCGGCGCGGCCCCCGTCCAGCACGCCGTCCTGCACGGCGACGACGTCACCGGCGCCTCCACGTTCCGCATCGTCAAGGAACTCGACGCCGGGCCGGTCTTCGGCACCGTCGCCGAGACCGTGCGTCCCACCGACACCAGCGGCGCACTCCTCGCCCGCCTGGCCGAGTCCGGGGCCGGTCTGCTGGCACGCACCATCGACGGCATCGCCTCCGGTGGCCTGGTCCCCGTCGAACAGCCCGCCGCCGACGTCTCCTACGCCGGCAAGCTCACCCCCCTGGACGCCGAACTCGACTTCACCTGGACGGCCCTGCGTCTGGACCGGGTCGCCCGCGCCTGCACCCCGGCCCCCGGCGCCTGGACCACCTTCCGCGGCACTCGTCTGAAGGTGGGGCCGGTCCGCCCCGTCACCGACGCCGACCGCCCCGACCTGGACCCCGGCCACCTGTTCGTGGACAAGAAGCGGGTTCTGGCGGGCACCAGCACCCACCCGGTCGAACTCGGTGAGGTCCAGCCCCAGGGCAAGAAGGCCATGTCCGCGGTGGACTGGGCGCGTGGGGTGCGTCCCACCGAAGACGACCGGATGGGCCGCTGACCTGTCGTAGTCTCAAGGCCGGTGGGCGCGGTCGCTCGCCGACAAACGTCCCCGGCTTGTTGAGGCAGAGCACACGTTGAGCGAGCAGTCCCGTTCCCAGAACCGTCGTCCGAGCCGGGGCGGTGGATCCCGCCAGGGCGGTCAGCGGTCCGGGCCGCCCCAGCCGCGCGACCCCGCGCGCAGGGTCGCCTACGACGTGCTGCGCGCGGTCGAGCAGCGCGACGCCTACGCGAACCTGTTGTTGCCGGCCCTGCTGAACGAGCGTGGCATCCACGGCCGCGACGCCGCGCTGGCCACCGAGCTCACCTACGGGACCCTGCGTCGTCAGGGCACCTACGACGCGATCCTGCAGACCTGTGTGGACCGCACCTTGGCCTCGGTGGACGTCGAGGTGCTTCCGCTGCTGCGGATGGGTTCCCACCAGTTGCTGTCCACCAACATCCCGCCGCACGCCGCGGTGGGGGAGTCGGTGGAGTTGGCCCGCAAGGTGGTGGGCCATCACCGCTCCCGTTTCGTCAACGCGATCCTGCGCAAGGTGAGCGCTCGCGACCTGGACGCCTGGCTCCCGATCGTGGCCCCCGAGCGCGACCGAGACCCGAGCGGATACCTGTCGGTGGTGCACAGCCACCCGCGCTGGGTGGTCAAGGAACTGGCCCGGGCCCTGGGGGAGCGGGCCAAGGACGCCGGTCTGCCCCGTACCGAGGAGCTGCTCCAGGCGCACAACGAACGTCCCAAGGTGACCCTGGTCGCCAAACCGGGCCGGTCCAAGGTCGCCGACCTGGAGGAGCACGGCGCCGAGCCGGGCCGCTACTCGCCCTTCGCCGCCTACCTGCCGGAGGGTGACCCGGGCGCGATCCTGGAGGTACGCCAGAATCGGGCCGCCGTCCAGGACGAGGCCAGCCAGCTGGTCGCGTTGGCCCTGACCCGGGTCGACGTCCACGGGGACGACGCCCGTTGGTTGGACGTGTGCGCCGGCCCCGGTGGCAAGGCGGGCCTGCTCGCCTCCCTGGCGGGGCAGCGCGACGCCCGCCTGGTCGCCTCCGAGATGCAGCCGACCCGGGCCGGGCTGGTGGCCGGCGCGGTGCGCCGGGCCCCGCGTGACGCCGGTCGCGCGATCGCCGCCGACGGCACTCGACCCGCCTGGCGGCCGGGTGTCTTCGACCGGGTCCTGGTGGACGTGCCGTGTACCGGTCTGGGGGCCCTTCGGCGCCGTCCCGAGTCGCGTTGGCGTCGGGGCCCGGAGAACGTGACCGAGTTGGCCCCGCTCCAGCGCGAGCTGCTCGTCAACGCCGTGTCGGCCGTGCGTCCGGGCGGGGTGGTGGCGTACGTGACGTGCTCCCCCCACCTGGACGAGACCGACACCATCGTCCAGGGCGTGCTCGCCGAGCGGGACGACCTGGAGCTGTTGCGAGCCCCCGACTATCTCGACGAGGTTCCCGGCCTGGCCGCCGGACCGGAGGGAAGGTACGCGCAGTTCTGGCCGCACGTCCACGGCACCGATGCCATGTTCCTGGCCCTGCTGCGCCGCAAGGTCGGATAGCGTCACCCGTCGTTTCGCCCGACGCCCTCGGTGTCGGGCGAAACGGGCATATTCGGATCTACCTCGTAAAGGTGGAGGTATGGCGGTGTTCCAGTCTCGGGGGCCGACCACCGGACAAGGCCTATACACTGCTGACGTGGCAATTCAGATCTCTCCCAGCATCCTGAACGCGGACTTCGCGCACCTCGCGGACGAAGCCGCCGCCGTGCCGACCGCGGACTGGCTGCACATCGACGTCATGGACGGACACTTCGTCCCCAACCTGACGCTGGGTCTGCCCATCGTGGAATCCCTGGTCAAGGCGACCCCCACCCCACTGGACTGCCACCTGATGATCGAGGACCCCGACCGCTGGGCGCCCGCCTACGCCGAGGTCGGGGCCGGCAGCGTCACCATCCACGCCAAGGCCGCCGGCGCGCCGGTGCGCACCCTGCGGGAGATCCGCAAGCGGGGCGCTCGCGCCGGACTGGCCCTCAACCCCGCCGAGCAGGTCGAACCCTATGCGGACCTTATCGGCGAGATGGATATGCTGTTGTTGATGACCGTCGAACCAGGGTTCGGCGGACAGAAGTTCCTTGACCTGGTTCTGCCCAAGATCCGCCGAGCTCGTGAGATCCTGGACAGCAGGGAGGCCTCCGTCTGGCTACAGGTCGACGGAGGGGTCTCCGATGAGACCATCGAACGCGCCGCCGAGGCCGGAGCCGACGTCTTCGTCGCCGGATCGGCCGTCTACGGGGCACAGGACCCCGCGAGCGCCGTCGAGTCCCTCCGGGCCCAGGCTCGCAAGGCGAGCGGTCGGGACTAGAACCGAAGAGACCATCTCCGAAGGGGCGCGGCCGCCCGCACCCACCACCCCGGTGCGGCCGCGCCCCGCCCCATTCCCTTCCCAGGATCCCGCCCCGCCTTGAGGACCGGGTCTGGCCAGGGGGCGCGAAGGCGTTTAGGCTTTCGGCGGTAGTCGTAGAACCTTCGCTTGGTCGCGGCTCCGTCTTCCCCCGCACCACCTTGTGACCCAGGGAGCGGCGCGGCGTGAGCGCGTTGCCAGGCCGGACCCCGTGGAGCACGCGTGCAAGCCCAACACCTGGCCATGGACACCCTCTGGGAGGCGGAGAGCGTCGCCATCCGCTGGTTGCAGGGAGCCGGCGATCCGCTCTCGTATCCACTCGGGTTGATCACCCACCTGGGATCCCAGGGCGTGATCATCGTGCTGATGGCCGCCGTCTTCTGGTGCGTGAACCCCGGTCTGGGCGCTCGACTGCTCGTCGCGGTCATCGCCTCGGGCGCCGTCAACGGTCTGCTCAAGTCGGTGTCCTACACGCCGCGTCCCTACTGGTTCGACGCCCAGATCACCGGCCACAGCCACCACGGGAGCTTCGGAATGCCGTCCGGGCACAGCCAGGCCGCCATGGTGGCCTGGGGTTACCTGGGGATCCGGTCGGGCCGCCGCGCCCTGATGTGGGCGGCCGTGGTGATCATCCCGTTGGTGGGGTTCTCCCGGATCTACCTGGGCGCCCACTTCTTCAGCGATGTCGTGGTCGGGTTGTCCATCGGCGCGCTCATCCTGTGGCTGATGCTGCGCTACGAGGACCGGGTGCTCACCTGGTGGAGTTCGCTGGACACCACGCGTTGGGTCTCCTATCTGCTGCTGATCACCCTGGTGCCGTGCGCGCTGGGGGCGGCATGGCAGTTCGGGGTGCGCGGGGACTGGGTCCTGCCGGCCACCGAGTGGATCGGCGCAACCCCCGCCGACCCGGCCGGACACTCCCTGACCGGTCTGTACACGGCCTCCGGGGGGTTGCTCGGCGGCGTGCTCGGGCTCACCCTGCTCCACCGCTGGGGCTGGTACAGCGCCGAGGGCACCATCACCGCGCGGGTGTCGCGGTTCGCGCTCGGTATCTCCGTGGTCGTGCTCGTCGTGGTCCTGGACGAGGTCCTCTTCGGCGACCTGGGCGGGCCGATCGGTGCCCTGTTCTCCTTCGTCGTCTACGCGGTCCTGGCGTTCTGGGCCACCTACGGCGCGCCGCGGATGTTCGTCGCCGGTGGACTCGCCACCAAGGCGCAAGAGGCCGAGCGCATCGACCAGGGGTGACACCCCTCACAGCGGCTAGGCGTCCCGAGCGGCAAGGGGTTAGGATCGGGATCGCTGTAGTTATCGAACGCGTGCTCCGGGGTCGGTGAAAATCCGAACCGGCGGTGATAGTCCGCGACCCGGTCGAATCCATCGACCGGTTGAACCGGTGGAATTCCGGTACCGACGGTTAAAGTCCGGATGGGAGGCAGTACGCGTTGGGACGGTTTCGAGCGTCGCCGACCATCGGCGTACCCACTCGGACCCGGACTCGTCGTGGACCCGTTCCCACACCCTTTTCCCCGGAGCCTGAAGCAGGCGAAGGGACGTAGGGCGTGTTCACCGGAATCGTGGAAGAACTCGGCGAGGTCATCTCCGTCGAACCGGCCGGAACCTCCGGCGAGGCCGTGCTGCTCACCGTGCGCGGGCCACTGGCGAGCTCCGACGCGGGGCACGGCGACTCCATCGCGGTCAACGGCGTGTGCCTGACCGTCGTCGAGCTCGGTGAGGGAACCTTCACCGCCGACGTCATGAAGGAGTCGCTGGACCGGTCGAGTCTGGGGTCCCTCGTCCCCGGATCACCCGTCAACCTGGAGCGCGCCGCGCGCAGCGACGGCCGTCTGGGCGGGCACATCGTCCAGGGACACGTGGACGGCACCGCGGTCCTCCTCTCCCGAGACCCGGGCGACAAGTGGGACGTGCTCCGCTTCGCCCTGGCCCCGGAGCTGTCCCCCTACGTGGTGGAGAAGGGCTCCATCACCGTGGACGGCACCAGCCTCACGGTCTCCGCGGTCAGCGAGCCCGGAGCCCTGGAGGAGTCCTTCGAGGTCAGCCTCATTCCGGCCACCCTGGCCGCCACCACCCTGGGCGGCCTGGCCGTCGGCGCCGTCGTCAACATCGAGGTCGACGTCATCGCCAAGTACGTGGAGCGCATCACCGCCGTCGCACGCGCTCGCGAGAGCGCCCGTACCTGAGGCACCCGCGCCCTAGAGCGCCCACCACCCACCACTCAGCACCGACGTACCTTCAGGGAGCGGGAATGACCGTCACCGACACCACCCCGTCCGCCGACACCACCGACTCGCAGGACTCCGCGGGCACCGTGGTCCTCGACCCGATCGAGGACGCCATCACCGAGTTCGCCGCCGGACGCGCCATCGTGGTCGTGGACGACGAGGACCGGGAGAACGAGGGCGACATCATCTTCGCCGCCGAACTCGCCACCCCCGAACTCTTGGCCTTCATGATCCGCCACACCTCCGGCGTGGTGTGCGTGCCCATGGAGGGCGAGGAACTGGACCGCCTCGACCTGCCGCTGATGACCGCGCGCAACGAGGAGAGCCTGCGCACCGCCTACACGGTCACCGTCGACGCCCGAGAGGGCGTGACCACCGGGATCTCCGCCGCCGATCGCGCGCGTACCGTCCGGCTGTTGGCCTCCGCCGAGAGCACCGCCACCGACTTCGTGCGCCCCGGCCACGTCCTGCCGCTGCGCGCTCGACCGGGCGGTGTCCTGGCCCGTCGCGGGCACACCGAGGCCTCCATCGACTTCGCCCGCCTGGCCGGGCTGCGCCCCGCCGGTGTCCTGGCCGAGGTGGTCAACGACGACGGCACCATGGCCCGTCTGCCGCGACTGCGCCGGTTCGCCGACGAACACGGCCTGAAGTTGGTGTCGGTGGAGCAGTTGGCCGCCCACCGCATCGCCCTGGGGGAGACCCTCACCGCCGAGCAGGCCGCACCCGCGTTGGTCACACGCCAGGTGGAGACCCGCGTGCCGAACCGGCACGGTGAGTGGCGGGCGGTCGGCTACAAGGGCACCACAGACGGCGCCGAGCACGTCGCCCTGGTCCACGGTGACCTCACCGACGGCGTCGACGTCCTGGCCCGCCTGCACTCGGAGTGCCTGACCGGGGACGCCTTCGGTTCGCGGCGCTGCGACTGCGGCGCCCAACTGGACGCCGCCATGGCCGAGATCGTCGAGGAGGGCCGCGGTGTCGTGGTCTACCTGGGCGGCCACGAGGGGCGCGGGATCGGCCTGCTGCACAAGCTGCGCGCCTACAGCCTCCAGGACCAGGGCGTGGACACCGTCGACGCGAACCTGCGGCTGGGGCTGCCCGCCGACGCGCGCGAGTTCGGCGCGGGAACACAGATCCTCACCGACCTCGGGGTGTCCTCGGTGCGGTTGTTGAGCAACAACCCCGTCAAGGCCGAGGCACTGGAGAAGTACGGGGTGCGGGTGAGCGAACGGGTTCCCATGCCCACGTTCGTCACCGACGACAACCTCGCCTACCTGCTGGCCAAGCGGGACCGGATGGGTCACGACCTGGCCGGCGTCGCCCGCTAGCGGGCCCCACCCCCTGTTCGGGCCCGCCGTCGGGCGGGCCCATCGCATGTTCGTCATCACGTGGAAAGGCCGGTCATGAGTGGTACAGGACGTCCCGAACAAGAGCGGGTCGAGGCCGACGGGCTCTCGGTGGGCATCGTCGCCACCAAGTGGAACGCCCCGATCATCGAGCCGATGCTCGCCAACGCCCTAGAGGTCGTCAAGGAGTCCGGCGTCTCCGATCCGGTGGTGATCCACGTGGCCGGCGCGGTGGAGATCCCCGTCGTGGCACAGGAACTGGCCCGAAGGCACGACGCGGTGATCGCCTTGGGCGCCGTCATCCGCGGCGGTACCCCGCACTTCGACTACGTGTGCCGATCGGTCACCCACGGGTTGACGGAGGTGGCCCTGCGCGAATCCACCCCCGTGGGCAACGGTGTGCTCACGTGTGACACCCTGGAACAGGCGCGTGACCGTGCCGGCCTGCCGGGAAGCGCCGAGAACAAGGGCGCCGAGGCTGCGTTGGCCGCCCTGGACACGGCGGTGGCCCTGCGCGGGCTACGTCGCTGAACCACACCCTCCTCGTCGGCGCGCGCCGCAGTCGTATCCCAGCAGGACCGTGTGGTCACGGATGGAGCAGTCGGTGCGGACGAAGGAACAACCTGTGGACGAGGCGTCGAAGCGGCCCGAGCTGCCGAGGACCTGGCGTCCCCGGGCGGTGCGCTGGGTCGCCTACGGGATGTGTGTGCTGATCGTGGGGACCATGTTGGTGCTCGCGATCGTCCTGCCCGGTGACTGGCGACCACTGGACCGGATCATGATCGTCGGACTGGGGTTGGTCATCGCCGCCGGGCTGCACATGCTGGGTCGTCCGCGGCTGATCGCCACCGAGGACAACGTGGTCGTCATCAACGGGATCCGCACCCACTACCTGGCGTGGCCCGAGGTGTTGGACATCCGCATGCCGGTGGGGGAGCCCTGGCCGTGCGTGGACCTGTCCGATGGCACCTCGCTGCCGGTGATGGGGATCCAGAGCGCCGACGGTGACCTGTCCCGGCGCAACCTGGAGGAGTTCCGTTCGATGCTGGGCCGGGGCGAGGCCGCCGAGCCGAACCGGCCCGCCTAGTCGCCGGTCTCGATCACCGGTCGCCGACCGCCGTGACCGGGCCTCTTCGTAGAAGCAACCGAATCGAGCCCTCGTTTCCTGGAGGAACGGGGGCTCTTCGGTGTTGTGTGGGGCACATAGGTTGGTACCGAGTCCGGCGGATCTCGGGATCGACCCGCCGGGAGGAAGTCTGGAAGAGGTGCCGTGTGCGTGATATCCGAGCGACCGTGTCCGACCTGTACGCCTCAGGTGAGACGTTCGCGATGGCCACGGTGATCGACACCTACAAGAGCGCGCCCCGGGACGCCGGGGCGGCCATGCTGGTGAGCACCTCGGGTGAGGTGACGGGCAGCGTGTCCGGGGGCTGCGTGGAGGGCGCCGTCTACGAGGAGTCCCTGGAGGCCATCCGCACCGGAGACCCGGCGCGCCGCACCTACGGCGTGAGCGACGACGACGCCTTCAGCGTGGGGCTGACCTGTGGCGGAACCCTGCACATGTTCGTGGAGGCGATCAGCAGGGACACCTACCCGCAGCTGGGCGCCGTGTTGGCCGCCATCGACGAGCACCGGCCGGTGGCGGTGGCCACCATCGTGTCCGATCCCTCGGGGCCCGGGAGGGTGGGCCATCGCCGAGTGGTGTGGCCCGACAACGCAGAGGGCGACCTGGGCCCGGGAGGGGAGCGCCTGGCCGACGCCTTGGACGACGACGTGCGCGGCATGCTCGCCCAGGGCAGCACCGGCCTGTTGCACTACGGCGTGGACGGGCAGCGTCGCGGCGACGAGCTGGAGGTGTTCGTCCAGTCGTTCGCCCCGGCCCCTCGCATGCTGGTGTTCGGCGCGATCGACTTCGCGGCGGCCGTCGCCGACCTGGGTACCTACCTGGGCTACCGGGTGACGGTGTGCGACGCTCGGCCGGTCTTCGCCACCGCCAAGCGTTTCCCCACCGCCGAGGAGGTGGTGGTCAAGTGGCCGCACGTGTTCCTGGACGAGATCGCCGAGGAGATCGACCGGCGCACCGCGATCTGTGTCCTGACCCACGACCCCAAGTTCGACGTGCCGGTGCTCAAGCGGGCGTTGAGCACCGAGGCCGGGTACATCGGTGCGATGGGTTCACGCCGCACCCACGAGGACCGGTTGGACCGACTGCGCGAGGCCGGAGTCCCAGAGGAGGCCCTGGAGCGGTTGCACTCGCCGATCGGGCTGGATCTGGGAGCGCGCACACCCGAGGAGACCGCGGTGTCCATCGCGGCCGAACTGGTGCAGAGCCGGTGGGGCGGCAGCGGGCGCGCACTGCGTGAGACCACCGGACGCATCCACCGGGACACCCCGGTGCCCCCGCTGGTTCCGGCCGGATTCGGTCACCCTCGAAGGTGAACCGAAACGCCTCGGGTGGTGAACGCGCAGCTCAGCGCGGTGATCGCGACGCGGGGTAGCGAAAATCCTCCACCGGCTCTTGAAGGCGCCCCATGCGCGGCTTCGACGCGTGGCATCATCGCGTCATGGCTACAGGGGAAATGGCTATAGGAGAAGAAGCGGAGGGCGGAGGGGTCGAGTACAGGGGGAACGTCGCCGGGCTGCTGTTGGCGGCCGGCTCGGGTAGCAGACTCGGTCGACCCAAGGCACTGGTCGAACTGGGTGGCGAACGTCTGGTCGATCGCGGGGTGCGCACCCTGGCGGAGGGAGGCTGTGCCTGCGTCATGGTGGTCCTGGGAGCCGCCGACACCACGGTCGACGGCGCCGTGACCGTGCACAACCCCGACTGGTCCACTGGAATGGGCTCGTCGGTGCGGACGGGTATCGACGCCCTCCCCGACACCGTCGACGCCGTCCTCGTCGCTTTGGCCGACCAACCGTTGGTCACCCCCGAGGCGGTCCGCCGTCTGGTGGAGGCCTTCGAACAGGGAGCGCGCGCGGCCGCGGCCACTTACAACGGCAACCCCCGCAACCCGGTGCTGCTGGGCCGTGAACACTGGTCCACGGTCTACTCCATGGCCGAACGCGACGTGGGGGCCCGTCCCTTCCTGCGCGCCTACTCGCACGTGGTGACGACGGTGCCCTGCGACGACGTGGCCAGCCCCGAGGACATCGACACCGCCGAGGACCTGGCCCGACTCAGTGAGGTGCTCGACCGCGCCTGAGGGCCCGGGCGCGACCCGCGGCCCGGGCCCCGGCGTGGCTCAGCCCACCAGCGGTTCGGCGAGGACGCCGAAGTCGTGTTCCACGGCCTGACCGGGGGACAGGACCAACAGGTCGGTTCCGCCGTTGAAGGCGTCGGGCGGACAGGTCATGGGCTCGGCCGCCAGGTGGGCACGGTGCGCGTCCCCGCCCAGCGTGTCGGCGCTGAACAGTTGCAGCCAGTCGTATCCGGGGCCCGCCCACAGCGCCACCCGGTGCTCGGGTCCGCCGAGCCGCACCCAGGCGCGTCCGCGCTCGTCCCGCAGTAGGTCGGTGAAGGCCGTGTCCAGCACGGTGACGCCCAGATCGCGGCCGGGCGGGAGCAGGTCGAACCCGCCACCCTCCACCGGCACGGGCGCGCCCGTGGGGATGAGGTTCTCGTCGGTGGGCTGGCTGCTTCCGGCGTCGGCGGACACGGTGAGCACGCCGCGCGCGGACAGTTCGTCCAGGGGCCTGCCCAGGGTGAGGTAGGGGTGGAATCCCACACCGTAGGGAGCGTCGCCCTCCCCTGTGTTGACTGCCCTCACGCTCACGGTCAGCCCCTCGGAGGAGAGCCGGTGGCGGGCGGTCAGCTCCAGCGGGAAGGGGTAGCCGGACGTGCCCTCGAAGGCCAGCCGCAGGGTCACCTCGTCCTCGCGCGCGTCGACCGGGCTCCAGTCCTGGTCGTGCACCAGGCCGTGGATCGCCGAACCGGTCCCGGGGTCGTCGACCGCCAGGCGGTACTCGGTTCCCTGGAAGGTGTATCGCCCCCCGGCCACACGGTTGGGCCAGGGAGCCAACAACTGACCCTGGAACGCCTGGGGCCCCTCTCCCCGGGTGTAGGGCCACACCAGGTCGTGGTCGCGCCAGGTGAGGGCCTGCAAGCCCGCACCGACCCGGTCCACTCGCGCTCGGTAGTCACCCGAGCGCAGTTCGAACACCTCGCCCACCTGTCCGCCTTCCTCATCGTGGTCCGGCCCACGCCGAACCCGGCGATCTTAGCGTGACCGGTACGGACCGGCGGAGACGCGGGTCGGCCCGGACCCGGTCATCCGAGGAGGGTGTCCAGCGGGATGAGGACCCCCGACCCGAGGGCGAGCAGGCCGGTGGACATCAAGACGACCACCATCAGGATCGAACCTCCCACGGCCAGTCGGAAGGCGGCCAGTCGACGACGCGCCTTCACCTTCTCCTTCGCGGAGGTGCGTCCCAGGTACAGCAGGACCACGGCCAGCAGGACCGGGAACCACCAGGAGGCGCCCATCCCACCCGGCAACAACCCGGTCAGGGCGGCGGCCCCTTCGCTCAGCGGGTTGGCGCTGAAGTCCAACAGCCCGGTGTAGGCGTCCACCACCATGGGGCTCTCGGGGAAGAAGCCCTCCTCTGGGCGCAGTGCCCGCCCCAACCCGTCGACGAGGCCGAACAGGGCGGCCGGGTAGGCGAACCGGCGACAGCGTCCGGCCCGCATGGCCCGCTGGATCTGCCCCATGGTCCGTTCGACCCGGCGGGAGTCGCGTTCCTGTCGACGCGCCAGCCTGCGCTGTTCCTTGGGGGTGACGGCCTCTTGTGGGCGGGTGGGGTCGTGCGGAACGGCCGGGTTGTCGGGGCGGGTGGCCGCCTCGGCCCGACGTTGATTGGCCGAGGCCGCCTTCTCCTTGGTGCTGTCCCACCTCTCGCGTGCCGAACCGGCGAGGGAGGCCCACCGGTCCTGGCGGCGGGCACGGCCGTCGGCGCGCTCGCGTTCGGCGACGGCCGAGCCGATCCGGTCCGCCTCGGGCAACAGGAGCAGGGCGGTGAGCATCGCAGAACGCGAGGTCAGCGGGTCGCCGCCGTCACGCAGCGCGGCGCGGCGCTGCTCCGTCCACCAGGGCGCGTTGGGCGCGGAGCTGCGCTGCTGCGGGTGCCAGGACTGGCGGCGTAGCAGCGACCGGTTCTGGGACTCGGTCTCCGGGGCCAGGACCAGCTCGACGGCGCGTGCCCAGGTGGTGTCGATCTCGTGTGCGGCGGGGCGTCGGGGCGCGTCGGGCCCCGAACCCACCAGTCCGTCGATGGTCTCCTGGACGCGGCGCACCAACAGGGGAACCTCGTGTTGGACGCGTTCCAGCAGCGCGCAGCGGCCGGAGCCGCCCGAACGACAGGTGGGGTGCGGGCACCAGTGTTGGGAGCCGAGCCCCACCACGCCCGACTCCACGGCCTCGCGCACCACCGAGTGTCGGCTGGCGTCTCCGGTGGCCAGGGTCAGCAGTCCGTCGGCGCTGATCTCGTGGCCGCGGAACCTGGGCGGCATGCCGGGCACGTAACGGGCGGCCAGGGCGCTGATGGCCACGTGCGCCAGGTCGGGGCGCTCGTCCAGGCCGGTGAGGTAGGAACGGTCGAAGGTGTAGTCGTTGACCTCGCGATCCAGCCAGGTACGCAGTTCCGACCAGTGGCTGCGCAGCCACAGCGCGCCGGTGTCGGAGCGGTCCAGCAGGTCGAAGGCCAGGCTGGGCGGGTCCTCGTGGGTGGCCCCGGCGAACGAGATCGGGCGCAGCCTGCGTGCCGTACGGATGCGGGGCCGCTCGCCGGCCAGCCACGCGGCGACCTCGTCGTGTCCCCAACGGGCCGCCGGCGCGGGCGCGAGCAGGCCTCGGGCCAGCAGCCGCCAGCGTTCGTCGGTGATCGCCGAGATGTCGACCTCGGTGTTGCGGGCGGTCAGCCAATTGCCGCCGCGCTCGGGGCGGCGGCCGGTGATCAGCTCGTGCACCATCACACCCAGCGACCACCAGGCGGCGGGCGCCTCGCGCCGACCCTCGATGACCTCGGGGGCGGCGTAGTCCTCGGTGATGGCCTGTCCGCCGTAGACACGGCTCATGGTGGCACGCACGGCGCCGCCGAAGTCGGTGAGCGCGACCACCGGTGGGTCCAGGTCGCGCACCAGAAGGTTCTCCGGCTTGACGTCGGTGTGGTTGTGCTGGAGCTCGGCCTGCCAGTGGTGCAGACAGTCGGTGACGGAGCGCACGACGGCCTCGGCGCGTGCGTCGTCCAAGGGCGCCTCGTCGATGATCTCGCGCAGGGTTCCGTGGGCGAAGTACTCCTGGGCCTCCCAGGCCAGGTCCTCGCCCCAGGAGCTGGCGGCGGTGCCGTATCCCTGGATGGCGGGTGTGTGGGGGGAACCGGTGCCGCGTGCGCGCAGCCGGTCCAGGAGCTCGCGGTTGATGTCGTGGCCGGGCCGGTACACCTTCAGGGCGAGTCGGCGACCCGGGGAATCGGTGGGTTCGGCCAGGTAGACGACGGCCTCACCACCGGCGCCGAGTCGGTCCAGGACCTGGTAGCGGCGTCGCAGCTCGGCGGGTACGGCGTAGTCGAGGTCACCGGCGGGGCCGATGACCACACGCGAGGCCAGGCGGGCGACCCAGTCCAGCAGGGGGCCGAGGAGCACACGCCACCAGGAGCTCCGGTCGGAACGATCGGAACCGGTCGGGGACACGGAGCCCGCGGAGGCGGGTCGTCGGACCCGGGTGGCGTCGGCTCCGGGGGGAGAGGCGGCGGGGGAGTGGCCCGCGGCCTCGGGTGAAACGACCCGGGTGGCGCCGGCGCCGGCCGGAGGGACGACACGGGTGGGGGACTCGTCGGGTCCCTGCTCCGGGGGGCGGGCCGCCCCCGGTCGGAACACACGTGTGACCCAGCGTGTGGCCCCCACCGCCGGGTTGACGCGGGTGGTGGGCGCGACGGGGTCGATCCGTCGGGTCGGTGCGTTGTCGTCACCGGGGTCGGGCGTGACCATCGAGGCCGGATCCATCCTTCGAGCGGCGTGGCTGTACGGGCGTCCGGGGGAGGGAACGTCCCTTCCAGACTAGGCCGTACGTGTGCCCGAGCGGAGGGGTGTCCCCACCCCTTGCCGGCGGGGCGTGCACGCCCCTTCCCCCGTTTTCCGATTGGACTCCGCCGAGGCCGTTCCGGTTCCCGATCCTGTCCCGGGATTGACTTCCTCCCCACGCCTAAAGGCGGGAGATTCCAACCAACGGCAACGCCGGTTGGTGCGCCTGCCCTCGCGGGGGCGCCGGTTCCTGCTTCGTCGACCGGGTAACCCCGAGGTCTCCGCAGGCTGACACCGCATGCCCTGCGGCGTGAAGGATGTTCTTGGCCGCGTTCACATCGGCGTGATCGGTATGAGCACAAGAAGTGCACACGAACTCGGCTTGGCTCTTGCGCGAGTTCGCGTCCACCACCTTGCACCGATAACACGTCTGCGAGGTGTAGGCGGGGTCGACCAGCACGATCCGCGTGCCGGTCCTGCGCGCGCTGTTGCGCAGCGCGAGTTCGAGCCGGTGCCACCCCTTGTCCAGGATGGCCCGATTCAGACCGGACTTTTGACGCACCTGCTTACCGGGGGCTTCCAGGAACCCCTTGGCCGAGGCGGTCATGTCGGTGGTGCGCAGGCTCTCCAGCACCACCACGCTGTGGCGGGTGGTCAGCTGGTGGGCGAGCCGGCCACAGAAGTCGGCGCGCCGGTCCACCGCACGGGTGGCGATAGACCCCAGGGCCTGGAGGGTCTTGGCCCGGTTGGCCGACCCCTTCTTACGCTGGGACAGTTTGCGCTGAAGGCGTAGGTGTCGGGCCTTTTCGCCAGGTGTGAGGTAGGGGCGGTCGTGGAACTCGCCGGTGGACAGAGTCGCGGCGACCTTCACACCCCGGTCCACCCCCACCGGGGTACCCGGATGGTGCTCGGGGGTGAACAACCCGTCCTCCACAAGGAACGACACGAACCAGTGCCCGCCCTTACGGGACACCGTCGCCGAGCGGATCGTGCCCCCGATCGGTCGGGAGGAGCGCAACCGCACCCAGCCCAGTTTCGGCAGCTTGGCCCGCACCCACTTGCGGTTCAGCTTCTCCACGGTGATGAGGTTCCCGGCCGGGAAGCGGAACGAGGGCCTCCACCGGTACTTGGCCCGCCAGCGCACGTTGAAGGTGCCCTTCTCCCGACAGGCCCGGTCCAGGTCCTTCAACGTCTGCTGGAGCACATGCGAGGGGGCCGCCTTCAGCCAGGCCTCTTCGGTCTTGGCCTCGGCCAGCTGGGCGGCCTGGAGGTGGTAGCCGCAGAAAGGCCCCTGCCGGCCTCGGGTGTAGCGGTCCACGTACTGGCGGCGCTGATCCAGAGCGGTGTTCCACACCGCCCGGCACAGGTCACCGAACTCGGTACACATCGCGGCCTGTGCATCGGTCAGAGCAAGCCGGTAACGACGACCCGTCAACATCGTGCAACACCCCCTTCCCTCTCAGCGGCTCTCCTGGCCCCCCACATCACGCTCGATCGCTCCCAGCAGGGCGCCTCCGACGGTGGCCACGAAGTAGCCGTGGGTCCACAGCATCGGGCGGGCGGGACTTCAGGTGCCCGAGATCCCTCGCGCACGATCTCCTTCAGCCGTTCCTCGACACAGCCCCCCGGCACGCGGCGTCGGTGCATGGGGTGCCAGAGCACGTGGAGGGCTCGTGGGAAGGTGATGCCGCAGATCGAGCACGGAGTGACGGACGTGTGACTCATCGTATGGCAAAGGGCGGTTCAATGATCCCGTTCGCGGAAGAACGGCTACCCCCAGGGGGTGAACCCAGGGTCTGCGCCGCCCGAAAAGCTCCGATCACCTTCGGAAGGGGGCGCGGGTCAGTGCTCGCGGCGCGGGGGGAGACCGAGCCTTCGGCAGGACTCCCGGTACATGCGCACGACCTCCCAGCGGATCTGCGCGCGTTCGGTGAGCGTCTCGCCCCAGGGCACGCGCACCGTGCGTTCGGTCCCGTCCACGGTGATCGCGTAGTCGCCGCCCTCGGCGTCCAGGTCCACCATGCGGGCCGCGGTGGCTTCGGGTTCTCCACCCAGGCCACGGCAGATGACGAGGGTGTCCTCGGGGTGGTCGTCGTTCATGTGGCGGGTGACGGCGGCGACGACCTCGGCGGAGAAGGGGTTGGACGGCACGGTCGGGGCTCCTGTCGATGGCGGACACACGAAAAGGACGGAGGAGGGCGGGGTCGTGCCCTCCTCCGTCGACGATATCCGAGGCCTCTCAGGGTTATGACGTGGTGTCGTCAAGCCTGGGGCGGTGGCCGCTCCCCCGTGCGGTCACACCCGGACATCGTTCCCCGAGGTCGAAGGGACCTCGGGGGTCCCGGCCGGTGGCGGCCGTCGGATGCCGGGCCGGGACGTCCCCCGTCGAAGACGATCAGGCCTGGCGGGTGAACTCGGCGTCGATCTCGATGGTGATCTTGTCGCCGACGACCACGCCGCCACCGTCCATCGGCATCTCGATGTCCACGCCGAACTTCTTGCGGCTGATGGTGGTGGAGGCGGAGAAGCCCGCGCGGTCCAGGCCGTAGGGGTCGAGGGTGGAGCCGTTGAACTCCAGGTCCAGCTCGATCGGGTGGGTGTTGCCCTTGATGGTGAGCTCGCCCTTGAGGACGAAGTCCTCGCCCTTGGCCTCGATGCCGGTGGAGCGGAACTTGAACTCCGGGTTCTCCTCGACGCTGAAGAAGTCGGCCGAACGGATGTGGGCGTCACGGTCGGTGTTGTCGGTGTTGATCGAGGCCGAGTCGATGGTGGCCTCGACGGACGCCTTGGTGGCGTCCTCCGGGACCGTCAGGGTGGCGTCGAACTTCTCGAAGCGACCGCGGACCTTGCTGACCATCATGTGGCGGACCGAGAACCCGACGATGCTGTGGGCGGTGTCGATCTTCCAGGTGCCGGGCTTGAGTTCCTGAGCGGCCATGGTGTCTCTCCCTGTGTCTGTGTACGACCCGGTTCGGGGTCGAGGTTCCTGCGATCAAGTACTTTACTCGGTAGCAAAGTGCCTTAGAAGTATCTTCCTGGGAAGGAGCTTAGGTGATCGTTCGTGGGTTGGCAAGCCCCTCCCGTTAGAATCGGCGAATATGGACAAGACCTGGCTCGACGCCGACGAACAGCGGGTCTGGCGCGGGTTCCTGCGGATGAACTCCTCGATCTACGAAGAGCTCGAACGTGACCTGCGCGACCGTGACGGGCTCACGCTCACCGAGTACGGGATCCTCGCCCACCTGTCGGAGATGCCGGACCGGCGCATGCGCATGCGCGACCTCGCCGAAACCGTCATCGTGTCCAAGAGCCGGCTGTCCCACCAGATCGCGCGCCTGGAACGCGACGGACACGTTCGCCGCGAGGCCTGCGCCGACGACCGGCGGGGCTTTTGGGCGGTGCTCACCGAAACGGGCGCAGAAACCCTGCGCGCGGCCGCTCCCGGGCACGCGACCCGCGTGCGCTCCCTGGTCTTCGATCGGCTCACCCCCGAACAGGTCGACGGCCTCCGTGAGATCGTCCGGGCCCTCGGGGGGACCCCCGAGTCCCCTCCCGACGGGATCCCGGGCTGATAGCGGATCCGAGGGGCACCTGATCGCACCCGCGGCCACTTCGGGCCTACTTCGGCGAACCACTGGCCCACACCGCCCACTCCTGTGAAGCTGGACCGGGGCCGGCGCGCGAGTGAGGGGACGGCCCCGCACGGTGGCCGTCCGCGGCCGGAGGAGGGGAGAGGTCACATCGTTCTGTCCGAGAAGCGTTCCCATGACGGACACGCGTCCCAGGTAGAGTCGGAACCCGTGAGCAGACCATCCATCATCGGCGCCCAGAACTTCCGCGACGACGACGGCAGCGCCGACCCGGTAGTCGAGGCCCGGCTGCGCGACCACGCCGCCGGCAAGATCGGCGACCGCCAAGTCCTGGCCGCGCTCAGCGACTCCCGAGTGCTCATCCCGGTCGTGGCCGTGGCCACCGAGATCGAAGAGGGAGTGGGCGGCCTCACCAAGGACAAGAACAGCGAGGTCGCGATCCCCATCATGACCGGCAAGGACGGTCGCCGGGGAGTACTCGCCTTCACCTCCGTGGACGCCGTCCGACGCTGGCGCCCCGACGCCCGCCCCGTTCCGTTCACCGCCCAGGACGCCTGCCAGGCCACCCTGGAGGAGAACGCCGACGCGCTCGTCCTGGACGTGTCCGGCCCGGTGCCCCACACCATCCAGGGCCGCTTCCTCACCATGCTCGCCGAACAGGGCACCGTCCCCGAACCCAAGGACGACCCCCAGGTGTTGGCCCTGATCTACCGGGTGACGCACGCGGAGTTCGGCATCGAGCGCGTACGCATCCACTCCTCCGAACGCGGCGACATCGGCATCCGCCTCGAACTGGACGAACGCGACGACGAGTCGCTGCGCCGGGTCGCGGAACGACTGTCCACCGAGCTCGAACACGTGCTGCCGGGCGGGATCGAACTCAGCGCCGTGGTGCGCGCCCAACGCGACGAGGAGTGAGCGGGGTGAGCGGGGACGGACCCGTTCCGTCCCCTCCAGGGTCGTCCACAGGCTCGCCGAGGCACTGTGATCCCGGCTCCGGGGCGGGTAGTTTCCGATCATGTCCACCCCCTTGGTGCTGAGCCTCACCCTGACGCCCTGGTCGATCCCCGCCGCCCTCTCACTGGGCCTGGTCGGTCTGCTCGTCGGGCGCGCCACCGGTCGATTGGTGCACCTGTTCGGACCGGCCCGCCCCCATACCGAACCGATCCGTCCCGCGTCCGTGGGCCCTCCAGGTCAGGACGGTGCCATACCGGGGGCCGTCGCCGAAGAAGGCGCGCTGGAGGAGCAGGACACCGGCCCGCCGCCACCACGATGTCCGCACTGCCACACCGAACTGTCGTTCGTACGTGGCCTACCGGCCGTGGCCGCCCGCGACTTCCGACGCCTCGGACGCTGCCCCTGGTGTGAACGGGGAGTGGACCCGCACGCACCGGCCGCCATCGCCACCGCCGTCCTATTCGCCCTGATCGGCGCGGTCTTCCCCCATCACCTACAGGACTGGTCCCTGTTCGGTCTCGCGGCGGTCCTGTGGTTCGCCGCCCTGGGCACCCTGTTGTCCGCCATCGACCTGCGGGTGATGCGACTGCCGG
The DNA here is from genome assembly GCF_053615935.1 of Nocardiopsis sp. NPDC055879. Lineage (NCBI taxonomy): Bacteria > Bacillati > Actinomycetota > Actinomycetes > Streptosporangiales > Nocardiopsidaceae > Nocardiopsis > Nocardiopsis sp. NPDC055879. The sequence goes on from NZ_JBSHCT010000001.1 coordinate 482,319, forward strand.
ACGCCGTCGTCGCCCCCGCCTACCCCATGGCCGGGCTGCTGCTGGCCGCCTCCGTGCTGCTGCCGCCCAGCGGCCCGGACCTGCAGCGCGGCGCCCAGGCCCTGGTCGGAATGGTGCTCATCACGGTCCTGTACTGGAGCCTGTGGCGGGTCCACCCGCGCGGGCTCGGCTTCGGCGACGTCAAATTGTCCGGACTGACCGGGTTGTACACCGGCTGGGCCGCGGGACCGGTCGGCGCGCTGGTCGGCGTGTTCTGGGCCTTCTCCGCCTTCGCCGTGGTCGGCCTGATCCTGTTGCTGCTGCGCAGAGCCGGTCGCTCAGACCCCCTGCCGCTCGGACCGTTCATGATCGCCGCCACCCTCGCCACCGTCCTCGCGGGCCGACCACTCCTGCCTTAATCCCCATCCCGAGTGCGACCTCGGGTCATGGTTCGTGGGAGGATCGTGCACATGTTGCGTTGGCTGACCGCGGGGGAGTCCCACGGACCGGCACTCGTCGCGATTTTGGAGGGCCTCCCGGCCGGCGTGTCCGTCACCTCTGACGACATCGCCGCCGCGCTGCTCCGACGCCGCGCCGGGTACGGTCGAGGCGCCCGGATGAAGTTCGAGAAAGACCAGGTCTCCGTCATCGGAGGCATCCGACACGGCCGTACCCAGGGGGGACCGGTCGCCATCGAGGTCGGGAACACCGAGTGGCCCAAGTGGGAGAAGGTGATGTCGCCGGACCCGGTTCCCGCGGAGGAACTGGAGAGCCTGGCGCGTAACGCCCCGCTGACCCGGCCCCGTCCCGGTCACGCCGACCTCGTGGGCATGCAGAAGTACGGGCACACCGAGTCCCGCCCCATCCTCGAACGGGCCAGCGCCCGCGAGACCGCGGCGCGCGTGGCCGTCGGGGAGGTCGCTCGACGGTTCTGCCACCAGGCGCTCGGCATCGAGATCCTCAGCCACGTGGTCTCCATGGGACCCGTGGCCGTACCCGAGGGCACGCCCGAACCCGGCCCGCGAGACCTCGCCGCGATCGACGAGGACCCGCTGCGCTGCTTCGACGCCGCCACCAGCGCCCGCATGGTCGAGGAGGTCGACGACACCAAGAAGTCCGGGGACACCCTGGGCGGAGTCGTCGAGGTGCTGGCCTACGGCCTGCCGCCCGGCCTGGGCAGCCACGTGCACTGGGACCGTCGTCTGGACTCCCGCCTGGCCGGTGCCCTCATGGGCATCCAGGCGATCAAGGGCGTGGAGGTCGGTGACGGTTTCCGCACCGCGGCCCGCCGCGGTTCCGAGGCCCACGACGAGATCGAGCCCGGCCCCGACGGTGTGCGCCGTCGCACCAACCGCGCCGGTGGCGTCGAGGGCGGCATGTCCACCGGTGACCCGCTGCGTGTGCGCGCCGCGATGAAGCCCATCGCCACCGTGCCCAACGCGTTGGACACCATCGACATCGAGACCCGCGAGCCCACCAAGGCCAACCACCAGCGCAGCGACGTCACCGCGGTCCCGGCCGCCGGCGTGGTCGCCGAGGCGATGGTGGCCCTGGTCATCGCGGAGGCGGCCATCGAGAAGTTCGGCGGCGACTCGGTCCCCGAGACCGCCCGCAACCTCCAGAGCTACCTGGACTCGTTGACGATCCGCTAGAGGACCGACCCGGCCCGCCCCTCCCCGAAGGGCGGGCCGGCCCTCGACACCGTTCGTACTCGCCGCCGGGGGCTTTCTGCTAGACAAGAGGACGAACGGCAGCGACTTCCCCTCCCACGCTCGTGGGAGGACGTGACCCCCGATAGGTAGGCAGAGCGTGGCAAGAGCGATCGCGGTCCTCATCGGTTCGCCCGGTTCGGGCAAGTCCACCGTCGGCGAGGCGTTGGCCCGCCGCCTGGACTCGGACCTGTTGTGCACCGACACCGAGATCGAGAAGCGCGCGGGCAAGCCCATCGGCGACATCTTCATCGAGGACGGCGAGGAGCACTTCCGCGCCTTGGAACGCGAGGTCGTCGCGGAGGGGCTGCGGGCCTGGGAGGGCGTCATCGCGGTCGGTGGCGGCGCCGTCCTGGACCAGGAGACCCGCAAGGACCTGGCCGAACACCACGTGGTCTACCTGCAGGTCGACTTCGGTGAGGCCGCCAAGCGCGTGGGCATGGACGTGGCCCGCCCCCTGCTGTCCGGCAATCCACGCACACAGCTGCGCAAGCTCCTCAACGAGCGCCTGCCCGTCTACGAGGGTCTGGCCTCGGTGACGGTGCCGACCACGGACCTGCACCCCGAGGAGATCGTGGACACCATCGTCTCCTCCCTGCCCGGAAAGGCCGACCAGTGAGCGTGACCCGCATCGGTGTGGGCGACCCCGCCGGACGCTACGACGTGCTGGTCGGAGAGAACCTCCTGAACGAGCTGCCCGGACTGGTGGAGGGCGCCGCGCAGGTCGCCGTCATCCACCCGGAGGGCCTCACCGGCATCGCCCAAGGCGTGGTCACCGCGCTGGAGGCCGGTGGATACACCGTCCGCCCGATGCCCGTGCCGGACGGCGAGGCCGCCAAGACCGCCGCCGTCGCCACCGACCTGTGGTCCAGGCTGGGCTCGTTCAACTTCACCCGCAGCGACGCCGTGGTCGGCGTGGGCGGTGGCGCCGCCACCGACCTGGCCGGATTCGTCGCCGCGAGCTGGCTGCGCGGGGTGCGTTCGGTGCTGGTTCCCACCACGCTGCTGGGCATGGTCGACGCCGCCGTGGGCGGCAAGACCGGCATCAACACCCCCGAGGGCAAGAACCTCGTCGGCGCCTTCCACCCGCCGGCGGGGGTCCTGTGCGACCTCACCACCTTGGAGGGCCTGCCCAAGGCCGACTACATCGGAGGCCTCGCGGAGATCATCAAGGCCGGGTTCATCGACGACCCCGTCATCTGCGAGCTGATCGAGGCCGACCCCGAGGGCGCCACCACCCCCGGCGGCGAGCACACCCGGGAGCTCATCGAGCGCGCCATCCGCTTCAAGGGCGACGTGGTCTCCGGTGACCTCAAGGAGAGCGGGCTCCGGGAGGTCCTCAACTACGGCCACACCCTCGGGCACGCCATCGAGCGCGCCGAGAACTACACCTTCCGGCACGGCTACGCCGTCGCGATCGGCATGGTCTTCGCCGCCGAACTGGCCCGTCTGGACGGGCGAGTCGACCAGGCACTGGTCCGCCGCCACCGCGACGTCCTGGCCTCGGTGGGCCTGCCCACCTCCTACACGGCCCAGTCCTGGGAGGCGCTGCGCGCCACCATGAGCGTGGACAAGAAGGCCCGTGGCAACACCCTGCGGTTCGTGGTCCTGGACGGCCTGGCCACCCCGGCGATCCTCGCCGGCCCCGCCCCCGAGCTGCTCGACGAGGCCTACCGCTTGATCTCGGGCGACACCGGCGCGCCGCGTTTCCACTAGACTGCGAAGGGAAGGCGGGGAGCGTCCATGGGCCGTGAAACAGCACGGTAACGGGCCCCACGCCTCGTCACACCGATCATCGACCGGGCCGCCATGTCCGGTTTCCGACGTGTCAAACCTCTTGGAGAGACGACCGAAGTGGCCACGACGAACGACATCAAGAACGGCTCCACCCTTCGACTCGACGGCGGCGTCCTCTGGAATGTCATCGAGTTCCAGCACGTCAAGCCGGGCAAGGGCGGCGCGTTCGTCCGTACCAAGCTGAAGAACGTCCTCACCGGCAAGACCGTCGACAAGACCTTCAACGCCGGCATCAAGGTCGAGTTCGCCAACGTGGACCGCAGCGACATGGAGTACCTGTACCACGACGGTGATTCCTTCATCTTCATGGACAACCAGACCTTCGACCAGCTCCCGGTCCCCGAGGCCGTCGTCGGCGACGCCAAGGGCTTCCTGCTGGAGAACACCAAGGTCACGGTCGCCACCCACGAGGGCAACCCGCTGTACATCGAGATGCCCGCCGCCGTCGAGCTGGAGATCACCCAGACCGACCCGGGCGTCCAGGGTGACCGCTCCACCGGCGGCACCAAGCCCGCCACGGTGCAGACCGGCGCCACCATCCAGGTGCCCCTGTTCGTCACCACGGGCGAGCGGGTCAAGGTCGACACCCGCACCGGTGACTACCTCGGGCGTGTCAACTGATGAGTGGTGCACGGCGCAAGGCACGTAGGCGCGCGGTAGAGGTCCTCTATGAGGCCGAGGTGCGCGGCACGACGGTCGAAGACGTCATCAAGCGTCGCCTGGCCCAGCCCGAGCCGCCGATCAACGAGTTCACCGAGCGGCTCGCCCGCTCCGTCGACGAACGACGTGAGCGTATCGACGAGCTCCTCAACGAGTACGCCATCGGGTGGACCCTGGAGCGCATGCCGGTGGTCGACCGCAACATCCTGCGGATGGGCGCCTTCGAGCTGCTGTGGGCCGACGACATCCCCGACGGCGTGGCGATCGCCGAGGCGGTCGGTGTGGCCAAGGAGCTGTCCACCGACGATTCGCCCAACTTCATCAGCGGACTTCTGTCTAGGCTGATGGAGAACAAGTCCACGCTCTCGCTCTGAGGCGCCCTACCGGCGACGACGCCCGCCGGCGCTTCGGGTGAGGGGCCACGAGCTGAATGAGGGAACAGGTGACTGACAGCAGGGGCACGTCCGAGACCGCCACCGGTGGTTTCGGAGTGAGCGGTTTGACCGGCCCGGCGCGCGCGGCCAACGCCGCACGGACCGCGGTGGTGTGGGACGCGCTGTCCCGGCTGCTGGCCCGCCTGTCCGAGGACGGTCCCCTGGAGATCGTCGACGCGGGCGGGGGCACCGGGGGAGCCGCCGTCCCGCTCGCCGAGTTGGGTCACCGGGTGACCGTCGTCGAACCCAGCCCGGACTCGCTCGCCGCCCTGGAACGCCGAGCGGCGGAGAGCGGTGTGACGGTGCGCGGGGTCCAGGGGGAGACCCGGGACCTGGCGTCCCTGTTCCCCGAGGGCGGCGCCGACCTGGTGCTGGTGCACAACGTCCTGGAATACGTCGACGAACCGGCCGCCGCGCTGGCCGACGTCGTGGGGATCACCCGGCCCGGAGGCGCGGTGAGCCTGCTGGCTACCAACGCGGTCGCCGGGGCCCTGCACCGCGCCCTGGCCGGGCGGATCAGCGAGGCCCACCACCTGCTGTCGGACGCCGACGGCCGGTGGGGCGAGGCCGACCCGATGCCACGACGTTTCACCCGTCAGCAGCTCTTGGAACTCATCGCCCGGACCGGTCTGACCGGTGAGAGCATCCGTGGGGTACGGGTGTTCGCCGACGTCCTTCCCGGGCACGCCTGGGAGGGGGACGCGCAGGCCGGCCAGCACCTGGTGGAGCTGGAGAAGGCCGCCGCGGACCACCCGGAGCTGCTCGGTATCGCCACCCAGCTGCACGTCATCGCGCACCGGGCCTGAGCGGCCCTCGCATGTACGACACCGTCGCCCCGCTCGACCGGATCACGTCCGGGTCGGCGGGGCGACGAAGTTCCCGGGCCCGGACGGGTCGGTCCGGGGCAGCACATAACCTGGACGCATGAGCCGACGTCAACTGGAGCGTGGGGCCGCGTTGCGGGGAGTGGTGACCCGTGACGCCATCGTGCCCCTCGACTCGGGTTTCCCCCTGGACGGCTCCGGTCCCGACTCCGACTGCGACATCCTGCACCTGGACATGGACGCGTTCTTCGCCAGCGTCGAACAGTTGCGCCGTCCCCAGGCGCGCGGCCGACCGGTGATCGTGGGCGGTACCGGGCCGCGCAGCGTCGTCTCCTCCGCCGACTACATCGCCCGCCGTCACGGCGTGCACTCGGCCATGCCCATGGCCCAGGCGATGCGTTTGTGCCCGCAGGCCCTGGTCTTCCCACCCGATGGCAAGGCGTACCGGCAGGCCTCCGAGGCCGTCATGGACATCCTGCGTTCGGTCACGCCGCTGGTGCAGCCGCTGTCCTTGGACGAGGCCTTCCTGGACGTGTCCGGTGCCCGTCGACGGCTGGGCGGTCCCGCCCGCATCGCGGCGATGATCCGGGAACGGGTCCGTCGCGAGCAGCGCCTGACCTGTTCGGTGGGGGTGGCGGCCACCCGTTTCGTGGCCAAGCTCGGCTCCACCCACTGCAAGCCCGACGGGATGTTGGTGGTGCCCACCGACACCGTTCAGGGTTTCCTGGACCCGTTGCCGGTGGGCGCCCTGCCGGGTGTGGGAGACAAGACCGAACGTGTGCTGGGCCGGCTGGGGCTGCGCACCGTAGGAGCCCTGGCCCGCACCGATCCCGAACTGCTGCGGATGGAGCTGGGAGACAAGGCCGGCACCCGCCTGACCGAACTGGCGCGTGGCCGGGACCCCAGCCCCGTGGTGCCGGACACACCGGACAAGAGCCTCGGCGCGGAGGAGACCTTCGCGGAGGACGTCGACGACCCCCAGACGATCGATCGCGAACTGCTGCGCCTCTCCGAGAAGGTGGCGCGCCGGTTGCGCGCCTCCGGCCAGATGGGGCGCACGGTGAGCCTGAAACTCCGTCGGGCTGACTTCTCCACCGTCACCCGCTCGCGCACCCTTCCCGAGGCCACCGACGTGGCCCGGGAGATCAGCACGGTGGCGCGTGAACTCCACGCCGCCTCGGGGCTCAAGGGCGTCCCACTGAGGTTGGTGGGTGTGCGGGTGGAGGGCGTGATCGCCGAGGGACAGAACCACCGACAGTTGGCACTGGGAGAGGAGGACACCGGTTGGCGTGACGTTGAACGGGTTATGGACCGTGTGACGGCACGTTTCGGGCCGGGCGCGATACAGTCGGCAGTGTTGGCCAAACGTGACGAAAACGACGTATGATACGGCAACTTCCGGGGCCCTCTGAGCGTTGTAAGAGTAGAACCGGAGTGCAGGGTAAGAAGAGAGGCATGGAAGCCGGTGTTTCCTCAAGAGGGCGAGGGTATCGTGGCTGTGGTGGGCCAGGTACACACGCAGCTTTTCTTTCCATCAGGCGCTAGCGCCCCGTATTCTGGGCATACCACCGAGCAAGAGACAGTTCATCAGTACCCGTCACCCCAACCGGGGACTGCCGTAGGGAGGCGCCGTGCCGCTCTCTGAACACGAGCAGCGCATGCTCGACCAGATCGAGCGGGCGCTGTACGCCGAGGACCCGAAGTTCGCCAACACCGTTCGGCAGACGAACCCCTCGGTGCATTACAAGCGCTGGATCATCAGGGCCGGGGCCGGTTTCATCACCGGTATCGTGCTGCTGCTTCTGGGACTGCTGCTGAGCAACCCCGACACCTCCATGGTGTTGCCGGTGAGCATCAGTGTCCTCGGTTTCGTCTTGATGCTGGCCTCCTTCCTCATGGGGGCCAACGCATGGCGCAAGGCGTCCGGAGGCGGTGCCGAGATGGCGGCCGAGGAACCCGAGCCCAAACGCCGCAAAGGCGATAAGCGGCCCGGGATGATGAACCGGTTCGAGGAGCGTTGGCGACGCCGCCAAGAGGGCGACGACCAGTAGACGACCGGTGACCGATCGGCGGGATCCGTTCCGCCCCGGGGCCGGGTGTTCCCCGAACACAAGAGGTTTCACGTAGGTGGGGCCCGTGGAGGACCGATGGTGGTCGTCCACGGGCCCCACCTACGTGTATGGGCCCTTCGTATGGCCCTGAAAGCCGTGTGGGCCTCAGGGCGGGCGGGTCAGACCAGGCCGGGGACCGGCTCCGCCTCGACCCGGGGCCGACGCCAGGGTGCCAAGGATCGTGGCGCCAGCACCGCACGCCACCGCCGACCGGTCGTGACCGACCCGGACAGCGCCGCCACGACGGTGACCAGGTCACCCTGAAGCCCCTGAACGGGCCGCGGTTCGGGGGCGTATCGAGCACCCTCCTCGGCCAGGGCCAACCGCCACAGGGCGCCCCCGGCCTCCTCCCCGAGCCCCCTCTCGCCCATGGTGGCCAGTCGCGCGGCGGTACTTCGCGGACTCTCGGTCAGGTCCCAGGTCATCCCCAGATCCAGACAGGTGTCGCGCAACTCCCGCCAGGCGGTGTGCGCGGCCGCCGGCCCACCGGTGGTCACCGCGGACCGGCGTGCCCGGCGCAGGAGTGCGCGGACCAGCGCGGGCAGTGCCGCCGCCGACAACACCAACAGGCCGACCAGGAGCGCGACCGGCCACCCGGACGGACCCTGGCCACCGCTCACCGCGCCGGTCTCGTCCAACCCGTCGGCGGCCGCGTCCGACCCCTCGTCCGGGGACTCGCTCGCCTCCGGGGTGGTGGAGGGCTCCTCCTCGGGTGACGCCTCGGCCTCGGGCTCGTCCTCGGTGTTCGGTTCGGGGGCGACGTTGTCCGGCAGTTCGTCCACCCCGGCGCTGTAGTCCGGCCGGGAGGCGGTGCCCTGCCCGCCGTCGGGGTCGGCCGGGGTGGGCTCGAACCGCACCCAGCCCGACCCCTCGAAGTACAGCTCGGGCCAGGCGTGGGCGTCGCTCGCCGCCACCGTCCACCGGTCCTCACCGCTGGGCTTGCCCGCGGTGTAGCCCACCGCGACCCGGGCGGGGATCCCGGCCTGTCTGGCCATGACCGCCATCGCGCCGGCGTACTGCTCGCAGTAGCCGATCCGGTCCTCGAAGAGGAAGTGGGTGAGCGGGTCGGTGCCCTCGGGTACCGGCGGTGGACTCAGGTCATAGGTGAAGTCCCCGTCGACGAAGAACTCCTGCAGGGCCAGGGCGCTCTCGTAGTCGGAGTCGGCGCCCTCGACGAGGGTGTCGGTGAGCTCTTGCACCCGCTCGTCCAGGTCCTGCGGTAGGTGAAGCCGGTCGTCGGTCAGGGAACGCGGCGGCCCGGCGGTGTCCAGCTCGCGCGCCCCGGGCCGGTTCTCCGCGGAGGTCACCACGAAGTTGTAGCCGCTGGGCGGGGTCTCGGTGGTGAACACCATCAGGCTGCTCTCGTCCACGTACCAGTCCCCGGCGATCTCCACCGAGCGGGCCGGGTAGGGCAGTGGAAGGAAGTCCATCGGTGGGGTGTCGGAGTCCAGGGAGATCCGTGTGGTGACGAGCCCGTCCTCGTCGGGTTCGACCGCCAGGCCCGGGGGAGTGGGCAGCGTACCGTCGACCCCGCTGTCCCGACCCGCGTGCACCGGCGTCATCGTCCAGTTCTCACCGTCGAACTCGTCGAGGGCGAAGGTGCGCAGGTACTCGGGTTCCTCGTCGTCGGTCCGGTAGGTCAGCACGGTGCGGTCGGAGTCGGCCCCCAGGTCCCGGCGCAGGGACACCATCGGGTGGGTGGTGGTCACCGAGTCGTTGGCCGCGATCCCGCTCTCGGCCAGCGTGTAGAGGGCATCGGTGCGCAGCGAGGGCAGGGCCTGCGGCAGCGACAGGGCGAGGGCGACCGCCACCACCGAGACGGCGGCGGCCAGACCCACGCGACCGACCACGCCGTCGGGGGGCGCGCCGGGCCCGCGCCCGGTGGAGACACGCGTCCCCCACTCGTGGGAACGGGCCCACATGTCCACCGCCAACAGGGCGAGGAAGCCGATCGCGGTGATCGCGGCCGGACCCCAGGACATCCCGGCGTCGTCCACGAACAGCGGCACCACCAGCAGCGAGAGCAACAGGCCACCGACCATGCCGGGGCAGCGGGTGGTCACGGCGAGGAAGTCCGCGGTCATCGTGAACACCATGAACACCATGGCGATGATCACGGTGAGCCCCGGCGTGGGCGATACCGGAGGGGTGTTGGTGCTGACGGTGTGCAGGCCCTCTACGAACAGGGCCCCGGTGTGGTCGAGCGTGTCCAGTGTGGGCAGGAAACCCAGAACGGTGGTCTCGGGAGCGAACAGCGGCGCGTACAGCAGCGACACCGCGAACAGCTGGAGGAAGGGCACGGCGAAGGCCCCGCCCACCAGCGACCGGTACGCCGTGGAGACGAGCGCGACCACCGTCATGAGCACGGCGGCCGGCACCCACCACGCGTCGCCGCGGACCAGGCCGCTCAACAGGGGGAGTGAGGCCAGCATCGTGACCAGGGTGGCCAGGGGCATCAACGCTCTCAACGCGGGCCCTCCCAGGGGTTCGGTGTCGCCGCGGCGGCGGGAGAGACGGCGCCGTGCCACAGGGCGGGAAGTTCGGCGGGCTCGGCGACGGGGAGGACCCGCCAGCCGTTGGCGGACAGCAGGTCGCCCACTCGTCGCGGGGCCTCGGCGTCGGGCCAGGCGGCGTTGACGCACAACACCGCCACCCGTGTCGCGGAACCGCCGACTCGGGACAGGGCGACGGCGTCTTCGGTGTCCAGGGCGCCCAGGACCGCGACGACCAGCCCGGCCGAGGTCCCGCGCACTCCCTCCAGTTCGGCGACGCCACCGCCGAGTCGGGAGGTGTCGGAGGCCTCCACCACGGCGAGTCCGTCCAACACACCGGTGGCGTGTTCGGTGGCCAGAGGGCCGCGATCGGTGTGGAAGCGCAGTTCGTGCCCGTGTTCGAGCACGTGCAGGGCCACCGACGCGGCCACGCTCACCGCCGTCTCCAGGGAGTCGCGCGGGCCGTCGCCGGCATGGGCGTCGACGCGGGTGTCGAGTAACAGGGTGCTGTGTTCGCGCCGGTGCTGTTCGTCCCGGCGCACCATCAGTTCGCCGTGCTTGGCGGTGGAACGCCAGTGCACCCGGCGCAGATCGTCGCCGTGGCGGTAGGCCCGGGGGATCGGGTCCTGCTCGCCGACACCGGTCACCGACCGCCGGGGGGCGTCCTCCCCGGGTGAGCCGTCGGTGGGGCCCCGCTCGGGCAGGGGTACGAAGCGGGGCGTGACCAACAAGGGGGTGGGTGAGCCCAGGGAACGGGTCACGCGAACACAACCCAGCGCGTCGAGCACGCTCACCCACAAGGGCCCCACCGGGTAGCGACCGCGAACGGGCGGACGCACCAGGTAGGTGATGTCGCTGACGGCGCGTGGCCCCAGGAAGCCGACGGTGAAACGGGGTTCGTGACCGAGTCGGACCGGCAGGGCGTCCTGGAGACGGACCCAGCCCACCGGCCAGACGGGGGAGCCGTTGCCGACGCGGACCAGGACCTGGGCCTCGGTGCCCGCGGGGATCCGGCGAGGGCGCAGGTCACGGCTTTCGACGATGCGCGCGGACGCTCCGATGAGCGTGAGCGCGCCGATCGCCGGCACCAGGATCAGGAGCAGTCCGACACCGACGATCTCGCGTTGACCGACGACGAGACCGCTCGCGAGCGCGACCGCTCCGAAGAACAGCATCAGGCCGCCACGGGCGGTGAGGGTGCGTTGCGGGCGCATCGTCCGTCTCTGGGTGGGATCGGGCGCTGCCGTAAGGGTCAGCGGGGTCCGGGCACGGGAAGTCGAGCGACCAGCTTGGCCACGATCTGTTCGGGACTGAGGCGTTCCATATGGGCCTCGGGTCCGGGCAGGAGCCGGTGGGCCAGGACGGGCACGGCCAACGTCTGCACGTCGTCGGGCACCACGTAGTGGCGGCCCTCCAAGGCGGCGTGGGCGCGGGCCGCGCGCACCAGGTGCAGGGTCGCGCGGGGGGAGGCGCCGAGCTTGAGTTCGGGCGCGGTACGGGTGGAGTTGACCAGGTCGACGACGTAGCGGCGCATGCCGGGGGCGACGTGGACGTGCTGGACCCGTTCGACCAGGTCCCGGATCTCGGCGGCGTTGGTGACGGGGGCCAGGTCCTCCAACGGGGAGCGTGACCCGTGGGAGTCGATCATGTCGAGTTCGGCCTGCGGCGAGGGGTACCCGACCGAGACGCGGGCCATGAACCGGTCCCGCTGCGCCTCGGGCAGGGCGTAGGTGCCCTCCATGTCCGAGGGGTTCTGGGTGGCCACCACCATGAAGGGGCGCTCCAGGGCGCGGGTCTCGCCGTCCACGCTGACCTGTCGTTCGGCCATGCACTCCAGCAGGGCCGACTGGGTCTTGGGCGAGGCCCGGTTGATCTCGTCGCCGAGGACGATGTTGGCGAACACCGGGCCCGGGTTGAACTCGAACTCGCCGCGGTCCTGGTGGTAGACGCTGACGCCCGTGATGTCGCTGGGCAGCAGGTCCGGGGTGAATTGGACGCGTTGGACCGAACAGTCCACCGCCCGTCCCAGGGCTTTGGCCAGCATGGTCTTGCCCACGCCGGGGACGTCTTCGATGAGCAGGTGGCCCTCGGCGAGCAGAACGGTCAGCGTGATGCGCAGAACGTCGGGTTTGCCTTCGATGACCGTCTCGATCGCGTCGCGGACGCGGTCGGCCACGGTCGCGACGGCGTCCACGTCCTCTCGGACGTCACCCCCGTGACCGTCGTGCTGTGTGCCGAGTGACACGAGACCCCTCTCGCTCCATATGCCTCGGTGTATCGATCCGAGGCTAGGCCCAATCAGGCCCTAAGCAAACCAAAGTGCCGAAATAGGCCGTGGAATGGGGGACCTGCGGAGCAATGTTCCACATGGTCCGGAATGGTGCTTCTGATCATCGGTGGGAGCGGGGGTCCGGGAAGCCGGGCGGATGCGAGGAGCCGGCCGGGGGTGGCGCCGCGGCGCCCGGGCCCTCCGCCGCCCCACCCGAACACCACTGCTGTGACCTGCGCATTCAACGATCCTTCCAGTGCCGCGCGCCGATTTGAACTGTTGACGGTGGGGGAGAGTGGAGTAAGGTGGAGCAGCGTGGAGAGGGTGAATTCTCCACTCGGGGGGTGAGGGGGTGAGCGTGTGTTCCTCGGCACCCACACACCTCGCCTCGATCAGAAGGGACGGCTGTTCCTTCCCGCGAAGTACCGCGACGAACTGTCGGGGGGTGTGGTGATCACGAAGGGCCAGGAGCGCTGCCTCTATGTCTTTCCGACGGACGAGTTCGCTCGTCTGACCGCAGCCCTGAGCTCCGCACCGGTCACCGCCAAGGCGGTTCGCGACTACGGCCGGATTCTCTTCGCCGGCGCGTCGGATCAGGACTGCGACAAGCAGGGCAGGGTCACCGTCCCGCCGAAACTGCGCGAGTACGCGGGCCTGGACCGGGAGTGCGTCGTCATCGGCGCCAACACGCGTTTGGAGATCTGGGACTCCCAGGCGTGGTCGGACTACGAGGCCGAACAGGAGCAGGAGTTCGCGCAACTCTCAGAGGAGGTGCTGCCCGGGGTGCTGTGAGCGGGGCGGTCCTTTCTGCGCCGCGCGGACGGCACTACGTCCATGCAATGCCGGGACCGGCGGTGGTCTCCGGACACGAGACACGAGCTGGCGCGACTTCCCCGGTGCCAGGTCGTGGACGCTGGACCCACCGAAGGGTGGACAATAGCGGCCGTGTCCGGAGGCCCACCGGTGACTCCCGGCCGGGCCACGCGAAGGACACCGTGACGCGCCCCCGGGGCGCGCTCATGGACTCAGGGGGAGACCGCGACAGCGTGGAGGAACAGCACCGCATGGGGGAGACCCGCAAGCACGACCGTCCCGACGGGGACGAAGCGTCACAGGACCACGACGACCTCGGTGACACCGCGCAGGCCCATGTGCCGGTGATGCTGGACCGGATCGTCGAACTGCTCGCCCCGGCGCTCACCCGCCCCGACGCGGTGCTCGTCGACGGCACCCTCGGCCTGGGCGGCCACTCCGAGGCACTGCTCAAGGCCTGCCCGAACCTGCGGCTGGTCGGTGTGGACCGCGACACCACCGCTTTGGAGCGCAGCGCCGAACGACTGAAGCCCTTCGCCGACCGCACCCACTTCGTGCACGCGGTCTACTCGGAGATCCCGCGGGCCCTGGACGAGGCCGGGTTCGACCGGGCCGACGCCGTCCTGCTCGACCTGGGGGTCTCCTCACCCCAGCTGGACGAGAGCGACCGCGGGTTCGCCTACGCCCAGGACGCGCCCTTGGACATGCGCATGGACCGCACCCAGGGACTCACCGCCGAAGAGGTCGTCAACGACTATCCCGTCGGTGAGCTCATCCGTGTCCTGCGCAACTACGGCGAGGAACGCTTCGCGCCGCGCGTGGCCAAGGCCATCGAACGCCGCCGCGCGCAGGGCCGCATCACCTCCACCAGGGAACTGGCCGACCTGGTCCGCGAGTCCATCCCCGCCGCCACCAGGCGTACCGGAGGGCACCCCGCCAAGCGCGCCTTCCAGGGGCTACGCATCGAGGTCAACGCCGAACTGTCCATCCTCAAGGAGACCCTGCCCGCCGCCCTGTCCCGGCTGGCCATGGGCGGACGCATCGCGGTGCTGTCCTACCACTCCCTCGAAGACCGGATGACCAAGAAGGCCTTCGCCGCGCTGGCCACCGACACCACGCCTCCCGACCTCCCGGTCCCTCTCCCGGACCGGCAACCGGAACTGAAGCTCCTCACCAGGGGCGCCGAACTCCCCACGGACGAAGAGAACGAACGCAATCCGCGCGCGCAGTCAGCCCGGCTCCGGGCGGCCGAGCGTGTGCGCGAACCGTCGCGGCAGTAGGGAGAACAGATGGGCACGAAGACGGACACCCGCCGCAACGGCAAGGACCGCGGACGCACCGGGACCACCACCCGTACCGCCGCGCCCCCACGCTCGGTGCGCACCAAGGCGCCGGCCGCCAAGGCACGCGCGACGGGGGGAGCCGCGGCGAGTCGCGCCCCGAAGATCCCCTTCGTGCTACTCATCCTCTGCCTGTTGGGCGGGGCCCTCATCAGCCTGCTGCTGCTGCGCAGTCTCGTGGCGCAGGAGGCCTACGCCATCACCAGCCTGCAGTCGGAGAACCGCGAGATGTCCTACGAGGAACAGCGGCTCCAGGAGTCCGTCGCCCACCTGGAGACCTCCGACCGCATCGCGGAGGAGGCGGAGGAGATGGGGATGGAGCCGGGCGAGGCCCCGCTCTTCCTGGACTTGGACAACGGTGAGATCACCGGGGACGCTGGGAGCGATGATTGAGCACGCCTCGGGACCGACGCCCACGTGACCCCCGCCGACCCGGAGCGACCAGCCGCTCCGGGTCGCGGCCGAACAAGGGCTCACAGAGGAGACCGAACCGGCCGGCCCAGAGCGGGCGGGCTCGGGCCGGTGGCGGATCCGGTGGCACGGGCCGTCCGGTACGGCGGGGGGAACGCCCCCGCCGTCGGTCGAGTCCGCCGCCGCCCCCACCGTTGCTGCGTCGTACCTTCCGAGCCGGCGACCCGCGTAAGCGGATCAAGGCCGGTGGGGTCATCATCGTGGTGATCCTGATGCTGTTCGCCGGACGCCTCACCCAGATCCAGGGGATCGACGCCGAGACCTACGCCGAGGCCGCGGCGAACCTGCGCATGCAGACCATCGACATCCCCACCCTGCGCGGGCAGATCACCGACTCCGAAGGCAACCCCTTCGCCCTGTCGGTGGAGGTCCGCAACGTCTTCGTCGACCCCGAGGAGGTCGCGGAGGACGAACGGGACCGGCTCATCGACGAACTGGTGAGCCGCTTCGACCTGGAAGAGCAGGACGTGACGGCCAAGGTCGACGCCAAGCCGAGCCGCTACCAGATCGTGGCGAAGGACATCTCGCCCGGCGACTGGGGGGAGTTCAGGGAGCTCGGCTTGAGCGGAGTGGGCGCCGACGTCGACTACAACCGGGTCTACCCCGACGAGACCGGTGCCTCCGACCTGATCGGTTTCGTCGGTGCCGAGGGGCACGGCCTCGAAGGCCTGGAGGGCTACATGGACTCCACGCTCGCCGGTGAGGCCGGCAAGCGGCAGGTCGAGGTCGGCCAGGACGGCACCCAGATCCCCATGGCCGGCGGTCTGGTGCGCGAACCCGAGGCCGGTCAGGACGTACGCCTGACCCTGGACCGTGACCTGCAGTGGTACGCCCAACAGGCGTTGGCGAACCGGGTCGAGGAGCTGGAGGCCGAAGCGGGCAGCGTCGTGGTCTCCAACAAGGAGGGGGAGATCCTGGCCATGGCCGACTTCCCCACCTACGACCAGACCGACATCGCCTCCTCCGAGCCCGAGGACCGGAGCAACGGGTCGGTGGCCTCCACCTTCGAGCCCGGCAGCACCAACAAGGTCATCACCTTGGCGGCCGCCCTGGAGGAGCAGAAGACCACCCCGGAGACGGTCTACACCGTGCCCTACGCGCTCCAGTACTACGACCAGACCTTCCGCAACTCCAGCAACGACGGCACCCAGCGCCTGACCACCAACGGGATCATGGCCCAGTCCAGCAACGTGGGCACGATCAAGATCGCCGATCAGGTGGGCGCCTCGGTCCTGCACCGCTACATGACGAACTTCGGTCTGGGACAGCCCACGGGCCTGGCCCTGCCGGGTGAGGAGGCCGGTGTGCTCAGCGATCCCGACGACTGGTGGGGCACCCAGCTGCCGTCGGTGTCCATCGGACACGGTCTGTCGGTCAACGCCGTGCAGATGGCCTCGGTCTACGCCACCGTGGCCAACGGGGGAGTGCGGGTCGAACCGACGCTCGTCTCGGGAACGGTCGACCCGGAGGGCGAGTTCACCAAGGCCGAGGAGCCCGCCCGTCAACGGGTGATCAGCGAGGAGACCGCCGAACAGCTCCAACTGATGCTGGAGGCGGTCACCAGTGACGAGGGAACCGCGCCGCAGGCCCGCATCGACGGCTATCGGGTGGCCGGCAAGACCGGCACCGCCAACCGGATCGACCCGGAGACGGGCCGCTACGACGAGGGCGGCTACACGGCCACCTTCGCCGGGTTCGCCCCCGCGGACGACCCGGAACTGGTGGTCCAGGTGGTGCTGCACAACCCGCAGGGCACCTACTACGGCGGTGAGGCGGCGGGCCCGGTGTTCAACGACATCATGTCCTTCGCGCTGAAGTCCTACAAGGTCCCCCCGACCGACGAGGAGGCCCCGGCCATCCGCCTGGTGGAGGACGAGGACGCCGACGGCTGACACGCGCACCACCCGGGGCGGGCCGCCTGCCGGCCCGCCCCGGGGTACGCCGTCCTAGCCGGGGTGGCGGTCGTCCACGGCTTCGCGGAGGGCACGGATGTGGGCGGGGCCGGTACGGCAGCAACCGCCCACCAGCACGGCGCCGTCCGAGCACCAACCGGCCGCCGCCGCGGCGAAGCCCTCGATGTCGGTGGCACCGGCCCACGTCCGGCGTCGGGCGTCCCACACCTCACCCGAGTTCGGGTAGGCCACCGAGGCCAGACCCACCGAGGCCACCTCCCGCACCAGGGCGGACACGTTCGACGGCGGAACGCAGTTCACGCCCACGGCCACCACCCGCCCCCGCCGGTACAACGGCGCCAATCCCTCCGCCACCTTGCGCAGCGGCGTGCCATCGGCGATCCGAGTGTCGTCGGCGCACGAGAAGGAGAACCACGCACGGACCCCCGGAGTCTCCGCCACCAGGCGGGCCAGTGCCCGGGCCTCGGCGGCCGACGGCAGCGTCTCGCAGGCCACCAGATCCGCACCGGAGTCGGTGAGCACCCGCCACCGCTCCCGGTGCCACCGGTACAGCCCCTCCTCGTCCAGGTCGTAGTCGCCGGTGTACTCCGACCCGTCCGCCAGGGCCGCGCCATAGGGGCCCACGCCCGCCGCCACCAGACCCGAGCCGAACGCGTCCCGTTCGGTCACCGCCAGTTCCACCGACCGCGCCAGCAACCCCAAGGCCTCGGCGCGCGAGTACCCATGGGCGGTGAACCCGTCGACGCTCGCCTGATAGCCGGCGGCGATCGCCACGTCCGCGCCGGCCTCGAAGTAGTCGCGGTGCACCCGCGCGATCAGTTCCGGCTCCCGCGCCAACAGTCGGGCCGACCACAGACCATCTCCCAGGTCACGGCCGTAGGCCTCCAACCGCGTCGCGAGTCCGCCGTCCAACACCAGTGCCCGGTTCGCCAACGTGACCACCCTTCTCGACCCACCTGTCCCAACCCGGACGAAAGGCCACACCATCCCCTGCCGGGGAAACGCGGACCGGCCCAGCGTGGAAATTACCGACCGGCCCCCCACAGCCGTTAATCTCCAGACGTGCCACCGGTAATGCGACCTGAACACTCCAAACTCCGTCCACTGTCCGACCTGGCGACGAAGCTCGGTCCGGACACCACCCTGCTGCGCCCGGACCTGGATCCGGACCGGCCCGCGGACATGCCTCCACGTGAGATCCACGTCCGCGGCATCACCCACGACTCTCGACAGGTCGGCCAAGGCGACCTGTACGTCGCCCTGCCCGGAACCCGCGTCCACGGCGCCCGGTTCTCCCGGCAGGCGGCCGACGCCGAGGCCGCCGCGATCCTGACCGACGCCGACGGCGCCGACGAGGCCGTGGCGACCGGCCTGCCCGTGGTCGTGGTCCCCGACGCGCGCGCCGCGCTCGGCACGGTCGCCGCCTGGGTCTTCGACGAGCCCGCCCGCGACCTGCTCCTGGTCGGGACCACGGGCACCAGCGGCAAGACCACGATCAGCTACCTGATCGAGTCCGGGATGCGCCAGGCCGGGATGAGCACCGGCCTGATCGGCACCGTGGAGATGCGGGTGGGCGACGAACGCGTCGCCTCCTCCCTGACCACGCCGGAGGCCACCGACCTGCACGGCCTCTTCGCCGTCATGGCCGAACGCGGCGTCACCGCCGCCGCCATGGAGGTCTCCAGCCACGCCCTCGCCCTGGGCCGGGTCGGTGGCGCCCGCTTCGACGTGGCGATCTTCACCAACCTGTCCCAGGACCACCTGGACTTCCACTCGGACCTGCGCGACTACTTCGACACCAAGGCGCTCCTGTTCACCCCCGAGTACTGCGACATCGCGGTGGTCAACGTCGATGACCGCTTCGGTCGCGCACTGGTGGACATGGTGCAGCCACGCGGGGACGTCCCCGTCACCACCTTCGCCGTGGAGGGCTTCTCCGACGCCGACCCCGAGAGCGCCATGGAAGCGGACTGGAACGCCGTGGACGTCCACCTGGGGGCCACCGGCAGCACCTTCCGCGTCGTCGGACCCGGCGGCATGGAGGCCAAGGCGTCCGTGGCGCTACCGGGACCCTTCAACGTCTCCAACGCCATGGCCGCCATCGTCGGTCTGGTCGAGGCGGGTCTTCCGATGGAGACGGCCATCGCCGGAGTCGCCGCGGCGCCCGGCGTCCCGGGCCGTATGGAACAGGTGGAGGCCCGCGAGGCGGCGCAGCCACAGGACTTCACCGCGCTGGTCGACTACTCGCACAAACCCGGCGCCATCGAAGCCGTCCTGAGCGCCCTGCGCGCCACCACCGAGGGACGGGTCACCATGGTGGTCGGCTGTGGCGGTGACCGTGACCGGGCCAAACGCCCGCTCATGGGCGAGGCCGCCGCGCGCCTGGCCGACCACCTGATCATCACCAACGACAACCCGCGTACCGAGGACCCGGTGACGATCGCCACGGCGATGCTCGAAGGGGTCGCCAAGGTCCCCGAGGATCGACGGGCACGTGTCACCGTGGAGTTCGACCGGGCCGAGGCGATCGGTCTGGGCGTGGCCCGCACCGGCCCCGGCGACGTCGTCGTGGTCGCCGGAAAGGGCCACGAGACCGGCCAGTACGTCAAGGGCGAGGTCCTGCCCTTCGACGATCGTGAGGTGCTGCGCGGGGCCATCGAGGACGCGCTGCGCATCCGGGCCGGGCAACGGCTCGGGGACGCCCTCCGGGACGTACACCGCGCACCGGACCAGGGCTGACACTCCGACACACCGAAGACGCGCCGAAAATGGTGCCGTCCACTCACCGGGACACGGCCTGTGGCCGTGTCCCGGTCACATCGAGCGCCCTGACGTGTGCGTATCACTCTCGGTATGGCCCTTGGCGGTCACGAAGTGGAGCATATTGGCGTTCACAGGGCCCCGTCGGGACCCCGGACGCCCCAACATGTTCTAAGGTAGGTCCGGCAATCGCAGCCCGATAGTGCCGCCCCACGTGGCGCCCATGACCCGGCATCGTCGGGTCGTCAGTGGCCCGGTGTGGCACCGCGCGCACGGTATCCGCGGTGCCATCCCCTGACCCGAAACCCGAGGCCGGGTGGCCAATGCCCTTGGGGCGCTGTGGGCCGGGCCTGACCTGAGGAGTGGATTTGATCGCGCTCACGCTCGATCGGATCGCTGAGATCACCCAAACCGCCATCGGCGGATCAGCGCCCCCGGACGCCGTCGTCGACGGCCCCGTCGTCATCGACTCCCGACTGGTGGAGTCCGGAGCGCTCTTCGTCGCGCTCAACGGAGAGAGGGTCGACGGACACGACTTCGCCGAGTCCGCGGTGGCGGCCGGGGCGGTCGCCGTCCTGGCCTCGCGCCCGGTCCCCGCACCGCACCTGCTGGTGGACGGCGGAGACGACGAGGTCGTAGCGGCCCTGGCCCGTCTGGCCAGGTACGTGGCCGGTGAACTCGGCGATCCGACGCGCGAGGACGCCACGACGCGGATCGTCGGCGTCACCGGCTCCTCCGGCAAGACCACGACCAAGGACCTCATCGCCCAGGTCGTGGGTCGTATGGGGGCCACCGTGGCCCCGGCCGGCTCCTTCAACAACGAGATCGGCCACCCGCTCACGGTGCTGCGTGCCGACACCGACACCCGCCACCTGATCCTGGAGGTCGCCGCGCGCGGCATCGGGCACATCGCCCACCTGTGCCGCGTCGCCCCGCCCCGGATCGGCGTGGTGCTCAACGTCGGCAGCGCGCACATGGGCGAATTCGGTGGCCGCGACGCCATCGCCAAGGCCAAGGGAGAACTCGTCGAGGCGCTCCCGGCCGGCTCCGAGCGGCGCGGCACGGGCGGCCTGGCCGTCCTCAACGCCGACGACCCGCTGGTCCGCGCCATGGCCTCCCGCACCGACGCGCGCGTCGTCCTCTACGGCACCGCCGAGGACGCCCACGTGCGCGCCACCGACATCACCACCCAAGACAGCGGAGCCCCGGCGTTCACGCTGCACCTGAACGGCCGCTCGACCCGAGTCCGACTGGGACTGGTCGGCGCCCACCAGGTGAGCAACGCCCTGGCCACCGCCGCCGTCGCCGACGAGCTCGGCATGGACATCGAAGACATCGCCGCAGCCCTCGGCGCGGCCACCCCGGTCAGCCGTTGGCGGATGGAGGTCACCGAACACGACGGTGTCACCCTCGTCAACGACGCCTACAACGCCAACCCCGAATCGATGCGGGCCGCGCTGACCACCCTGGCCTCCTTGGCCAGGGAACGCCGCGCCATCGCCGTGCTCGCCCATATGGCGGAGCTCGGGGAAGAGGGCGACGCCGAACACGAGAAGATCGGCGAGTTCGTCGCCGACATCGGCGTGGACCACCTGGTCGTGGTCGGGGAGGCGGCCGAGGGCATCGCCATCGGTGCCGAACGCGCCGCCGACCGGTGGAGCGGTGAGAGCATCCGAGTTCCCGACGCCGAGGCGGCAGCCGAAGCGGTGCGCGAGCGGATGCGCACAGGAGACGTCGTCATTGTGAAGGGATCGCGCGTGGCTGCGCTCGAAAGGGTTATCGACCTCATCACCAAGGGTGATGACCAATGATCGGGATCACCATCGCGGCGGCGCTCGCGCTGATCGTCTCCATGCTGCTGATGCCGCCGCTCATCAAGCTCCTGTACCGGTTCAAGTTCGGACAGGAGGTCCGCGACGACGGACCCGAGGGTCACAAGACCAAGCAGGGCACGCCCACCATGGGCGGCATCGTCATCATCCTCGGTGCGGTGATCGGTTACTTCGGCTCCCACCTGGTGCTGTGGATCGTCCAGCCGACGGCCTCCGGGCCCACGGCCTCCGGTCTGCTGGTGATGTTCCTGTTCGTCGGCATGGGCTGTGTCGGCTTCCTCGACGACTTCATCAAGATCTACAAGCGCCGCAGCCTGGGTCTGCGCAGTGGCGCCAAGATGGTCGGTCAGGCCGTCATCGGTGTGGGCTTCGCCTACGGCGTCACCCAGTTCCCCAACGGGTACGGCTACACCCCGGCCGCCCCCCAGCTGTCCTTCCTGCGCGACTTCGGACCGCCGCTGATGATCGGCGTGTTCGTCATCTGGGCGCTGTTCCTCATCGTCGGGTTCTCCAACGCGGTGAACCTCACCGACGGTCTGGACGGCCTGGCCACCGGCGCGGTCATCCTGTCGCTGGCCGCCTACGTCATCATCGGCAACTGGCAGCTGCGACAGTCCTGCGTGGAGGCCCTCACCTCCAGCTGTTACACGGTCCGCGACCCCCTGGACCTGGCCGTCGTGGCCTCCGCCGTGCTCGGCTCCTGCATCGCCTTCCTGTGGTTCAACGCGCCCCCGGCGAAGATCTTCATGGGCGACACCGGTTCGCTGGCCCTGGGCGGTCTCATCGTGGGTCTGGCCATCACCACCCGCACCCAGCTCCTGCTGCTGATCATCGGTGGACTGTTCGTCATCATCACCCTGTCCGTGATGATCCAGATCACGTCGTTCCGCCTCACCGGCAAACGCGTGTTCCGCATGGCGCCACTGCAGCACCACTTCGAGCTCAAGGGCTGGGCCGAACCGACCATCGTGATCCGTTTCTGGATCATCCAAGGTCTGTTCATGGCGGTGGCGATCGGCCTGTTCTACCTCGAATGGATGCCAAGCTAGAGGCATGCCGCACCACCGTTCTTCCACCTCCCCGACCACCGCGCCCGCCGAAGGCGAGAACCCCTTCGCGGGCGCGTTGGTCTGTGTCGCCGGTCTCGGAGTCTCCGGTCCCCCCGTCGCCAGGGCGCTCCTGGCGCAGGGGGCCCGGGTGGTCGTCGTCGACGGCCGTGACGACGAGACCACCCGCGCCGTGGCCGCCGAACTCACCGAGGCGGGCGCGAGGGTCCTCCTCGGTGACACGCCCCTGCCCGAGGGTTGCGACCTGGTCGTCACCTCACCCGGCTGGCGTCCCGACTCGCCGCTGCTGCTCCGCGCCGCCGAGGCCGGCGTGGAGGTCATCGGCGACGTGGAACTGGCCTGGCGGATCAAGCCCGCCGACCAGGTGTGGCTGGCCATCACCGGCACCAACGGCAAGACCACCACCGTGCGCATGCTCGAATCGATCCTGCGCGCGGACGGCCGCGACGCGCTCGCCGTCGGCAACGTCGGCACCCCCGTCATCGACGCGGTCCGCCCGGACGCCGACGGTCACGTGTACGACGTCCTGGCCGTGGAACTGTCCAGCTTCCAGCTGCACTGGGCCGACAGCCCGCGCCCGCACGCGGCCACAGTCCTCAACATCGCCGCCGACCACCTGGACTGGCACGGCGGACTCGACCCCTACGCCCGAGCCAAGGGCAAGGTGTTCGCCCGCGGCACCGTGCGCGTGGTCAACACCGCCGACGAATGGTCGGTGCGCCTGGCCGAGGAGGACGGTGACCCGCACACCCCGCTGGTGGGCCTGCGCCTGGACACCCCGCGCGCGGGTGAACTGGGCGTGGTCGAGGACCTGCTGGTGGACCGGGCCTTCGTCGCCGAACCCCACAGCAGCGCCGAGGAACTGGCGACCCTGGGCGACGTCCGCCCGGCCGCCCCGCACAACGTCGCCAACGCCCTGGCCGCGGCGGCCCTGGCCCGCTCGATCGGTGTGACCGCCGACTCGATCCGCGCCGGTCTGAACGCGTTCGTCCCCGAACCCCACCGGATCGCCCACGTGGCCAAGGTGGCGGGAGTGGACTACGTCGACGACTCCAAGGCCACCAACCCGCACGCCGCCGCGGCCTCCCTGAACTCCTACGAGTCCGTGGTGTGGGTGGCCGGCGGGCTGCTCAAGGGCGCCGAGGTGGACGACCTGGTCGCCGAGGCCGCCGCCCGATTGCGCGGCGTGGTGCTGATCGGCGCCGACCGGGCGCGCATCCGGGAGGCCTTGGACGAGCACGCCCCGGACGTGCCGGTGGTGGAGGTCGAGGGACCCGCCGCCGACGCTCCTCGCGAGCACACCGTCATGGACGTGGTGGTCGGCGAGGCCGCCGCGTTGGCCCGGGAGGGTGACACGGTGCTGCTCGCCCCGGCCGCCGCGTCCATGGACATGTTCACCGACTACCCCGAGCGGGGCCGCTTCTTCTCCGAGGCCGTCCGCCGCCTCGGTTGAACCACCGATATCGCACCCAGGGTCATCGGACGACGACACTTCGTGTTCCGGTGGCCCTGTTGTGTGCCGTACCACCCGTGAAGCCCGTCAAAGATGGCCAACACGCGGAAAATGTCCACTGGTCCCGACCCGCCGGTACGCCACTATTGAGGCGCCGATCGTGCGGAGGGTGTGTGGATGGCGGCGACGACAGCGGTTCCCGGGGCGACCCGGAGCCGGGGGCGTACTGCCTCCGGTGGGCGCGAGCGTGCGCTTTGGCGTGAGTGGGCCAGGTCCCTGGACCGGCCGCTCACCTCCTACTACCTGATCCTCAGTACCGGGATGATGCTCATCGCCCTGGGACTGGTGATGGTCCTGTCCTCGACGATGGTCAACTCCATCAGCGAGACGGGATCGGCCTTCTCCGTCTTCCAACGCCAGTTGACGTCGGCGGCGATCGGCCTTCCCCTCATGCTGCTGGCCTCCCAGACGCCGCTGTGGATCTTTCGGATGGTCGGCTACCCGGCCATGATCGTGTCGGTGGCGCTGCTGCTGCTCACCGCCTTTCAGGGCACCGAGGTCAACGGCGCGATGCGCTGGCTGGAGATCGGCGGCCTGGTCATCCAGCCCTCCGAACCCGCCAAGCTCGCCTTCGCCCTGTGGGGCGCCAACATCCTGGCCCGCAAGGAGGAGCTCAAAGAGCTCACCGAGTGGCGGCAGCTGTTGATCCCGCTGGTGCCCGGCTGTGGTCTGCTCACCCTGCTGGTCCTGATCGGCTCGGACCTGTCCACGACCCTGGTGCTGCTACTGGTCTTCCTCGCCTTGTTGTGGGTCGTGGGGGCTCCGGGCAGGCTGTTCGTCGCGATGTTCGGACTGGTCGTGGGCCTGGCCGCGATCGTCATCGCGATCGAGCCGTTCCGAATGACCCGCATCACCGCGTTCCTCGACCCGGGGGCCGACCCCTCCGGGGCGGGCTTCCAGTCCCTGCACGGCCTGTACGCGCTGGGAACCGGAGGCATCTTCGGGGTCGGTATCGGCGCCAGCCGTGAGAAGTGGGGGTTCCTGCCCTTCGCCGAGTCCGACTTCATCTTCGCCATCATCGGCGAGGAGTTCGGTCTCATCGGCACCCTGCTCGTGCTCTGTCTGCTCGGCATGCTCGGCTACGCCGGGCTGCGGGTCGCCTTCCGTGTCAAGGACCCCTTCTCGCGCCTGGCCGCCTTCGCCATCTCGACCTGGATCATCGGTCAGTCCATGATCAACATCGCCGCCGTCATCGGCCTGGTCCCGGTCACCGGTATCCCGCTGCCCCTGGTCTCCTACGGTGGTTCGGCGCTGATCCCCACGATGATCGCCCTCGGTGTGCTGCTCGCACTCGCCCGTAACGAGCCCCAGGCACAGAAGGCGCTGGCGGCTCGCGGTCCCGGTTGGCCCCAAAGGGCTCTAAGCTGGCTTGGCCTGGAGAACTTCGTCGCTTCCGTCCAGAATCGGGCCGGAGGCACGACTTCCAAGCGCACATCCGCGCCGAGCACCCCTCGCCCGGCGCGCAAGCGCGACACCAAGACAACGGCCAAGAACCAGAGCGGCCCGGTCCCGGCGGGTGACCGGCCAAGGAGGAATCGACGACGATGAGGGTAGCCCTCGCCGGAGGCGGCACGGCCGGGCACATCGAGCCCGCACTCTCACTTGCGGACGCGCTGCGGCGCATCGACCCGAACACCGAGATCCTCTGCCTGGGAACCGAGCGTGGTCTGGAGACCCGACTCGTTCCCATGCGCGGTTACGAATTGGGCCTGATCCCCGCGGTCCCCCTACCACGCAGGCTCACCCCACAGTTGCTCACCGTTCCGGGCAAACTCGCCGGCGCCCTCAGCGCCGCGGGCGAACAGCTCGACCGGATCCAGGCCGACGTCCTGGTCGGCTTCGGCGGTTACGTCGCCACCCCCGGATACCTCGCGGCCCGTCGTCGCAAGATGCCCATCATCGTGCACGAGGCCAACCCGCTGCCCGGCCTGGCCAACCGGCTCGGCGCGCGGCTCACCCCGCACGTCTTCACCGGGCACCCCCACGCCCAGATACGCAACGGGCGCTTCATCGGCATCCCGCTGCGCAAGCAGGTCACCTCCTTGGACCGTCTGGCCATGGGTGACAGGGCGCGCACCTACTTCGGCCTGCGTCCCGACCTGCCCACCCTGTTGATCTTCGGCGGCTCCCAGGGCGCCCAGCGCGTCAACGAGGCCGCCTTCGCCGCCCGCGACGCCTTCCGCGACGCCGGCGTGCAGGTTCTGCACGTCGTCGGCCCCAAGAACGCCGACGAACCCCAGGACCTCACCCAGGACGGCATCCCCTACGTCGCCGTTCCCTACGTCGACCGTATGGACATGGCCTACGCCGCCGCGGACGTGGCCATGTGCCGTTCCGGCGCTCTGACCTGCGCCGAACTCACCGCCGTCGGCCTGCCGGGCGCGTTCGTCCCGCTGGCCATCGGCAACGGCGAACAGTCCCTGAACGCCGAGCCCATCGTCAAGGCGGGCGGCGGCATCATGGTCGACAACGCCGCCCTGTCGCCCGACTGGATCGTCCAGCAGCTCATCCCGCTGCTCACCGACACCGACCGGGTCGTGGCGATGTCGGAGGCGGCCTCCCGTATGGGCCGCCGCGACGCCGACACCGAGCTCGCCCGTGAGGTCATGGCGATCGCCCGCGGCGACAAACCCACCCCGGAGATGCCGTTGCCCGAGGATGAGGGCGACGAGGTCTACTACGACGACGGTAAGGACGCACGATGAGCCTGGTCCGGCAGACCGAACCGGTCCCCGTCGACAAGCTGGGACGCACCCACTTCATCGGCCTCGGAGGAGCCGGCATGTCCGGCATCGCCCGGGTGCTGCTGCAATCCGGGGTCGAGGTCTCGGGCAGTGACGCCCGCGACAGTGACACGCTGCGCGAACTCGAACAGATGGGGGCGCGTGTCCACGTGGGACACGCCGGCGAGAACCTCGGCCCCGCCGAGACCCTGGTGGTCTCCTCCGCGATCCGCGAGGACAACCCCGAACTGGTCGAGGCGCGACGTCGCGGCATCCGGATCCTGCCCAGGGCCGCGGCCCTGGGAGCCCTGCTGCTGAACCGCGAGGGCGTCGCCGTCTCCGGCACCCACGGCAAGACCACCACGACCTCCATGGTCACCGTGGTCCTGCAACACCTGGGCGCCGAACCCGGCTACGTGATCGGCGGCAAGCTGGTCACCACGGGCCTGGGCGCGGACGCGGGGGTCGGCGACGCCATCGCGGTGGAGGCCGACGAGAGCGACGGCTCCTTCCTGATGCTCTCGCCCAAGATCGCCGTGGTCACCAACGTCGAGGCCGACCACCTGGACAACTACAGCGGTCTCGACGAGATCCACGACAACTTCGCGAACTTCGTGGACCGCGTCGAGCGCACCCTCATCGTGGGCGTCGACGACCCCGGTGCCCGCAAGGTCGCCGAACTGGCCCGAGAACGTGGCAAGCGGGTGCTGACCTACGGTGAGGCGGCCGACGCCGACTACCGGATCACCCGGATCCGCGCCCGTGGCTTCACCACCGAGTTCACCCTCCAGACCGTCGACGGCGACCCGATCGACGGCACGGTCGCCGTCCCAGGACTGCACAACGTCCTCAACGCGGCCGCCGCGGTGGCCGTGGCCGACCAACTCGGGCACGACCTGGACGTGGCGGTGGAGGGCATCGCCGACTTCGCCGGAGCGGCCCGCCGCTTCGAGCTCAAGGGCCAGGGCGATGGGGTGGGCGTCTACGACAGCTACGCCCACCACCCCACCGAGATCGACGCCGATCTGCGCGCCACCCGCGCCGCGTTGGAGTCCTTCTCCGAGGACGCGGAGGAGGAAGACGTCCCCCTCGGCCGGGTCGTGGCCCTCTTCCAGCCGCACCTGTACAGCCGGACCCGGATCTTCGCCGAGGAGTTCGCGGACGCGCTGAGCCTTGCCGACGAGGTCGTGGTGACGGAGGTCTTCGCCGCCCGGGAGGACCCCGAACCCGGGGTGACCGGTGAACTCATCACCTCCAAGGTCTCCCACGAAAGGGTGCGTTACGTGCCCGGTCGTGAGGAGGCGGTGCGTACGGTGGTCGAACTCGCCCGTCCCGGGGACATCGTCCTGACCATGGGGGCGGGGGACGTCACCGAGCTGGGTCCGCACATCGTCGCGGCCCTGTCGGAGCGGGCAGAGGGCAACGGAAACGACTAAAGGGGTACACACGTGGGTGCCGACCAGGCCGGGAAGAACGCTGCGACGGCACGTCGGGGGAGTTCGGACCCCTGGAAGGTGACCTTCGCGGTCCTCTTGGTCGTCTCCCTGGTCTGCGCCGTGGTGTGGTTGCTCCTCGGTTCCCGGCTGCTGGTGGTCCGCGACGTCGCGGTTACCGGCGCGGACCGGATCTCCGCCGCCGAGGTCGAGGCGGCGGTGTCGGTGAACACCGGTACCCCGCTGATAAGGGTGGACCT
Organism: Nocardiopsis sp. NPDC055879; assembly: GCF_053615935.1. Lineage (NCBI taxonomy): Bacteria > Bacillati > Actinomycetota > Actinomycetes > Streptosporangiales > Nocardiopsidaceae > Nocardiopsis > Nocardiopsis sp. NPDC055879. The sequence goes on from NZ_JBSHCT010000001.1 coordinate 510,719, forward strand.
GGACGCCGGCCGCGACCGCGTCGAAGGACTCGACCTGGTGGAGTCCGCCACCGTCAGCAGGGGCTGGCCCGCCACCTTGAAGGTGGAGGTCGTAGAACGTCAGCCCCTGCTCGCGATCGCGGTGGGGGAGGAGTACCGGTTGGTGGACGGCGACGGTGTGCGCATCGAGGACTCGACGAGCCGGCCCGGCACGCATCCACTGGTGTCGGTCACCGGGGAGGTCGAGGAGAACGAGGCGGTCCGGGCCGCCGCGGACATCGTGCGGGAGGCCCCCGACTCCTTCGTGGCCCGAATCCAGCTCATCGACGCCAAGGACCCCGACGCGATCAAGATCGAGTTGGGGGACGGTTCCCTGGTGGAGTGGGGCGACGCCGAACACACCGTGGACAAGAGCGAGGTCCTGAGGGTGCTGATGCGCGAACATCCCACCGCCGAGGGGCGCGTCTACGACGTCGGTACGCCCGACCTGGCCATGGTCAGGTGAAGGGAATATCAAGGGATGTTCTGGTTCGGGTGGAGTCGGGGCAACGCGCCGTTCCCGGGACAAGCGGGTCCGCACCACCGCGAAACGGCACTCCGAGAGGACATTCCAGACGCGACGCGCCGAGTACGCACTTCGCTTCCTCGTGTTATACGCGGTTAGGCTGAAGCCGTCATCGGTTGCCCGCACCCGACGGTCCGCTTACTGTCGGGAAGCACAACCACCATCAACAACGTAGTAAAACACGCTTTTCGGGATACGCAGGAACCGTTTGATCGAGGCCACAGGCACGAGGAACGGTACCGGTGACCCGGGGTCCCCGCCGACGGTCCATGCGAACCGGGAGGTGGGTGAACCCGAAACGCACTCAGTAGAACCGGATGCCGGACCGCCGGCGCACCCGCGGAACCATCTCGCGGACGCGAAGACGGAACGGCTCATGCGAGCGGAAAGGCCCCTCGTCGTGGCAGCACCGCAGAACTACCTCGCGGTCATCAAAGTCGTCGGCATCGGCGGCGGCGGTGTCAACGCCGTCAACCGAATGATCGAAGAGGGGCTCAAGGGCGTTGAGTTCATCGCGATCAATACCGACGCCCAAGCGCTGCTGATGAGCGACGCGGACGTCAAGCTCGACGTCGGCCGTGAGCTCACCCGCGGCTTGGGAGCGGGAGCCAACCCCGACGTCGGCCGCAAGGCCGCGGAGGATCATCGTGAGGAGATCGAGGAGGTCCTCAAGGGGGCCGACATGGTCTTCGTCACGGCCGGCGAAGGCGGTGGCACGGGCACGGGAGGAGCCCCGGTCGTCGCCAACATCGCCCGCTCCCTGGGAGCCCTGACCATCGGTGTGGTCACCCGCCCCTTCGGTTTCGAGGGCAAGCGGCGTGCGACCCAGGCCGAATCCGGGATAGCGATGCTCCGCGAGGAGGTCGACACCCTCATCGTCATCCCGAACGACCGCCTCCTGTCCATCTCCGACCGTCAGGTCAGCGTCCTCGACGCGTTCAAGGCGGCCGACCAGGTCCTGCTCTCCGGTGTCCAGGGCATCACGGACCTGATCACCACACCGGGCCTGATCAACCTCGACTTCGCCGACGTCAAGTCGGTGATGTCCGGGGCGGGATCGGCGTTGATGGGGATCGGATCGGCGAGAGGGGACGACAGGGCCGTCGCAGCGGCCGAACTGGCGATCTCCTCACCATTGCTGGAAGCCAGTATCGACGGGGCGCACGGGGTCCTGCTGTCCATCCAGGGCGGCTCCGACCTCGGACTCTTCGAGATCAACGAGGCCGCGCAACTGGTCGCCAACTCGGCGGCCCCGGAGGCCAACATCATCTTCGGCGCGGTCATCGACGACGCCTTGGGCGATGAGGTGAGGGTCACCGTGATAGCCGCGGGCTTCGATGAACCCGAGGCCATCGTGCCGGCGACGCGGGAGCGTCAGCCGGTGGACCCTCCTGAGGCCGTCGCCCCCACGGCAGGCATCACGTCCGGCAAGGAGGAGTCCGCCGTGGCCGCTCCGTCCGCCGAGGGCGCGAGCGGGGCGTCGGCCACCAACATGCCGTGGACGGCCCCGTCCCGACCGGCCGCCCCGGAGCCCGAGGCACCCTGGACCACCGAGCCCGCCCACTCTTGGACGAGCCCGGAGTCCGCACGTCCCGAGCCCCGGTACACGCAGACCCCGCCGGTGTCCTCGCGTCCCGAGCCGGAGCCCCGACAGAACGCCGACTCCTACCAGGGCATGGAGTCCTACCAGGGCAACGGCCACCGGGTCTCCCATGAGGAGGCCCCGGCCGCGCCCATCGCCCCGGAGCCCACAGCGGCACCGACGGCGCAGCCGGTTCCGGCCGAGGAGCCTCCGGCACCCGAACCGGAGCCGGAGTCCGAAGTCCAGTCCGGTCCCATCCACGCCGTCTCGGACGCCTCCGAGCGGCGCGGCGACGTTCCCACGCCTCGTCGTCGGGTCATCTTCGACGACCCCGACGACCTGGACGTGCCGGAGTTCCTCAAGTAGCCCACCGGATACCATCGACGTGTCAGCGGCCCCGACCCTTGTGGCGGGGCCGTCGCCGCCCCCGGGGTCGGGACCTCCCGGCCGCCGGTGGGGCCGAGGGAAGGACCACGGACACACCGATGGGCAACGTCATCGACCTGGGGGCCGGCGTACGCGCCGCCGTCACCGAACGCAAGGGCGGGGTCAGCGTTCCACCGTTCGACTCGCTCAACCTCGGCCTCGGCACGGGCGACTCCCGTGAGGCGGTTCTCGCCAACAGAAGGAGCGCCGCCGAGGACCTGGGCTTCGACATCGATCGGACGGTGTGGATGAACCAGGTGCACAGCGCCGACGTGCTCGTGGCCACCGAACCCGGTGGGGTGGGCACCTGCGACGGGGTGGTCACCACCCGTTCCGATCTGGTCCTGGCCTCCATGGCCGCCGACTGCCTACCGGTTCTGGCCGCCGACGCCGAGGCGGGTGTCCTGGCCGCCGCGCACTCCGGTCGACTCGGTACGGCCCGGGCGATCGCCGTGAACCTGGTCGAGGCCATGGTCGCCCAGGGCGCCAGAACCGACCACATCACCGTCTTCCTCGGGCCTACGATCTGTGGGAGCTGTTACGAGGTACCACCGGAGCTTCAGGCCCGGACCGCCGAACGTACGCCGGAGGCGGCCTCCACCACCCGCCGGGGCACCACCGGGGTGGACATGCTCGCGGCCGTCATCGCCCAGCTGAGCCGCTCGGGAGTGGAGAACATCACTTCCGACGGCCGTTGCACCCTGGAGAGCCCCGAACTGTTCTCCCACCGCCGCGACGCCCCCACCGGCAGGTTCGCCTCCTTCATCTGGAGGACCTGACCCGCACGGCCCTGACGGCCACCAAACCCGCGTTGCCGGAATCGGCCAATCCCGCCTGGACCGAATCGGTACGGCGCACGCCACACGGAACACAGCCACCACAGCAGGAACAGAAGGAACAGACGTGTCACACACCGACCCCGCGCGCACCGAGCAGATCCGCGCCAACCTTCAGGAAGTGCGGGCCCGGATCGAGTCGGCCTGTGCGAAGGCGGACCGCGACCCCTCCGAGGTGTCCCTGGTGGCGGTGACCAAGACCCACCCCGCGAGCGACGTGCGCGCACTCGCCTCCTTGGGTGTCACCGACGTCGGCGAGAACCGGGACCAGGAGGCCGCGCCCAAGGCCACCGAAACCGCCGACCTCGACCTCACCTGGCATTTCGTCGGGCAGTTGCAGACCAACAAGGCCAGATCGGTGGCCTCCTACGCCGACGTCGTCCACTCGGTGGATCGGGCCAAGCTGGCCCGGGCCCTCGGTGAGCGCGCGGCGGCCGCCGATCGCCGTCTGACCTGTCTGGTCCAGGTGGACCTCGACGACGAGGCCCGAGCGGGCGTGCTGGGACCACGTGGCGGTGTCGACCCGTCGGACGCTCCGGCCCTCGCCGACGCCATCGCCGAACACGATGCGCTCGAACTCGGAGGTGTGATGGCCGTCGCACCCTTGGGTGGGGATCCGGACGCCGCCTTCGCCCGTCTTCACGAGGTGGCGATGGGGATCAGGGACCGTTACCCTCGGGCGACGATGGTCTCCGCGGGGATGAGCGGGGACCTGGAAGCCGCCATCGAAAGAGGCGCGACACACCTGCGGCTCGGTGCGGCGTTGCTCGGCGCCCGAGGCACGAACGTGGGGTAATGTCCCCACATAGACCTTGGGGCCTGTCTGTGGTGTTCGCCCGAAAGGGTGCCCGCCCCGCGACTGTGGGGCCAGGACGGGTGTAGACGGAGGAGCCGGCTGCGGTCGAGGCCGCGGGAACGACGGAGGGTGCGAGATGGCCGGCGCGATGCGCAAGATGGCGGTCTACCTCGGTCTCGTGGAGGACGACCGTTACGATCACCGTTATGCGGACGAATATGATGAGTTCGATGAATTCGACGAGGTTGTGGAGGAGCAGCGTGACCGCGACGCGGACTCTCCCGCCGGCGAGGAAACACGAGGCGATGCCGTGATGGACACCGGCGACTACCTGGGAACGGGTGAACGACGCGGTGGCACCACCACGACGGCCTCGACCGCCGACCTCGCACGAATCACCACGCTCCACCCGCGCACGTACAACGAGGCGCGTACGATCGGAGAGCACTTCCGGGAAGGTACACCGGTGATCATGAACCTGACCGAGATGGTCGACAGTGACGCCAAGCGTCTGGTCGACTTCGCGGCTGGTCTGATCTTCGGTCTCCATGGCAGTATCGAACGCGTGACCAATAAGGTGTTCCTGCTGTCCCCGGCCAACGTCGAGGTGACCGCCGAAGACAAGGCGCGGATCGCCGAGCGAGGGTTCTTCAATCAGAGCTAGACCGTCACATTTGTCCAGAGATTGGGTCGAGGAACGACCGTGAGTATCGTCCTATCAGTGCTGTCCCTCCTCCTGCAGCTGTTTGTCTTCGTGCTGATAGCGAGGGTGGTACTGGAGATGGTGCAGTCCTTTTCCAGGGACTGGCGACCCAGCGGGTTCGTCCTTGTACTCGCTGAGATCGTGTACACGATCACCGACCCACCACTGAGGTTCCTCCGTAGGTTCATCAAGCCGGTGAGGCTGGGGAGCATCGCACTCGACCTGAGTGTGTTGATCCTGTTCTTCGCCATCATCATCCTTCAGAGTGTCCTGGCGGGGATGGCGGCGAGCCTGTGATGAGGACGGCAGGGGTGGAAAAGTAACCCCGGATTCCGATTTGTGGTCTTGGTCATGATCTGGATTGCCGTAAGGTCACGATCAGGTAGCGTCCCTACGGACAGACTCCAAGCGCGCCAAGGAGACGAACATGCCGCTGACACCCGCCGATGTGCGGAACAAGCAGTTCAGTACCACCCGGCTACGACCCGGGTACGACGAAGAAGAGGTCGACGCCTTTCTCGATGAGGTCGAGTCAGAGCTGGACCGACTGATCCAGGAGAACGAGGAACTGCGCGGCAAGCTCGCCGAGTGCCTGCGGGGCAAGGTCCCCAACGCCGGCATGCAGGACTTCCAGCAGCCCCAGGAGCAGCCCGAGGCTCAGCAGCAGATGGAGCAGATGCGTCCGGAGCCCGTCCAGGCCCAGGCGCCCATCGAGCAGCAGCCCCAGCCGCCCGCGCCGCAGCAGCAGATGGCCATGACCGGCGCCAACATCGCCATGGGTGGCGAGGAGAACATGGACACGGCCGCCCGTGTCCTGGCCCTGGCCCAGCAGACCGCCGACCAGGCGATCAGCGACGCCCGCCGTGAGGCCGACGAGACGCTCGGCCGCGCGCGCAACGAGTCCGAGGACATCCTCGGCAAGGCGCGCCGTCAGGCCGACCAGATCATCGGTGAGGCCCGCGCCCGCTCCGAGAACCTGGACCGTGACGCCCAGGAGCGCCACCGTCAGGTCATGGGCAGCCTGGTCCAGCAGCGCGAGGAGCTGGAGCACAAGGTCAACGTGCTCAAGGACTTCGAGCGCGAGTACCGTAGCCGTCTGAAGGACTACTTCGAGCGTCAGCTCAACGAGCTGAAGAGCGAGGAGGAGAAGGCCAAGTCGGCGGAGCTCAACCCGAACACCACGGGTGGCTTCCAGACCATGGCCCCTCAGACCGGTGGCGCCCCCGCCATGCAGCAGCACGGTGGTCCCGGCGGCCCCGGCGGCAACCCGTTCGGTCACCCCGAGCCGGCCCCCCACGGTTTCCACCCTGGCGAGGTCCCGCACGAGCGTCGCTGACCCTCCAGCGGCATGTGACTCCGAACAACTGAAGACTCCGGCTCAACACGTGTAAAGGCCCTGGTCGACCCGTGATCCTTAGCATCCTCGCTACCGTGGCGGTGCTGGCGGCCATCGCCGTCATCGCGGCCGCACTGGTGTTCGCCGAGACAGCCCTGGTGTACATCGCTCTGGGACTCGGCGCGCTGAGCGTCCTCCTCCTACTGGGCGCTCTGCTCCAAGGCAGGTTCGGCGCGGACGGAAGGGACACGGCACGGACGGACGGTTTGGGGAAGTCGTCCGTCCCAGCGGTCCCCGCCGCGGCACCGGACCCCACATGGGAGTCGGGGCGATCTGGGAGCGTACCCGCACCGGCTGAGGAGTCGGTGCGGGACACCCCTGTTCCGGACGCACGGCCCTGGGGCGAGGAACCCCAGGAGGAACCGGAGTTCGACGTTCCCCGATGGGAGACACCCACCAAGGGTGATTGGCCCGAGCCGGTCCAGGCGGCCCAGACCCCGCCCCCTCAGGACGAACCCGTCGAGGCCCCTGCCTCCGCGTTCGCCTACCGAGTCCCCGAGCGCGACGTCGCCACCCCCACGACCGAGGACGACACCGTCGAGACCACCGGGCCGGTGGACGAGGAGGTCGAACCCTCGCGGAGCGACGCGCACCTGGCGGACCCCCATGAGACCTTCGAGTCGACCGACGACATGAGCGAGGCCGGCTCCGACTTCGAGTCGTACGCGACGCCTGAGGACCTCGACGCGGAAGCACCCGAGGCCACCGAGGAGACCATCGGCGCCAGTGCGGCGTTCACCGACCTCGAACCGGAACCCGAGGTCCAGGACAGCACCGTCGCCGACGATGAGGCGGACGAGCCCACGGAGACCGTCGAGGACGCGTCCGTGGAGCCTCGGGAGACGTTCGACGGCACCGACCCCGAGTCCGACCCCGGCGAGGACGCCGCGGCCGCCGTGCGGGCGGAGAGCGACGAGGACGAGGACAAGGTCGACGAGGCCCCGGAGACCGAGGAACTCGAAGCCGAGGACACCGCCGCGCCGGAGGACGACACCCCCCGGACCGACGGCGACCAGACCCTCGAAGCCGATGACGACGCCTCGGAGGCGGACCCCGCGACGGACGAGCCGGCCGAGGACGTCCAGGGCGTCCAGGGCGTCCAGGACGCCCAGACCGATGAAGCCGAGAGTGGAGAGGCCTCCCCGGCGGACGAGGACGCCCCGGACCGCATCGCGGCGTTCGAACGTCCCCGAAACGGCTCAGCGGGCGACCCGGAGCCGGAGGAGGACCCGGCGCTCGCCTACGCGGCGATCTTCGACGAGTCCGGCCCGGAGGACGACAGGGACACCGAGGACGACAGGGTCCACCGGGACGACGAGGACGACCTGGACGAGGCCGACGAACGTGCCAAGGACCCCTCCCACACGAACTGAGCACACACGAAGGGCGCCGCTCCACAAGGGGAGCGGCGCCCTTCGGTCCTCGGATCAGGCCTTGCGGAAGGTGAAGGTCACGCCGAACTCCTCCGAAGAGGTGGAGTGCGGCACGTCCTCGCCCACGCCGGCCACGAAGGCGTCGGCCAGCACCTCGCCGGCGATCGCCCGCCCGTGCTCGGACAGGGTCTGACGGACCGTCTCGTCCTCGGTGGTCCACCACACGTGGATCCGGTCGGACACGGCCAGCCCACCGCCCTTGCGAGCCTCCTGCAGCATCCGGACCATCTCCCGGGCCAGACCGGCGCGACGCAGCTCGGGCGTCAACTCCAGGTCCAGGGCCACGGTCTCACCGGCTTCGGTCGCCACCGCCCAGCCCTCGCGGGGCTGCTCGGTCACCAAGACCTCGTCGGCGCTCACGTCGACCGACTCGTCCTCGACCGTCACCTGGGCCCAGCCGCTGGAACGCACCTGCTCGACCAGCACCGCCGGGTCGGCCGCCTGGATGGCCTTGGCGACCAGCGGGGTGCGCTTGGCGAACCGCTTGCCCAAGGCCCGGAAGTTCGGCTTGACCACGTAGTCGACCAGGTCGCCGCCGACCGAGGACAGCGAGTCCAGACCGACCACGTTGAGCTCGTCGGAGATCTGGTCGCGCAGCTGCTCCGGCAGGTCCGCGAAGCCCGAGGCGCCCACCAGGGCGCGGGGCAGCGGCTGACGGGTGCGCACAGCCGAGTCCACCCGGGCCGAACGCCCCAGCTCCACCAGACGGCGGACCAGCGCCATCCGACGGGACAGCTCCGGGTCGATCAGGTCGGCGTTCACCTCGGGCCAGGAGGCCAGGTGCACCGAGTCGGCCGCGTCGGGCCGGCGCAGCGCCGTCCACACGTGGTCGGTCAGGAACGGCACGATCGGGGCCATCAACAGGGTGACGGTCTCCAACGCCTCGAACAACGTCGCGAACGCCGCCGCGCCCTCGGGGGTGTCGGCCCCGCCCCAGAACCGGCGGCGGGAACGGCGCACGTACCAGTTGGACACGTCGTCGACGAACGCGGTCAGGCGACGACCCGCGCCGGTGGTGTCGAAGTCGTTCATCGACAGAGTGACGTCGCGGACGACCTCGTTGAGCTCCGACAGCAGCCACCGGTCCAGCAACGGACGGTCCTGCGGCGCGGGTGCCTCGGCCAACCGGGAGTGGTCCCAGCCGGTACCGGTGTTGGCGTACAGGGTGAAGAACGACGTGGTGCTGTAGTAGGTCAGCAGCACCTTGCGGACGATCTCCTCCAGGGCGCTGTGGCCCACCCGGCGGGCGTTCCACGGCGAACCACTGGCCAGCATGAACCAGCGCAGCGCGTCGGCGCCGTGCCGGTCCATCACCGGGATGGGCTCCATGACGTTGCCCAGGTGCTTGCTCATCTTGCGGCCGTCCTCGGCGAGGATGTGGCCGAGCACGACCACGTTCTCGAACGAGTTGCGGCCGAACACCAGGGTGCTGACCGCCAGCAGCGAGTAGAACCAGCCGCGGGTCTGGTCGATGGCCTCGGAGATGTACTGGGCCGGGAAGTTGGCCTCGAAGGTCTCCTTGTTCTGGTGCGGGGCGCCCCACTGGGCGAACGGCATGGAACCGGAGTCGAACCAGGCGTCGATGACCTCGGGGACGCGGCGGGCGACCCGCTGGTCCTCGGGCAGGGACGGGTCGGCGTCGGGGTCGGGGATGACGACGTCGTCGACGTAGGGGCGGTGCGGGTCCAGGTTGGACAGGTCCTGGCCGCTGAGCTCGCTCAGCTCCTCCAGGGAGCCCACACAGATCTGGCGGCCGTCGGGGAACTCCCAGATCGGCAGCGGAGTGCCCCAGTAGCGGTTCCGGGACAGCGCCCAGTCGACGTTGCCGCGCAGCCACTCGCCGAAGCGACCCTCCTTGACGTTCTCCGGCACCCAGTTGGTCACGTCGTTCTGCGCGAGCAGTTCGTCCTTGACGCGGGTGGTGCGGATGTACCAGGAGGGGACGGCGTAGTAGAGGAGCGCGGTGTGGCAGCGCCAGCAGTGCGGGTAGGAGTGCTCGTAGTCCTTGTGGCGGAAGAGCAGCCCGCGGTCCTTGAGGTCGGCTACCAGGGTCTTGTCGGCCTCCTTGAAGAAGGCGCCGCCCACCAGTGGAAGTTCCGCCTCGAAGGTGCCGTCGGGGCGCACCGGGTTGACCACGGGCAGGTCGTAGGCGCGGCACACCACCATGTCGTCGGCACCGAAGGCGGGCGACTGGTGGACCAGACCGGTACCGTCCTCGACGGTGACGTAGTCGGCGAGCACCACGAAGTGCGCGGGCTCCTCGAACGGAACGAGTTCGAAGGGACGCTGGTAGGTCCAGCGCTCCATCTCGTCGCCCTCGAAGCTCTCACCGGTGAGTTCCCAGCCCTCGCCGAGGACCTTCTCGAACAGCGGTTCGGCGACCACGAGCCGCTCGTCGCCGTTGGTGGCCACCACGTACTTCACCTCGGGGTGCACGGCCACCGCGGTGTTGGACACCAGGGTCCAAGGGGTGGTCGTCCACACCAGCATCGAGGTGGGGTGTTCGGGTGAGGCGAGCGGGCCGGAGGTGACCGGGAAGCGCACGAACACCGACGGGTCGGTGACGGTCTCGTATCCCTGGGCGAGCTCGTGGTCGGACAGCGTCGTACCGCAGCGCGGGCAGTAGGGGCTGATCCGGTAGTCGCGGACCAGCAGGCCCTTGTCCCAGATCTGCTTGAGCGCCCACCACACGGACTCCACGTACTGCGGGTCCATGGTGCGGTAGGCGTCGTCCATGTTCACCCAGTAGCCCATGCGCTCGGTCATGGCGGTGAACGCGTCGACGTTGCGCAGGACGGACTCGCGGCAGCGGTCGTTGAACTCGGCGATGCCGAACTCTTCGATGTCCTTCTTGCCGCTCAGGCCCAGTTCCTTCTCCACGGCGACCTCGACGGGCAGGCCGTGGCAGTCCCAGCCGGCCTTGCGGTCGACGTGGTAGCCGCGCATGGTGCGAAAGCGCGGGAAGACGTCCTTGAAGGCGCGCGCCTCGACGTGGTGGACGCCGGGCTGGCCGTTGGCGGTGGGAGGGCCTTCGTAGAAGACCCAGTTCTCCTTGCCGCGGGTCTGGTCCAGGGAGCGCTGGAAGACGTTCTCCTTCGACCAGCGGCCGAGGATCTCGCGCTCCGTCGTGGGCAGGTCGATCTGAGCGGGCAGCTGTGGCAGCGCGCGGGATTCGGGCCGGGGGTCGTCGGTCACCGTCGTACCTTTCTCCATCAGGGATGTTCCTGACGGAGGGACGAGGCTTGTCGCGCCCCGCGGTACCACCCTCCTTGGAACCGTGACCGTGACCGCGTGGCGGTTCGGTGACGGGTCCCACTTCATTGGGTTCGCGCCGGTTCTACTGGGGCGTGCTCCACCGCTCGTCCAAGGGATGGGTCGCCCGTTCTTCCGGCCGCTCCGGGGTGATCTTCGCGCTGGTCGTACCCCCGGGCTCGCACCGTCCCCGGGTCGCTCGGACCGGCACACCGCCTCTAGGCTGTGCCTGTCCGGTCGGGGCCAACGCTACTCGTCCCCATCGACACGGAACTCAGGATAACGCAGTACGGCAAGGCGTACCGCTGATTATGTGGGAGGGCGCGGCCATGGCCGAGCGCACACGGGGCGCGGTGCTGGTGACCCTGACGGATCGTGAGGATGCCGAGGAGCTGGCCGAGCAGCTTCTGGAGCAGGGATACGAGCCCTGCCGGGTGCACCGGGACATGCTCGCGGGCGAGGACGACGCCGAGGACGTGGACTGGGTGATCGAGGTGCTCGTCGGACCGCACGGGGGCCCGGCGGTCTTCGACGAACCGCACCTGGCGCTGCTCGCCGAGGACTACGGCGGGTTCGCCACCGTCGAGTGAACCGCCTTGCCGCGCGCGGGGGTCTCCGTGCCCGAGGAGGGGTTGCCGGGCGGCACGATCATGTGTCCGGTCTCGCTCTACCGGCGTTCGATCGGACGCCTGCCGGGGTAGGCGAGCGGTATGCGTTTCACGGCCCGGTTCGTTGTCATGTGTCCGTTGAGCTCCTAGGCTTCGGCGCACCACTCACGGCACCGCGCAAGGGACGACTTCGCAGTTCCGACGGGGGCGCGGGGCAGGTCGTGGGTCGCGCGAAGGGGGAGTGCGATGAACACCACCGAAGCGGCGAGACCGCCGGTCCGCCCGGGTGAGGACCCCTGGACCCCGCGGGAGCTCGCCGAGGTCAGGGAGCGGTTGGAGACCGAGGTCGAGTCCCAACGTGAGAAGGTCCAGGAGACCGAGGAAGAAGTGGCCGAGCGGCTCCAGGACCCCGTCGAGGGGGCCGGGGACGATCCCGCCGACACCGGTGCGAAGGCCTTCCAACGCGAACACGACCTGGCATTGGCCTACAATACTCGTGACCTGCTCGCCGAGGGCGAACGGGCGATCGAACGGATGGACGCGGGAACCTACGGGGTCTGTGAGTCATGCGGTCAGGCCATCGGGAAGGCACGCCTTCAGGTCTTCCCCAGGGCGACCCTGTGCGTCACCTGCAAACAGCGCGAGGAGCGTCGCTGACTGAGGTAGAGCCCCCTGGGGACAGCAACATGACCACGACCGACGACAACACGAAGGCCCGTCCACGCAGGTATCCACTCCTGCTACTGGTCGCGCTCGTAGCGATCGCCGTCGACCTCGCCACCAAGGAATGGGCGCTCGCGACCTTCCGGCCCGGCGAGAACGTCGACGTGATCGGCAGCTTCCTGCAATTCACCCTGGTGTTCAACACCGGTGCCGCCTTCTCCCTGGGCACCGGATACACCTGGGTGTTCACCATCATCGCCAGTGTCGTCGTCCTCGGCATCGGCTACATCGGATGGCGTGTGCGCAGCCTGTGGTGGGGTGTCACGCTCGGCCTGATGATGGGCGGCGCCGCGGGCAACCTCGTCGACCGGTTCTTCCGTGACCCGGCGCCCCTGCACGGGGCCGTCATCGACTTCATCCGGCTGCCGAACTGGCCGGTGTTCAACATCGCCGACTCCTGTGTGGTGGTCGGGGCCTGCCTGGTGGTCGCGCTGACCTTCAAGGGCCTGAACCTGGACGGGACGATGGTCGCCGACGAAGACAAGGCCGAGGCGAAGACGGAGAACCCGGACGCCGACGGTGAGGAGAAGAAGGGCGAATGAGCGACATCAGGAGTCTGCCGGTCCCCGACGGCCTGGAGGGTGACCGACTCGACTCCGCCATCGCGCGGATGTTCGGTCTGTCCCGTACCCGGGCGGCCGAGTTGATCGGTGACGGTGGTGTCCTGCTGGACGGCGCCGAGGCCGGCAAGTCCGATCGCGTCCAGGCCGGGGCCTGGCTGGAGGTCACCCTTCCGCCACCGCCCACCGCCCCGGTACCGCGCGCCGACCCCGTCCCCGGCATGAACATCGTGCACGAGGACACCGACATCATCGTGGTGGACAAGCCGGTCGGCGTGGTCGCCCACCCCACGGTCGGCTGGACCGGACCCAGCGTCCTGGAGGGTCTGCTGGCCTCCGGCGTGCGGTTGGCCACCAGCGGCGCGGCCGAACGCCAGGGCATCGTGCACCGGCTGGACGCCAACACGACCGGGCTGATGGTGGTCGCCAAGAGCGAGACCGCCTACAGCGTGCTCAAGCGGGCGTTCAAGGAACGCACCGTCGACAAGCGCTACCACACGCTGGTCCAGGGACACCCGGACCCGCTGCGCGGCACCGTCGACGCCCCGATCGACCGGCACCCCGCCGGGGACGGTCGCTGGGCCGTGGTCGCGGGCGGACGTCCCTCGGTGACCCACTACGACACCCAGGAGGCCTTCCGGGCCGCCAGCCTGTTGGAGATCAAGCTGGAGACCGGGCGCACCCATCAGATCCGGGTGCACATGTCCGCGCTGCGTCATCCCTGTGTCGGTGACATGCTCTACGGCGCCGACCCGACCCTGGCCGAGAGGCTGGGAGTGCGCCGCCAGTGGCTGCACGCGGTCCGACTGGGGTTCGACCACCCCACCGAGCACCGCCCGGTGGAGTTCTCCAGCCCCTACCCGGACGACCTGTCCGCCGCGGTCGAAAGGCTCCGCGAGGACTAGGCGGTGTTTTGGAGTCTCTGCCGGCGCTTCGGTGTGTTCGGGTGCCTGGAGGTCAGGAACCTTCGGTGCCGACGGTGGTCTTGGCCGGGGCACGCCCGACGCCCCCGCGAGGGCGTCGCACCCGCACCACCCCTTGGCACAGCGCGGCGCCCACGATGATCACCAGCGCGCCCAACGGCTGGTTCCAGGTCAGGGTCTCGCCCAAGAGCACCACCCCGGCGGTCACCGCCACCACCGGCACCGCGTAGGTGACGGTGGTGGCCACGGTCGCTCCGGCACCGCGGACGATCCCGTACTGGAGTACGTAGGCGAAGCCGGTACCGAGTGCGCCCAAAGTGGCCACGGCCAGCGCCGCCTGCCAGGTCAGGTCGGTGGGAACGCCGCCGGCCCACGGTAGGAGCAACAGCAGGGGAAGCGAACCCAACAGGAGTTGCAGGGCGCTCAGCTCCAAGGCGCCGTGCGAGGTCCCGGCGACGAAGCGGCGCAGGTAGGGGGTGCCGATCCCGTAACAGGCGGTGGCGCCCACGACCAGGAGCATGCCGAGCATCCCGTCGCGATCGTCCACGTTCACCGTGGTCAGGGAGTTCCACACACCGAAGACGATGAGCACGCCGAGGAACCCGATGGCGAGCCCCCACAAGCGTTGGCGATCGGGTCGTTCGTCGGACAGCAACAGCATCGAGAACACCACCCCGAACAATGGGGTGGAGGCGTTGACGATCCCCATGAGCGCGGATGGGATGAGCTGCGCGGCGAACCCGAACAGGGTGAAGGGGACCGTGTTGAGCAGTAGGGCCGCCACGAACAGGTGGCCCCACAGACGAGGGGAGGTGGGAAGGCGCCCCCCGCGCAGGAGAAGGACCGCCACCAGCGGCAACGCCCCCATGAGCATGCGCCCCAGGGACAACTGTACGGGGGTGAGGACCTCCGCGCCGATCCTGATCAGGACGAAGCTCATCCCCCAGACCAGGGTGAGCAGCACGAACTTCGCACGCCACCCGGACAGGGGTCGCGGTACGGAGGAGACCGTGGCGGAGGGAGCCGGGGAGGTGTTCATGGAACGGTTCTATCCCGACAGCTGCGTTAGGTCTACTTCATTCTTCTAAATCGATGAGTTAGTGTTCCTTACATGCTCAGCGTCGACCGGCTCCGCGTCCTCCACGCCATCGCCGTGCACGGATCCCTCAGTGCCGCCTCCAAGGCCCTCCACGTCACCAACTCCGCGGTCTCACAACAACTCACCAAGCTGGAACGCGAGGTGGGGCAGTCCCTGGTGGAACGCAACGGCCGTGGCGTACGACTGACCGACGCCGCCGAACTCCTCGTCGACCACACCTCGCGCATCCTGTCCCTGGTCCAACGGGCCGAGGCCGACCTGGAAGCCCACCGCGACGACGTCACCGGACATCTGCGCCTGTCCGCCACGCCCACCGCGGTCCGTGGACTGCTGCCCAGGGCACTCCCGGCCCTGCGCGACGCCCACCCCGGGTTGCGCGTGGAGCTGTACGAGGAGGAACCCCACGAGAGCGTGCCCACCATGGTCCGCGGCGAGGCGGACCTGGCCATGGTCGTGGACTGGGTCGGCCGCCCCCTGCCACTGCCCGAGGGGATGACCCGCGCCCCGTTGATGGAGGACGTCGGCGACATCGCCCTGCCCGCCGACCACCCCCTTGCCCACCGTGAACTGCTCGAACTCGACGAGATCCTCGACCTGCCCTGGATCAGCTGGGGTCGTGGTTCCATCTGTGACGACTGGCTGCACGGGATCATCCGCCGACGCGACGGCGTACCGAACGTCGTGCACAAAGTCGAGGAACACCAGACCAAACTGGCCCTCATCGCCGCCGGGATCGGGGCCGCGGTCATGCCCCGTCTCGGTCGAGGGCCCCTGCCCGAAGGGGTGCGGGTCGTACCCGTACAGCCGGCCCTGGTGCGCCAGGTCTACGTCTTCTGGCGCACCGACGCCTCCCGGCGCCCGGCCATCCGCGCCGTCGTCCGAGCCCTGCGCGAAGCCGCCGCCCACCTCACCGAACAACGTCCCACCCCGGTCTCGGGGTCGATGGGTTCGGCGCAGGGGTGAGGGAGGTCGATCGGGCGGCGGACCGGGGCGAACGGACCGCCGCCACAAGAACGAGTGTCACCGGGAAACGAGTGTCACCGAGAAAGGGGTCCGCGGGTCGCACCCGCCGGTGCCATCAGCGCACGTCCGATCACTCCGGCCCGAGCAGGTCCGACATGGTGGTGGTCGGGCTGATCACTTCGGGGTCGGTACGCACGTCCACCAGGGTCGGCAGGTCGGCGGTGACCGCCTCGGTCAGGGCCTTCTCCAGCTCCTCCCGGGTGTGCACGGTGGCGCCCCGCGCTCCCAGGGCGCGGGCGTAACCGGCCAGGTCCAGCGGGCCGCTGATCTCCGTCCCGGCCAATCGGCCCAGCTCACGCGCCTGGTGCATCGCGATCGTGCCGTACAGCCCGTTCTGGAACACCACCACGGTCACGGCGGCGCGCATGCGCACCGCGGTCTCCAGTTCCTGACCGGTCATCAGCGCCCCACCGTCACCGGCCACGGCCACCACCGTGCGTTCGGGATCGGCGATTTTGGCCGCCACCGCCGCGGGGACGGCGTACCCCATGGCACCACTGGTGGGGGCGAGCTGGGTCCGTGGGTGACGGAACCACCAGCCGCGGTGCAGGAAGGACGCGAAGTTGCCCGCGTCGTTGGTGAGGAGGGTGTCCTCGGGCAGGGTCTGGCGCATCCCGGCCACCACCGACCACGGGTGCATGCGCTCATCCTGGTGCTCGGCGACCTCCCTGGGCGGGGTCGAGCTCTCCACCCACAACCGTCGGGCGGCGCTCCAGTCCCGGTAGGGTGTCTGTCCCGGTGCTCGGGCCAGGTCGGACAGCGCCTTGCCCGCGTCGGCCACCGCACCCAGCCACACGGGACAGGTCGCGCCCACCTGTTCGGGTTCGACGTCGATCTGCGCCACCCGGGTCCGCCCGTCCGACTCCGGTAGCAGGTATCCCTGCGTGGTGGTCTCGCTCATCCGACAGCCCACCACCAGTACCGCGTCGGCGTCGGCGAGCGCGCCCAGGATCGCGCTGGGCGCCCCCAATCCCAGGTGGCCCAGGTACAGGGGATGGTCGTTGGGGAACACGTCCTGACGCCGCCAGGACGCGTACACCCCGGCGCTGTAGCGCTCGGCCACCCGCACCAGGTCCTCGCGTGCGTCGCGCGCGCCACCACCGGCGATGATCACCGGCCGCACCGCCCGGGTCAGCCAGGACGCCAATCGGTCCCGGTCGGCCGTGTCCAGCGCCGGTCGGGGCGCGGTGAACGGTTCCGGTACCGGGCGCTCTCCCAACCGTTGTCCGAACAGGTCGCCCGGCACCGCGATCGCGACCGGGCCCGGCCGACCGGTGGTGGCGATCCGGATCGCCCGCGCGGTGACCTCCGGCAACCGGTCGGCCCGGTGCACGGTGGTGGACCACTTGGTGATCGGCGCGTAGAAGGCGGTCAGGTCCACCTCCTGGAAGGCCTCCCGACCCAGCCGTTCGGTCTCGGCCTGCCCCAGGAACACGATCATCGGGGTGGAGTCCTGCATCGCGGTGTGCACACCCACCGCCAGGTTGGCCGCGCCCGGGCCGCGGGTGGCGGCGGCGACCGCCGGAACCCCGGTGAGCTTGGCGTCGGCCTCGGCCATGAAGGCGGCTCCGCCCTCGTGCCGGGTGGAGACCAGCGTCATCTCGGGGTGGTGGTCGATGGCGTCGGCGAGTTCGAGGAAGCTCTCACCCGGAACGGTGTAGCAGCGTCTGATCCCGGCCGTGGCCAGGACCTGCACGGCCGCGTGCGCGGCGGTGTCGTCGGGGGGTAGGGGCCGTTGTGCGGCAGGGGCCATGGAGGCGGGTCCTTCCATCGTCGCAAGGTCCTCTCAAGGCGCGCCCGGAACCAGGGTGTGTCCCGAGAGCATGCGGCCGACTCTCGCAGGCGGCCCAGGGTCGGTCAAGGGTGGGCTTCGCGGCCTGTGGACAACTCCCCACAAGCCCCCTCGAATCCGTTGACCGGCCCGACGCTCACAACCCCAGGGCCCGCAGGGCGGCCGTGGTGGCGGCCGCGGCGATCACCACGACCAGGAAGGGCGCTCGGAGGACCAGAGCCAGCACCGCCGCTCCCACCCCCGCCATGCGGGCGGTGTCCCAGGCCAGGGCCTGGCCCTCCCCGCGCAGCGCCTCCACCGCGATGAGCGCGGCCAACAGCGCCACCGGAACGGCGATCGCGAACCGTCGCAGCCAGGGGTTGTCCAGGAGTCGTCGGGGCGCGGCCATGCCCGCGTACTTGAGCAGGTAGCAGCCCGCGGCAGTGGCGATCAACGCGATCCACAGGGTCATGACCCCACCTCCTCGTTCCGGCCCGACACGGGGCTGTTCCCATCGACCGGACCGGGAACCCGCGGCTCCGGACCGAACAGTGCGATCAGTCCGGCGGAGGCGGCCAACAGCACCGGTACCCCGGGCGGCAGGATCGGGGTGGTGGCCAGCGCCACGCCCGCGCCCAACAGGGCGATCAGTCGGGTGCGTCCACCCTCGTCACGCAAACGGGGCCACAACAGCCCCAGGAAGATCGCCGGACCCACCGCGTCCAGACCGAACGCGTCGATGTCGCTCACCCGCTCGGTGGCCAGCGCGCCCAACAGGGTGAAGGCGACCCAGAACGACCCCAGCACCGCGTAGGTCGTCACGAAGGCGAGCCGGGCCGACTCCCGGTCCGGTTGGGCGAGGGCCATCGCGGTGGTCTCGTCGATCACCCCGTGGGCGGCCAGCGCCCGCTTGGCGCCCCGCCACCCCAGTACTTCGGTCAACCGCAACCCGTACAGGGTGTTACGGGCGCCCAGAAGCAGCGCGCCGAGCGCGCCCGCGACCAGGCTCCCACCGCCGGAGATCACCCCCACCAGGGCGAACTGGGAGGCGCCGGTGAACATGAACAGGCTGAGGAACACGGACTGGGCGGGGGACAACCCCGCGGCCACCGCGGCCGTACCGAAGGCCAGGCCGGCGGCGCCCACGGCGACACCGATGCCCAGGCCGTCCCGGAGGGCCGGGGAGCGCAGTTGCGACAGGATACTCACACTCGCCCACGTTAGGCGGCTTCGTGTCACCGGTCTTGAACGTTCTTGCGTCTCGTGATGAGGTCCATCACTCGCCCCGCGGTGGCCGGTCACCCAGGTCGCGCCGGTAGGCGCCGGGCGGCACCCCCAGATGGCGGCGGAAGTGTCGGGTCAGGTGGGGCTGGTCGGCGAAGCCCACCTCCGTGGCGACCTCCCCGACCCGCCTTCCCTCAAGGAGCAGGGCTCGGGCCCGGTCCACCCGCAGTTGGTTCAGGTACGCGTGCGGCGGCAGCCCGTAGCGGGTGCGGAAGGCCCGGTTGAGGGCGAAGGGGCCCAGCCCCACGTGGGCGGCCAATTCCTCCAGGGTCGGAGGGGTGGTCAGGTCCCGCGCCAGAACGTCGCGGGCCAGGGTCACCTCGGGGCGCGCGGTCCGTTCCGCGGCGTCCGGGACCCGTTCACGGCCGTGCGAACGCAGCAGCATCGCCAGCCCCCGCCTGGTCAGGGCGGAGGAGGTCAGCCGATCCCCGCGTTCGGCGGCCATGTGGGCGGCGACCAGGACGTGGGACACCTCCGGGGCGTCGATCCCCGATTCGCGGAAGCCGGGTGTGCCCCGCATTCCCAGCTCACGGCCGATCTCCTCGACCACCTCGGGGGCGGGGTAGAACACCCGATATCCCCACCCCTCGGGGACGCCGGCGTGTCCGGTGTGCACCTCGCCGGGGGCGACCACGGCCAACCCGCCCGGGCCGACCCGGGCGCGACCGCGCGGGTGGGTGTACTCCTCGATCCCGCCGGTGATCATCCCGATCGTGTAGGTGGGATGGGTGTGCCGGGTGAAGGACGTGGTGACGAACCGGGCGGTCAGGAGTTCGGTTCCGGGCAGGCCCGAAAAGCGCCAGTACCGTGCTCGTTCCACGCGCGGATCCTCGACGGTGGGATGGACCTCGCTCGGCATGCCCATACCCCCAGGTTATTAGGGCGTGGGCACCGGACACCGGCGGGGGAGGGCTCCGTTAGTCTGCGCTCATGGAAAAACCACGGATTCTCCGAGTGCGCGGGGAACGGGATCGCGCGGCCGTCTTCGTCATCCGGGGCGCGGTGTTCGTCGCCGAACAGCGGGTGCCCATCGCCGAGGAATGGGACGAGCGCGACACCACCGCCGAGTTCCTCCTGGCCAAGGAGGGCGACGTACCGGTGGGCACCGTCAGGTTGGTGGACCAGGGTGAGGGCGTGGGACTGCTGGGACGCATGGCGGTCCTGCCGGAGGGGCGCGGCAAGGGGATCGGTGCGGCCCTGGTGCGCGCGGTCGGGGACCTGGCGGTGGAGATGGGACTGAAGAGGGTCGAGTTGCACGCGCAGACCCACGCCCTCGGCTTCTACGAACGACTGGGCTATGTCGCCCACGGCCCGGAATTCCTCGACGCGGGGATCCCCCACCGGCACATGGAGCACGAGCTGTCCTGAACCCGCCGGCGGTGGTCCCCGTCTCCGCTGCGTGTGATGGGGAGCGCACCGCCGTACCAGGCTGTTCCGGAATACTGCCGAGTAGGATTCGGTTTTGACGTTGAGCAGGCCCCGCCCCCGGGCCGACGCCCACGAACCGAACATCGACGAGGAACACATGACGGTCAATACGCAGCCGGCCACCGAGACGTCCGACCCTCGGTCCTTCGGACTTCCCCTGGTCCAGGGGACCGAGATCCCCGCCGAACTGCGCTCCCTGGTCTCTCGTGTGCACGACCTCATCGACGCCGTCGCCAACACCGAGGTCGACACCGACACCCTCGCCGAGACCGCCGCCACCGTCGAAGGTCTCACCGAACGACTCAACGTCGCCCGTCGCGAGATCGGCACCATGGTCACCCGCGAGCTCGGCGATGGGACCACCGAGGTGGGCACCATCACCAACATCGTCGCCGGTGACACCAACCCGGCCGCGCCGCAGCTCGCCCTCATGCGCACCGAAGAGGGTCTGCGCGCCGAGATCACCCTCAACACGATCTACCAGGGCCCTCCCGGCCTGGTGCACGGCGGCTGGATCGCCGCCATGCTCGACCAAGCCGTCGGCAGCGTCTCCGCCGTCGAGACCAGCCCCGGCCTGACCGCGCACCTGGAGATCGACTACCGCAAGCCCACCCCGCTGTTCACCCCGCTGGAGATCACCTCGTGGGTGGACCGGGTCGAGGGCCGCAAGGTGTACGTCGCCGGACAGATCCGCGCCAACGGCCAGGTCACCGCGGAGGGCAGCGCGCTCATGATCCGCGTCGAGGTCCCCGAATAGAGTCGAGGCCCCGAAGAGACACGCTGCACCTCGGAGCGGGTATGATCGCCCCCATGACCCACCGCTATTTCGTGTTTAGCAAGCCGACGGACCCGTCGGCCGCTTCCACGTAGGCGGAACCAGGGGAACGTCGGCAACAGAGCACTCGGGCAACGCCCGGTGCTCTTTCGCTTTTCCGGGCGGCCGACGCCCCGATTCCCCCGTCCTCGGGGACATACGGCCGCACCGCGCACCCGTACACACCGAGGAAGGGACCCACCGTGCACGACCACCGCATCCCGCCGCAGAACGACGACCACATCGCCCGGCTACGCGGTCGGATCGACGTGTTGGACGCCGAACTCGCCGATCT
The DNA here is from genome assembly GCF_053615935.1 of Nocardiopsis sp. NPDC055879. NCBI lineage: Bacteria > Bacillati > Actinomycetota > Actinomycetes > Streptosporangiales > Nocardiopsidaceae > Nocardiopsis > Nocardiopsis sp. NPDC055879. Next base: position 532,215 of record NZ_JBSHCT010000001.1, read on the forward strand.
CCTCGAACGCCGTGCCCTGGTCGCCGCCCAGGTGCAGCGGCTCAAGCCGGTCGGCTACTTCGCCGGACGGGACGCCGAACGCGAGCGCCTCCTGGTCGAGCGCATGGCCGAGCACGCACCCCGACTCGGCGCGGACCGTCTCGCCGCCATCATGGACAGTGTCATCAGCGCCGGACTCGACGCGGCCCAGCAGGAGGCGGCCCACTGAATAACGATGACGCTTCTTGGCCGCGCTTACCCGCAGCGCCGGGTTCGGCGCCGAGATGGGCGCTGCGATGTGCGCTGCGATGTGCGCCGAGATGAGGGCTGCGAGCAGGATCTACTGGTTCAGAGGGTTTAGATGGTTCAGATCCACCGGTTCAGTGTGGGGCGCCTGGGGTCGTGATCCTGCTGGTGGTTGGGCGGGGTGGGGGTGGGTTCTCCCTCCTTCCCCGCCGCGTGATTGTTGCCGCCCGCACCGCACGCGTCAAGGCGATGGTGTGTGC